>NZ_CP101283.1:1883939-2212878 GCF_024298925.1 Phenylobacterium sp. LH3H17 | reverse complement strand
AAAGCGCGCTGCCGGGATCGAGCCGGTCCCAACTGAACACCCCGGCTTGCGACCACAGTCCGTCCGGTAGCTGACGCGGTGCGCCCTCCACCAGGGCCGCCTCGAGCCCGACCAGGGTTTCGGGCCGCTCCACTGCGCAGATCCTGTGATGCCGACGTGAGGTCTCCGCCACCACGCAGCCCATGGCCGTCAGGATCTTCTTCAGCCTCAACCCACCCTTGTCCTTGGGGGCGGCGGCGGTCAGCAGGCCGCGGGGCTTCAGGACGCGCAAGGCCTGGGCCAGCACGTGGCTCGACTCGATCGCACCGGGCGGAACCAGGGCCACGAACTCTTCGAGCGCCCCGTCCGGCAACAGGGCCAGGTCCTGCGATCCCGGAACCAGGGGCGAGACCTGGACCGCTCCGGCGGGGGTCTCGATGACATCGCGCGGCGGCGATCCGTAGACGGCGGTGGGCAAGGGCAGGCGTCCAGCGAAGGGAATCGGGACCTACGTGTAGGCGATCAGGCGACCGAGCGCCGCCACCGAGAGCCAGAGCAGCAAGGATGTCAGGGCGAGGGCGCGGGCGATCGGCGGCGCCGCGGCGTCCCAGTCCGCCAGCCTGCCGCGCCAGGCCAGGCGATAGGCGCCGGCGTTGAGCAGGGCGAGCGTGATCAGCATCAGCTTGCGCCGGAAGGTGTCGGACACGGCGAGCGCGCCGGCGTCGGCGGCGAACATGACGAAGCCGCTCGAAACCATCAGCAACAACCCCGCGACGCCGATGGGCGTCAGGACCCACCACAGGGACGCGACCGGAATGGCGCGGAACAGGCCGAACAGGCGCAGGTCCAGCAGGCCGACTCCGCCCACCAGCATCACCAGGCCCAGCAGATGGGTCAGGTTCGCCGCCGGATAGGCGAACGAGGACCCGCGCGCCCAGGCGCCGAAGGCCGAGCCCTGCAGCACCTCGGCGAGCGCGACCGCGGCGTCCACGCCTAGCGGAGCTCGACGGTCTTGCCGTTCACCGTGACCCGCTCGATGCGCATCTCGGTCACGCCGTCCTTGCGGGGATAGCCTTCCAAGGTCACCGGCTTGCCCGAGGTGACCATGGTCTGGGTCAAGCCGCGAGCCTCCATCCGCGCGACAGGCGCCAGGACGACATCCCAGGACTTGCCCTGATAGCGGACCTTGGCTCCGCCGTGCGGATTGCCCCATGTCACGTTCGACAAGGGCGCGGTGACCTTGATGACCTTTTCCGCGTCGTACGAGCTCCAGCCGTGATGGGCGAGGGCCGCGGCGGGGAAGGTGAGGGCGGCGACGGCCGCCGCGATGGCGATGGGTTTCAACATGAGGCGTCTCTCCTCTGTTCCCCCACGCCTAGATCGCCACGCCTTGGCGGCGATCTCAAGGGGCGACGCAATCGGTCATCGAAGTTGAGTTTGAGCCGAGCGGCCGCAGACCTAGCTTGGCAACATGTCGCGCATTCACCCGACTGCTATCGTCGATCCGGACGCCCGCCTCGGCGAAGCCTGCGATATCGGGCCCTACGCCGTAATCGGCGCGGGCGTTCGGATGGGGCCTAGCAACATCGTGGGCCCGCACGCGGTGATTGAGGGCGAGACGCGGATCGGGACTGGAAATCGGTTTTCGCAGGCCTGCTCGATCGGCGCCGGACCGCAGATCGCCGGCTGGGCGGGCAGCGTCGGGCGCGTGATCGTTGGCGATGGCAATGTCTTTCGGGAGTTCGTCACCGTCCACGGCTCGGCGCTCGAGGCGACAGTCGTCGGCTCGCGGAACTTGATCATGTCCGCCGCCCACATCGCCCACGACTGCCGGCTGGGCGACGAGGTCAAGATCGCCAACGGCTCGATGCTCGGCGGCGCCGTTGAGGTGGGCGACTCCGCCTGGGTAAGCGGCCTTTGCGCGGTGCACCAGAATGTCCGTATCGGACGGCACGCCTTCGTGGCCGGCGGTTCGATCGTCACACAGGACGTCCCGCCGTTCTGCCTGGTGCAGGGCGACCGAGCTCGCCTGGTCTCGCTGAATCTCGTGGGTCTGCGCCGGGCCGGCTTTTCTCCGGCCGATGTCCTGGCCCTGCGACGGGCCTATCGCACTCTGTTCCGGGGCAGCGCTTCCCTGGCCGAGCGATTGACGAAGACCCGCCAGATCGCCGAGGGTGCGGCAGCCGAGCTGCTGGATTTCATCGAGTGCTCATCGCGGGGCACGATCTCGGCCTCGCGCCGACGGGCCGCCTAGGGCGCGTAGCTGGAGCGGGCCTTGACGCCCCAGTGACCGTTCTCGCGGGTGACCACGTAGATGGAATCGAAGCCGCCGATGACGCTGCCGTCGGCGCGGTAGCGCGTGAAGCGGGTGTCGATGTGCACCTTGTCGGCCCCGGCGTGGATGACCTCGCGGCGCTCCCAGGCCGAATGGTCCCACTCGGCCAGGGGCCCGCGCTCGAACATCTGGGGCTGATGGTAGCCGGCCTCGATGATGGTGAGGGTGTTCGAGGCCAGGCGGATGCTGGGCAGGTTGAACGTCGCCTCGAAGGCCTTGACGTCGCGAGCGTTGAAGGCGGCCATGAAGTCGTCCAGGCAGGCCATGGCCGCGGCGATCTCGGCGGCGTAGTCGGCCATGGGAGCCTCCCTCAGTTGGTCAGGGCCTGGATGATGGTCCCGAGCACGAACTGGGACAATCGCCAGAAGCTGTAGACCGCACCGATCAGGATCGCCCAGGCCGCGGCGGCCAGGATCACGGTCTCCAGCAAACTGGAGCCGACTTTGCGGACCGCCACGGGTGACGGCGAATCGGCGATGAACTTGTCGAACCCGGCCTTGTCGTCGGCCGCGATGATCGTCTGGTTGCTGTCGTTGGCGATGAAGGAGGGCGCGCCGTCCACGACCCGGCCGTCGGCCCACAGGGTGACCTCGGCCGCCTTGCGCGGATGCTTGAAGGTCACCGCCCCCTTGGTCCGTTCCAGGCCCAGGTCCGATCGATACCCCGCGCGGACCAGGGCGTGCAGCCGCGCGATGACGACCTCACCTCTGACGTCCGATTCTCGATCCAAGACCGCCCCCTCCCACGCGAGCGAACTCGACAGATTCGCACCGCCATGACGCCGCCGAAGCTGCGCCTGAACACCCGGGGGGACAGTCGCCGTCGCAGGCGGGAAATACAAGCCTGACGGGCGATAGGTCGCGGGTCGCGCGGCGAAAGTCCTTCGGGTTAAACAGAATTAGCCTGTTCGCGCCGATCCGTCGCCTGCGGCCGAACCCTACCTAGACCGCGGCGTCCACGGCCAGGGTCTCGCGCAGCTGCCGCTTGAGGAACTTGCCGCTGGCGTTGCGCGGGATGGGGTCCTCCAGGAACCAGATATAGCGCGGGATCTTGTGCTTGGCGGCGATGGCCGCGCAGTGCGCGCGCAGGTCCTGAGCGCTGAGGCTTTCGCCCGGGCGCAGCACCACGGCGGCGCCGACCTCTTCGCCCAGGCGCGCGTCCGGGACGCCGAAAACGCAGGTCTCGGCCACGGCCGGGTGCCGGAAGATCGTGGCCTCGACCTCGGCGCAATAGACATTCTCGCCACCGCGCAGAACCATGTCCTTCTTGCGATCGACGATGAAGATGAACTCGTCCTCGTCGATGCGGGCCACATCGCCGGTGCGCAGCCAGCCCTGGTGGATCGACTCGGCGGTGGCCTCGGGACGGTTGATGTAGCCCTTTATCACCGGGGTGCCCTTGACCCACAACTCGCCGACTTGTCCGGGCGGCAGGGTCCGACCCTCGTCGTCGACCACCTTCACCTCGAAGGTCGGCATCGCGCGGCCGCAGCTTTCGGGCTTGTCGACGAAGAAGTCGGCGGCCACGGCGGTGATGATTCCGCAGGTCTCGGTCATGCCGTAGCCGGTGTTGGGGCGGGCGGTCTTGACCTGGGCGTCGATCTTGCCAACCAGGTCGGGCGGAAGCTGCGCGCCGCCGCCGCCCAAGGTGGTCAGGCTGGACGTGTCGGTCGCGGCGAAGTCAGGGTGGCTGATCAGTTCGCGCGCCATGGTCGGCACGCCGCTCATGGCGGTGACGCCCTCGCGCTCGATCAGCTTCAGGGCCTCGCCGGCGTCCCAGCGGTACATCAGCACCATCTTGCCCCCGGCGGCGCTGATCGCGTAGGCGGCGCAGTTGTTGGCGGTGACGTGGAACAGCGGGGTGGTGATCAGTCCCACCGGGATCGGAACCGGCGCGGCCGGATCGGGCATGACGCCTGTGGCCCGCGCCGTGGCCAAGGCCTGGACCTGACCGGAAAACATCATGTTCATCAGGTTGGCGACACAGCCCCGGTGGGTAAGCTGCGCGCCCTTCGGGAAGCCGGTCGTGCCCGACGTGTAGAAGATGCAGGCGTCGGCGTCGGGATCAACCGCCACCGCCGGCATCCCGCCGCCCTTGGCCACGACATCCGCCCACGGGATGACGCCGGCCGGGACGGGATCGGTGCGCACGGCGACGAGCAAGGCGCCCTCGGCGATCTCGGGACGTTCCAGGATGCGGGGCAGGCGCTCGCTGTCGGCGAAGATCACCTTGGGCGCGGAGTCCTTGACCGCATAGGCGAGCTCCTCGGTGACCCACCAGGCGTTCATGCCGACCGCGGCCACGCCGAGGCAGACGCAGGCCCAGTAGATCAGCATCCATTCGGGATAGTTGCGCATGGCGATGGCCACCCGGTCGCCGGGGCGTACGCCCTGCTCGGTCAACCAGGCGGCGATGGCGTTCACCTTGGCGTGGGCCTCGCCATAGGTCAGGCGTTCGTCCTGGTAGACGAGATAGTCGCGATCGGCGAACTGGAGCGTCGAAAGCCAGATCTCGCGCACCGAGGGTGGCGCGTGCCGGAAGGCGCGCAGCTTCTCGCCGCGCACCTCGACCTCGACGATCTCGAACGGCTGTCCGGGCGCGGTGAGCTCGGTCCAGGCCTGCTTCAATTCCTTGTAGTGCATCGATCCCTACCTCTTGTTCCCGCGGTCGCGTCGAGGCGCCCGTGAGCCGTTCCACCGCCGGGCGTCGCCGACAGACAGCAAGGTAGTGGAACCTCTTCGCCTGCGCCACGGGGACCCTACGGAAGCTTCGAACGGCCTTGCTTCCATGCGCCACGGTCATGGCCCCTTGCCTTCCGCGCGGGGAGGGTGAGTTTAGATGAAGCGGTATGTTGGAGGAGCGGTTCATGGCGGATTCCGTTGACGTCGAAACCAGGACAGATCTGGGCTTCGATCCCGAGGCGCTGCGCGCCAAGTACCGCGCCGAGCGCGACAAGCGGCTGCGCGCCGACGGAAACCAACAGTACCAGGAGATCGTCGGCGACTTCGCCCACTACCTCGACGACCCCTATGTCGAGCCAGGGTTCAGCCGCGAGCCGCTGACCGACGAGGTCGAGGTGGTGGTGATCGGCGGCGGCTTCGGCGGCCTGCTGGCCGGGGCGCGCCTGCGCGAGGCCGGGGTGAAGGACATCCGCCTGATCGAGAAGGGCGGCGACTTCGGCGGCACCTGGTACTGGAACCGCTATCCGGGCGCCGCCTGCGACGTGGAATCCTACATCTACCTGCCGCTGCTGGAAGAGGTCGGCTACATGCCGGCCGAGAAGTATTCCCGCGCGCCGGAGATCCTGGCCCACAGCCGTGCGATCGGGACCAAGTACGACCTCTATTCCAACGCCTGCTTCCAGACGGAAGTCACCGGGATGGTCTGGGAGGAGTCGACCTCGCGCTGGATCATCTCCACCAACCGTGGTGACCGGATGAAGGCGCGCTTCGTGGCCATGGCCAACGGACCGTTGCATCGGCCCAAGCTGCCGGGCATCCCCGGGGTCGAGACCTTCAAGGGTCATTCCTTTCACACCAGCCGCTGGGACTACGCCTATACCGGCGGTGACTCCAACGGCGGGCTCACCGGCCTGGCCGGCAAGCGGGTGGGGATCATCGGGACCGGGGCGACGGCGGTTCAATGCGTGCCCCACCTCGGAGCCGCGGCGGGCGAGCTCTATGTCTTCCAGCGCACTCCGTCATCGATCGACGTGCGCAACAACCGGCCGACCGATCCCGACTGGGCGGGCAGTCTGGAGCCCGGCTGGCAACAGAGCCGCATGGACAACTTCAACACCCTGGTCACCGGCGGGTTCGCCGAGCAGGACCTCGTCAATGACGGCTGGACCGACATCATTCGCAACCTGGGCCTGATCGCCCGCAAGCGCGCCGGCGATGGCGGGCAGGGGACGCCCGACGATCCGGCCGCCCTGGTGCAGTTGGCCGATTTCCAGAAGATGGAGCAGATCCGGGGACGGGTGGATTCCGTGGTGCGGGACGGCTCCGTCGCCGAGGCGCTGAAGCCCTACTACAACCAGTTCTGCAAGCGCCCCTGCTTCCACGACGAGTATCTGGCCACCTTCAACCGTCCGAACGTCACCCTGGTGGACACCCAGGGCCGGGGCGTGGAGCGGATCACCGAGCGCGGCGTGGTGGTCGACGGCCGCGAGTACGAGCTGGACTGCCTGATCTACGCGACCGGGTTCGAAGTCGGCACCGACTACACCCGCCGCTCGGGCTACGAGCTGCACGGCCGCGACGGCCTGACCCTGACCGAGAAGTGGCGCGACGGTCTGTCGACCCTGCACGGCATGCACGTGCGCGGCTTCCCCAACTGCTTCGTGTTCTCGAACTCGCAGTCGGGGTTCACGGTCAATTTCCCGCACATGATGAACGAGCAGTCCAAGCACCTGGCCTATATCGTCAAGCACTGCCTGGACCATCAGGTCCGCACCGTCGAGACCTCTGAAGCCGCCGAGACCGAGTGGGTGGAGACCATCATTTCCACGGCGATCCTGCGCCAGAAGTTCGCCGAGGAGTGCACGCCCGGCTACTACAACAACGAGGGCAAGCCCTCAGCCTCGGCGGTTCGCAACGGGCCCTACGGTAAGGGACCGATCGCCTTCACCAAGCTGCTGGAGGAGTGGCGCGCCGACGGCGGACTGCCGGGTCTGGAGCTGCGGACTTCGGTCTGAGGCCGAGGCCGCCTTCGCCCTCTGGCGGGGCGATATTAAAGAAGGTTAATTTTTTCTTCACTTCACCGGGCGGGCATGCTTCGCTCAGGTCATGGTTGTGCGCGGGCGGAAGATTCCGGTCGGCAGGATCGGCTTGGCCTTGCTCGTCCTGAACGAGCTTCGCGGCCTTGCGGTCGTGGCCGGCGTCCTATGGGCCTGGAGCCCTTGGGGGTAGGGCGCCAGCCACTGACGTCCACTTGACTCACACATATCCCGCTGGTTATGAGTTAGATCAATAGCCAGTGAGTTATGTATTTCGATGCCCAATGCGCACGACGTGATCTTCAGGACGCTCGCCGATCCCACTCGGCGGGCGATCTTCGAACGCCTGTGCCGCGAAGGCGAGCAGACCGTCGGGGCCCTGACAGCCCAGGCCGGGGTCTCGCAGCCCGCTGTCTCGAAGCATTTGGGGGTCCTGAGGCAGGCCGGGCTGGTGAGCGACCGCCACTCCGGCCGCCAGACGCACTATAGCGCGCAGCTCGCCGCCCTGGCCCCTCTGGTCGACTGGACGAGCCAGATGACCGGCTTCTGGGAAACCCGCTTCGACGATCTCGAAAACCTGCTCGGGAGAATGGACCAGTGAGCAACACCAAGACCGAAACCCGCTCCGTCGTGGTGGAGCGGGAGTTCGCCCATCCGCCGGCAAGGCTCTGGCGCGCGCTCACCCAACCGCACCTGATCGAGGCGTGGCTCATGAAGAACGACTTTGAGCCGGTCGTGGGCCACCGTTTCAATCTTCGCGGAGGTTGGGGCGGCGTATTGGACTGCGAGGTCCTGGCCGTCGAGGCGCATCGGACGCTGTCCTACACCTGGAATTTCAAGCACGACGATGCGGCCTTCGATCTGACGAGCGTGGTGACCTTCACGCTGACCCCGACGAGCACGGGCACTCACCTTCGCATGGAGCAGGTGGGCTTCCGGCCGGACCAGAAGCAGGCCTTCGGCGGCGCCATGGTCGGGTGGCGGCAGTTCCTTGAAAACCTGGACCAACTCCTGACGCGGGGCGCTTGAGGCCGCCGCCAGCCAGAACATCCCATCCGCATCGGCTCGTCTTCAGAGGAGATCCCCTTGAACTGGAACATTTGGATCCGGCAGACCCACCGCTGGCTGTCGATCGTCTTCACGGCCATCGTGGCCGCCATCTTTGTCACCTTGGGGATGGGCAAGGAGTATTTCCTGCCGCTGTTTCCGCTCGCCCTGATGACGCTCACGGGCCTCTACATGTTCGTCCTGCCGTACCTTGCTAAGCGGCGCGGCGCGCTGCGCGCCGACGGCTAGGCACGAGCGTGGAGCCTCAACCAGCTTGCGATGCTCAGAATGACAACGGCGCACGAGATGACGACCAACCATGAGTGATAGAACCGAAGTGGCCTCCGCGTCGCAGCTGATCGACGCAAAGATTAAGGGCCTGCACGACTGGCGCGGCGAGACGCTCGCCCGGGTGCGAAGCCTTATCCGGCAGTCCGACCCCGAGGTGGTCGAGGAGTGGAAGTGGAGAGGGGTGCCGGTGTGGTCGCACGCCGGATTGATCTGCACGGGCGAGACGTACAATACCGCCGTCAAACTGACCTTCGCCAAGGGCGCCTCGCTGGACGACCCCTCGGGCCTGTTCAACTCCAGCCTCGAGGGCAATACGCGGCGGGCCATCGATATCCACGAGGGCGACAAGATCGACGAAGAGGCCTTGAGGGCGCTCATCCGCGCCGCCGTGACGCTCAACACTTCGAAGCGACCCGGGCGCTCCGCGAAGTAGCCGGGCGATGGTCAGGAACGCTTTGCGCACCTTCAGCAGGGTACGAGTTTAGACCCGCCATTGGGACCCTTGACCATCCCGCACGCCACCTTAGGTGCAGCCGCTGGGGCGGCCGCGGCCGCGGCCGCGCTGGGCGCCAAGGCCCTAACGGGTTCCTGCGCGGCGGACCTTCGCAGCCTTTCTGAGTTGCTCAACCGCTCCCCGAGTTGCCCCAGCAATTGTCGCATCGCTTTCTCGGTGGCGCCGCCGATCGCCGTCGCGGTGTTGCCGCACATCATCCCGGCATCGTTCTGCGCGTTTCCGAACCCTTGGGCAGATGTGCCCAGAACCCTGCCATTCACAGTGTCGACAGTCATCCCGGCGCTGAGCTCGACGACCGAGTCCGCCGTGGATCTGAAGAAGCCCTCAACCACCTGTAGCCGCGCCGTTAGCGTCTCGGCGTTCACCACGACTTGGCCCGCGAAGCCGTTTCTCGCCAGGTCGCTTGCGGGAAGCGGTCGCTCCAATATTTGAACGTCATCGACCAATTGGCGCAGCGTTGAGGTCACTGATGCGACGAACTGCTGCCTGAGGTCCAAAGGGTAGTGGTGAGCGGAACAGGCAAGGCCGGTCGGACGAACTGTCGTATTGAAGGCCTCGGCGTCGACTACCAGGACGAAACGACCAGGAATTTTCTCAGAGTAGGAGGAGTAGACGTTGAGGTTAGGAGAGACGGCCACTGGCGCATTGTAGGCGCACCCTGACAACGCAAACGACAGCGCGATTGCAGCCGCGACACTTAATTTTGTGATGCGCACTTGAGCCCCCGCTCCGCGGGAACAGGCCCGCCACATAACCCTGGGATGTGAATTGCGCCGAGTGCAATCAAAATCCGCGTTCGACGCTGAACATTAGGAACTATTGGGAGCCCTTCGCCTTCCTGGCGCTGGCGCTGGCGCTGGCGCTGGCGGATGGGGTGGGATTCGAACCCACGGTGGGCTTTCACCCACGGCGGTTTTCAAGACCGCTGCCTTAAACCACTCGGCCACCCATCCGGCGCGAACCAGCGCCTATAGCAGCGCGGGGCGGGGGGCTCCAAGCGCGCAACAGGATTAACGAATTAACCCTGTTCCTTAACCCTGGCTCAAACCCTTGCGCCCATGTTGGGCCCCGAGCATGGCGCTGGGGAGCGTTCGAGACAGGGAAGGGCGGTCTATGACCTGCATCCAGATTAAAGCGCGCAGCCTGGCCATGGTGCTGATGGGGAGTGCGGCGCTCGCCGCCTGCGCCACGCCTCAGCCGCGCTATTCGGCGCGGATGCCGACCGGCGGGCCGATCGCCTCGGGGCCTTCGCCCGGCGCCCAGCCCAACGGAGCCGGCGGCCGCTACAAGGTCGGCGCACCCTATCAGGTGGCCGGCATCTGGTACGTGCCCAAGGAAGAGCCGACCTACGACCAGCAGGGGATCGCCTCCTGGTACGGCGACGAGTTCCACATGAAGCCGACCGCAAATGGCGAGGTCTTCGACATGAACGCGGTCTCGGCGGCGCACACGACCCTGCCGCTGCCCTCCATGGTGGAGGTGACCAACCTCGACAACGGCAAGAAGATGACCGTGCGCGTCAACGACCGCGGGCCCTTCGTCGGCGGCCGGGTGATCGACCTGTCGCGGGAGGCCGCGCGCCAGCTCGGCTTCGACCGCCAGGGCACGGCCAATGTCCGCGTGCGCTATGCCGGCCCGGCCGAACTCGGTCCGCCCGACGCCGGCCTGCGCCATGCGTCCTACGACGGTTCGCCGCCGCCGAGTTCGACGCTTCCGGCCGCGCCCATCCCCTACAGCGGTCTCACGCCGACGGCGGTCGCCTCGGCGCCGCTCGCGCCCATCGCCGCGGTCCAGCCGGTCAAGACTGTCCCTGCCACCGCGGGCGTCTATCGAGTCCAGGCCGGAGCCTTCGCGGAGGCCGCCAACGCCCAGCGGGTGGCGGACCAGCTGGCCGGGGCGGGCCCGGCGACCATCGAGCCGGTGCAGCGGGCCGACGGGGTGACCCTCTACCGGGTCATGCTGGCGGGCGGGGCCGATGAGGGAGCTGCCTGGAGCCTGCGCGACCGCGTGGCCTCCTACGGCTTCGCCGAGGCCCGCGTCGTTCGGCCCTTCTAGGGCGCTGGACAAAGCCGGCGAACCGGCCAATTTGGCCGCGTGGCACGTGGTCGGTTCATCACCTTCGAAGGCGGCGAGGGCGCCGGGAAATCGACCCAGGTCAGGCGCCTGGTCGAGCGCCTGCGCGTGGCCGGCCACGATGTGGTCGCCACCCGCGAGCCCGGGGGCTCCACGGGCGCGGAGGCGATCCGCGACCTGGTCCTGAAGGGATCCGCCGACCGCTGGAGCCCGGTCACCGAGACCCTGCTGATGTACGCCGCGCGGCGCGACCACATTGAGCGCGCCATCGCGCCCGCCTTGGAGCGGGGCGCCTGGGTGGTCTGCGACCGCTTCTTCGACTCCACCCGGGCCTATCAGGGCGGGGCGGGCGGCGTCGCGCCCGGCCTGATCGCAGCGTTGGAGAACCACGTGGTCGCCGACGTGCGGCCCGACCTGACCCTGATCTTCGACCTGCCGGTGGCCGTAGGCCTGGCCCGGGCCGAAACCCACGCTGCCGCCGCCGGTCACGCCGAGACCCGGTTCGAGTCAAAGGGCGCGGCCTTCCACGAACGCCTGCGCGCCGCCTTCCAGGCCATAGCCGCGGCCGAGCCGGACCGCTGCGCCCTGATCGACGCGGCCGACACCATCGAAGGGGTCGAGGCCCAGGTCTGGGCGGCGGTCGCCGATCGGCTGGCCATCCATGGCTGAGGACCATCCCCGGCTGACCTTCACCCTGCAGGGCCACGAGATCGCCGAGACGGCCTTCGAGGACGCCCGCGAGCGGGGTCGACTGCACCACGCCTGGCTGCTGACCGGGCCGGAAGGGGTGGGCAAGGCGACCTTCGCCTATCGCGCGGCCCGCCGACTGCTGGGCGCGCCGCCCGAGCCGAGCTACGGGATCCTCGGCGCCTCGCCCGACCATCCGGTCAGCCGCCAGATCATCGCCCACTCCCATCCCGATATCCTGGTGCTGGAGCGGATCGGCGAAGACGGCAAGCCGCGCAAAGTCATCCCGGTCGACGAAGCGCGCAAGCTCTCGGAGTTCTTCTCCAAGTCGCCGGCCACCTCGCCGCACAGGGTGGCGATCATCGACGCCGCCGACGACCTGAACGTCAACGCCGCCAACGCCGTGCTGAAGACACTGGAAGAGCCGCCGTCGCGCGGCATCCTGTTGCTGGTCTCCCATTCGCCCGGGCGGCTGCTGCCCACCATCCGCTCGCGGTGCCGACGGCTCGCCTTCCACGCCCTGCCGGAGGCCGACGTGGCGTCCTTCGTCCAGGCGCGGACCGAAGCCAACGCCGAGGACGCCATCCGGGTGTCGCGGATGGCGGGTGGCGCGCCCGGCCGGGCGGTGGCCCTCTATGCGGCGGGCGCGGTGGCCATTGATGACGCGGCGCGCGAGATCCTGCTCAACCTGCCCAAGGTCGACGAGGGCATGGCGCTCGCGCTCGCCGACCGGTTCCGCGGCGGGGAGGGGGCCCAGCAGTTCGCCCTGCTGATTGAGCGCCTGGCCGAGCGGGTGCACGGCCAATTGCGGCGCCAGGCGGCCGAGGGCTTCGGCGGCCTTGATCGCTGGGCCGCGGCGTGGGAGACGCTGCAGCGCCTTCCGCGCGAGGTGGAGGCGGTCAATCTCGACCGCGCGGACGCCTTCTTCTCCGCCCTAACCGAACTGCGCGACGCCGCCCGCGCCTGAGACCCCATGCTGATCGACAGCCACGTCAATCTCCACGCGCCGCAATTCGACGAGGATCGCGAGGCGGTGATCGCCCGCGCCCGGGCCGCCGGGATCGGGCTGATGGTCAATATCTGCGACAAGATCCCCAACTTTCCCAAGGTGCGGGCGCTGGCCGACCAGCCCGACATCTGGTGCACCGTGGGGGCGCATCCGCATGAGGCCAAGGACCATACTGACCTGACCACGGCCCAGCTGGTGGCCCTCGCGGCCGACCCGCGCGTGGTGGGGATCGGCGAGACGGGGCTGGATTTTCACTACGACCTCAGCCCGCGCGAGATCCAGGCCGACGTATTCCGCCAGCACATCGCCGCGGCCCGAGAGACCGGCCTGCCGCTGGTGGTCCACACCCGCGAGGCCGACGCGGTCATGGGCGACATGCTGGAAGAGGCGTATGGCCGCGCGCCGTTCAGGCTCCTGATGCACTGCTACACCTCCGGGGCGGAACTGGCGGCGCGGATGGCGGCGATCGGGGCCTGGTTTTCGGTCTCCGGCATCGCCACGTTCAAGGCAGCCGAGGACGTCCGCGAAATCATCGCCGACATGCCGGCCGACAGGATCATCGTGGAGACCGACTGCCCCTATCTGGCCCCGGTCCCGCATCGCGGCCGGCGCAACGAGCCGGCCTATCTGGCGCCCATCGTTCACAAGCTGGCTGAGATCCGCGGCTGGACGCCGGAGGCGGCCGAGCGCCGCACCGAGGACGCCTTCTTCGACCTGTTCGACCGGATTCCGCGGCCATGAGCGGCACTCTTGAGTTCACCATCATGGGCTGCGGCTCCTCGGGCGGGGTCCCCCGCGCCGACGGCGACTGGGGCGCCTGCGATCCGGCCGACCCGCGGAACCGCCGCCGCCGCTGCTCGCTGCTGGTCCGGCGCAGGGGGGAGCGGGCCGAGGATGAGACCACCCTGGTTGTCGACACCTCGCCCGATCTGGTGTGGCAGACCTCAGATGCGGGGGCCAAGCGCCTCGACGGCGTGCTCCTGACTCACGACCACGCCGACCAGACCCACGGCATCGACGACGTCCGCGCCTTCGCCATCCGTCAGCGGGCGCGGATCGCCTGCCACGTGGACGCGCCCACGGCCGCCAGCATGCGGCGGCGGTTCGGCTACATCTTCGAGGGGGAGGCGGCCTATCAGGCCATCGCCGAGCTACACGAGATCCCGCATCACGGTGAGGCATGGGCGGTTCACGGGCCGTCGGGCGCCATTCCGGTCGTGACCTTCGACCAGGACCACGGCGCGGTGAGGTCTGTGGGCTACCGCTTTGGCGACGTGGCCTATTCCAGCGACGTGGTCGATCTGGACGGAGCGGCGCTCGAGGCGCTGGCCGGTCTCGACGTCTGGATCGTCGACGCCCTGCGCTGGCGGCCGCACCCGACCCACGCCCACGTCGAGCGGACTCTGGAGTGGATCGAGCGGCTGAGGCCGCGCCGGGCGATCCTCACCAACATGCATATCGATCTCGACTACGCCGCCCTGGCCGCGCAGCTCCCGCCAGGGGTCGAGCCCGCCTTCGACGGCCTGAGGTTCGAACATGAACTGAACGGCCATTATCGATGATAAATACGCCACTTAGGCTGGGATTCTTGGCGTCGAGAAACGGCTCTAGTCTGAGGGCAATCGTGGCCGCCATCGAGGCCGGGACCCTGGCCGGCGAGGCGCGCCTGGCGGTCAGCAACAACCGCGCGGCCCAAGCCCTGGAGTTCGCCCGGGCGCACGGCGTCCCGACGCAGGTCATCACCACTCAAACCGATCCGGACGCTGCGGACGCGCAGCTTTGCGCGGCGCTGCAGGCGGCCGGGGTCGAGCTGGTGGTGCTGTCGGGTTATCTGCGCCGGCTGGGCCCGCGCACGCTAGGCGCCTATCGCAACCGGGTCCTGAACATTCATCCCGGCCCGCTGCCGCGCTTCGGCGGGGAGGGGATGTATGGCCGCCGAGTGCATGAGGCGGTGATCGCCGCCGGCGCGGCGCAGAGCGGCGTCACCATCCACCTGGTCGACGAGATCTATGACAACGGCCCGTTGATCGCCGCCCGCGCCGTTCCCCTGGCGCCCGACGAAACCGTCGACAGCCTGGAGGCCCGGATCACGGAACTGGAGCCGCGTTTCTTCGTCGACACCCTGCGGCGCGTGGCCAGCGGCCAGCTGGTCCTTCCCGACTAGCCGGCGAGGGCCGGTTCGGCGCGCGCCGGCACGGGCAGGGTGTAACCCGCAGCCTTGGCGCGCTTCTCGCCCTTGGCGATTTCCCGCTTCAGGTCGGCCACATAGGCGTTGAAGTCGACCTGGATGGTATGGCGCTTTGACGGATAGTACTGGCCCAGGTGGCGTTGCTCGTCCTGGGCCGTGACCCGGCGCATCTCATCGGGGGAGGGCGGACGATAGCGCCCAGCCAGGTAGGCCGCCGCCAGCTTGGCCTGCTGCTCGGCGAAGTTCACCAGGGTGGGCAGGGGCTGGGCGAGCGCCATGTAGAACAGGTTCGGGACATCTGGCTTCATCATCCGCTTGAACAGCGGCAGCCGGTGATCGGCGTCCGGAACCAGGTCCGGATCCTCGAAGAACGGAAAGCGCATGTCATAGCCGGTGGCGAAGACGATGGCGTCCACATCCTCCACGCTGCCGTCGGCGAACCGCACCTGCCTGCCTTCCAGGCGCTGGATGGCGGGCTTGAACTTGATGTCGCCGCAGCCGGCCCGGGTCAGGAACTCGCCGCTTACGGAAGGATGGGCTTCCAGGGGCTCGTGATCGGGCTTGGGCAGGCCGTAGTCCTCCATCCGCCCCAGGGCCTTCTTGATCACCCCGCGCGCCATGGCCAGGCCCAGCTTGCGCGGGATCCAGGCCGGGGCGCTGGCCTTATCGGCGGGCTTGCCGTTCATGTACTTCGGCAGCACCCAGACGCCCCGGCGGGCCGAGACCCACAGATTCCTGGCGATCGGGCGCTGGGCGAGCTCGGAGGCGATGTCCATGGCCGAGTTGCCCATGCCCACCACCACGACGTTCTTGCCGCGCATGTCCACGGGATCGAACGGGTCGAAATAGGCGTGGCTGTGGAAGGCCGGGCCGTCGAACTCGCCCTCGTATTCCGGGATGCGCGGGCTCCAGTGATGACCGTTGCAGACGAACAGCGCGTCGTAGGTGCGGGTCTCGCCGGTCGACAACGTCACCGACCAGAGGCCCTCGGCCGTGCGCCTGGCCTTCTCCACCGCGGTGTTGAAGGTGATGGTCTCACGCAGGCCGAAGTGGTCCACATAGTCCTTGAAGTACTGGTGGAGCTGGGCGTGGTGAGGGAAGTCCGGCCAGTCGGTCGGCACGGGATAGTCCTCGAAGGCCAGCCGCCATTTCGAGGTGTCGATATGCAGGCTCTCGTAGCAGGCCGACATGCCGTTGGGGTTCTTGTAGTACCAGTTGCCCCCGACCTCATCGGAGATCTCGAAGCAGTCGTAGGGGATACCGAAATCCTTGAGCCGCTTGGCGGTCGTGAAGCCGGAACATCCCGCGCCGATGATGCAGGCCTTGGGCAGTCGCGGTTCGGCCACCTGGCTAGCTCCCTGGATTGTCATTGTGCCGGGAGCCTAGCAGGGAGGGCAGGGTGGTAAAGCGTGCCCCAACGTCAGGCCCATGATGTGCTAGGTTTGTCTGTTCAGGTCTGCGGGGCCAAGGGCCATGCCGGACATCTTCATCTCGTACGCGAGATCCTCCGCCGCCCACGCCAAGCTGTTGGGCGAGGTGCTCCGCGGGGCGGGCTATGAGGTGTGGCGCGACGATGAGTTGCCCCCGCACCGATCCTACGCCGAGGTCATCGCCGAACAGCTGGACTCCGCCAAGGCGGTGATCGTCCTGTGGTCGGCCGACGCCATCCGCTCCCAATGGGTGCGGTCCGAGGCCAACCGGGCGCGCGAGTGCGGGAAGCTGGTTCAAGTCGTGTTGGAGCCCTGCGTCCCGCCCATGCCCTTCGACCAGATCTACTGCGCCGATCTGGCGGGCTGGGGCGGCGAGGGCGAGGGGGGCGAATGGAACAAGGTCCTGGCCAGCATCGCCGAGCTGGTGAAGTCAAAAGCCGAGGGGCCCGCCGCCTCACCGGCGGCGAATTCTCAGACGTCTCCAGCGGCCAGCCATGCCGCCGACAGGGCGTCGGCGACCCCGGGCAGACCGTCCATCGCCGTCCTGCCTTTCAAGAACATGAGCGGGGACCTGCAGCAGGACTATTTCGCCGACGCCATGACAGAGGACCTGGTGACGGCGCTGTCGCGATGGCGTTGGTTCTTTGTCATCGCGCGCGAAAGCAGCGCCCGCTACGGCGTCGGAGAAGCCGACATCGGCCGCGTCGCCCGCGAACTGGGCGTTCGCTACGTACTGCAGGGGGCCGTGCGCAAGCTGGCTGCGCGGGCGCGGGTCACCGCCCAGTTGATCGACACCGCGACCGAAACCAACGTCTGGGCCGAGCAGTACGACCGCGACCTGGTCGACATCCTGGCCCTGCAGGACGAGATCACCGAGCAGGTGGTGGCGGCCATCGAACCCGCCATGCTGATCGGCGAGAGCTTTCGCGCCGCTCACAAGGCCGTTAACGATTTCACGGCCCTGGACTGCTTCTACCGGGGCATGTGGCACCTGAACAAGCTCACCGAGGAGGGTGACGCCGAGGCATATGCCTTGTTCAAGGAGGCGATCCGCCTGGATGGCGACCTTTCTCTAGGCCACATCGGCCTGGCCCGGGTGCTCTACGGCCAGGCGATCTTCGGCATTTCCAGCGACCCGACGGCGACCCTGCGTGAGGCCAGCGATGCGGCGTTGCGCGCCATCACCCTCGATCCCCGCGACGCCTACGGCTATTTCGCCCTGTCGGGGGCGGCCCTGTACCTGGCCGACCATCGCGGCGCGCTGGCCAACGCGCGCCAGGCGGTGCGGCTGAACCCCAATTTCGCCTATGGCCACTATCGGCTGGGACAGGTGTTGATCTTCAGCGGCCAGGCCGAGGCGGCGATGGAGCCCATCGAGCGAAGCCTCCGCCTCAGCCCCTTCGATCCGCAGCTTGGACCCATGCGCGAAACCCTGGCGCTGGCGAACTACTACGCCGGCCGGTACGAGGCCGCCATCGAGCAGGCCAGTGAAGCGACCCTGCCCACCGATCCCTATGCCTCGACCGTGCTGGCGGCGAGCCTGGCGCGGCTTGGGCGGTTGGAGGAGGCGGCCATCGCCTACGCCAAGGCCCGCGCCACGCCGGTGTCGCCCCGCCGGCCGCGCGCCGCGCCCTATGCCGACGGACGGCAACTCGACCATCTGCGCGAGGCTCTGCGGCTCGCCGCCGCCGGAGTCGCAGCCAGCTCCTAGGCCGACGTATCGCCGCCCGTATCCAGCGGATGCCGATCCGCCGGATAGCGGCTCTTGATGAGGACGGTGATCCCGCCGCGGGTCTCGTCGGTGTCCGGCGCCTGCCAATAGGTGGCCTCGAAGTCGTAGCCGGGCGCCCAGGCATAGGTGATCAGTGTGGGCGGCGAGGTCCGCAGCGCCGAGTAGATGGTGCTGCGCAGGCCCTCCTGAATTGCCGGAGGAATCTTGCGGATATAGTTCCGGAAGGCCCGATGCTCGACACTTCCAGGCTCGGACACGATCTCGGCGAGCGCCTCGTCAAGCGGACGGTCTGGCCCGAAGGCGTCGATCCGCTCCACCCGTTTTGAGATTTCATGCCTGTTGAAAGCAGTGTTGAGGTCGGAAAGCAGCGTCTGGAACCTGGGCATGGTTGACCCCCAATCGCGCGAAATTAAGCTGTCGGCCACGAGCAGAGGCTAGGGCCGGACACCCTGGAATTACATTGTTCTTCCGATCCGCCGTCAAACAACTTGTGGTGTCCGCGTCAAATCTGGCCGCTGTCGGCCATGTTGTTAGCAGTCATTAAGACCGGAGCCGCGTGATCTGCCGTGGTCGCCGCCGCCACAGCCGCGGCGTTGTAGTTTGAACCAAGATCGCGGAGCATCACTCAGCGGTGTCACCCGCACATGCCTGCAATTTCCGATAATCTTCCTTAGGCGCAATTGATATACGGTCATTCGGCTACGAATTCGCCGCCTTCTCCATGTCGACGGTGTTCAGCGGGATCGTCTCGTGCGGATACACGCGGACCTCCGACCAGCCCCGCGACGCGTAGAATTTCCGGGCCCTGGTGTTGGGTTCGAGGCAGCGCAGGCGCGCAACCGCGAATCCGCGAGCGAAGATCTCCTGCTCCAGCCGGGCCAGCAGTCGGGTTCCCGCGCCCAGTCCCTGAGCTGAAGGATGCACCCAGAGATCGCTAAGGACGTCATCGCGGGTCAGACCGACGCCGACGATCCTCCCGTTGAGGCATGCGATGCGCGCGGCCGTCCAGGCCTCGTCCCACATCGAAAGCGGCTCCGAGCTCCACAGCCCGCCATAGGTCGCTTCCAATGACGCCTGAACGCAGTCTTTCAGTTGCGTCTGATCCGCGATAACGGCCTTTCGGATCTGCATTTCGTCGGATTCCGTATCGACCCACCAGGTGCGACAACCAGTTGGTTCAGCATGGCAGTTGAGATCAAGATCCTCCAGTCCGGCGATGAGGCCGTGCTCAGCCGTGTGGCCGCGGAAGTGTTCGACAACCCCGTGGATCCGGCCCTCGCCCGGGAATTCCTCACCGATCCCCGCCACCACATCGCGGTCGCGGTCGACGACGGCCTGGTGGTGGGCTTCGCTTCGGGCGTCCACTACGTCCATCCCGACAAGCCGGCGGAGCTCTGGATCAATGAGGTCGGGATCGCTGCCAGTCACCAGGGCCAGGGTCTTGGCAAGATGGTGATGCGCGCCCTGCTCCAGGTCGGCCGCGACCATGGCTGCGTCGAGGCCTGGGTGCTGACCAATGTCGGCAACACCGCGGCCCGGGCGCTCTATGTCTCCGTCGGCGGGACCGAGGGCGCCGACGCCAGCGAGGACGCCGCGATCGGCTACGCGTTCGAACTCTAGGCTGGCCTGCGGGACGGAGACCCCCATATGGAGCGGATGACACCCCTCTCCGTCCTCGATCTGTCGCCCATCGTCGAGGGCGGCGACGCCGCCCAGTCGTTCCGCAACACCCGCGACCTGGCCCAGCACGCCGAACGCTGGGGCTACAAGCGCTATTGGCTGGCCGAGCATCACAACATGACCGGGGTGGCCAGCGCCGCCACCGCCGTGATCATCGGCCATGTGGCGGAGGCGACCACCACCATCCGGGTGGGGGCCGGCGGCGTCATGTTGCCCAACCACGCGCCGCTGGTGATCGCCGAGCAGTTCGGCACCCTGGCCTCGCTCTATCCCAACCGGATCGATCTGGGCCTGGGCCGCGCGCCGGGTTCGGACCAGGCCACGGCCCGCGCCCTGCGGCGCAACCTGGCCACCGATGTCGATCAGTTCCCCCGCGACGTCATCGAGCTGATGGACTATTTCCGCCCCGCCCAGCCGGGACAGCTGATCCGTGCGGTGCCGGGCGCGGGGTTGGACGTGGAGTTCTGGATCCTGGGGTCGAGCACCTACGGCGCCCAGTTCGCCGCGGCGCTGGGCCTGCCCTACGCCTTCGCCTCGCACTTCGCCCCGGCCTATCTGGACCAGGCCCTGGCGCTATATCGCAGCCAGTTCCGGCCATCCGAGCATCTGGACCGGCCCCATGTGATGGCCGGCGTGAACGTGGTGGCAGCCGAGACCGACGCCGAAGCTCAGCGGCTCTTCACCTCGGTGAAGCAGGCCTTCATCAACCTGGGACAGGGCCGGGCCGGGCCCCTGCCCCCGCCGGTCGACGACCCAGAGGGCCGCCTGGACGAACTGGGCGGGCCGATGCTTCGCCAGGCGCTGAGCTGCGCTGTCGTGGGTTCGCGCCAGACCGTGGCGCGGGGCCTGGCGGCCTTCGTCGAGCGCACCGGCGCCGACGAGCTGATGGTCACCGCCCAGGTCTACGACCACGCCGCGCGGCTGGCCTCCTTCGAGATCGCCGCCCAGGCGCGCGACGATCTCGCGCGCCTGGAGCCGGCTCGCGCCTAGTCGGTCGTGTCGTCGATCGGAGCGTCGGGGCCGTTCTTTTTCATGGACTCGATGGCTTGCTTGGCGCTGGCCTTCGATGAGTAGCCTTCGGTCGAGAACATGACCTCGCTGTTGTACTTGAACTTGACCCGATACTCGCCGGCCTTGTCCTTGGAGATTTCGAACTTGTGGGCCATGCGAGGCCTCCTTCTTGTCGGTTGAGTTGATCGCTCGCGACGAGACTTGGCTGTCCGCCGCGAACCGTCAAGCCATCATCAGGCGACGCTGGCCGCCACACTAAGGCCACGCTTTGGGCATGCCTTTCGCTTCGGTCGTCGTGGGCCTATCTCTTATCGAACGCTGCGCTCGCCTTCGCACCGGAGCATCCCCATGCGCACTCTTCTCGTCACGGCCATTACCTTCCTCGGCCTGGCCGGTTCGGCCCTCGCCGAACCGCTCTCGACAGTCTCCAGCGTCCAGGTGACCGTCGGTCCCGAACTCGCCAAGAAGGCGGCCGAGGACTACGGCGTTCGCGACGTGGACCGCCTGGTCGCCGAGCTCCAGGCCGATGTGCGGCGCGAGCTGCAACGCACCGGTGTCCTGGCCGGCGGGCGCGTCGAACTCACCCTGACCGACGCCCGGCCCAACCGTCCGACCTTCAAGCAGCTCGGCGACCGCCCCGGCCTCTCCTACCAGAGCTTCGGCACCGGAGGGCTGGCGGTCGAGGGCAAGGCCATCTCCATCGACGGCGACGTCACGCCCATCCGCTACAGCTGGTACGAGTCGGATATCCGGGATTCGCGCATCGGCGGAACCTGGGCCGACGCAGAGCACGGCATCGACCGCTTCGCCTTCCAGCTTGGCCGCGGCAAGGTCTACGCACGCCGTTAGGGCTTGCCTGCCCCGGCGACGCGCGCTCTGATCGGGTCGCCGAGGATAAGGGCGCCAAGGGGATTGTTTTGTGATGACCGCGCCCATCGACCGCCTGCGAGCGATCATGGCCGCTCTGCGGACGCCCGAAACCGGCTGTCCCTGGGACCTGGAGCAGACCTTCGCCAGCATCGCCCCCTATACGGTGGAAGAAGCCTATGAGGTCGCCGACGCCATCGAGCGCGGCGACCTCACCGATCTGAAGGAGGAACTGGGCGACCTGCTGTTCCAGGTCGTGTTCCACAGCCAGATGGCCCAGGACCAGGGCGCCTTCGACTTCGACGACGTCGCCGCGGCCATCGCCGACAAGATGGTCCGCCGCCACCCGCACGTGTTCGGTGACGAGGGCTACCGAACCAGCGCCGAGCAGACGGAAGCCTGGGAGATAATCAAGGCCCAGGAGCGGGCGGCCAAGGGCGTCACGGTCAGCCTTCTGGACAATGTGCCGGTCGGCCTGCCGGCCCTGACCCGCGCGACCAAGCTTTCCAAGCGCGCGGCCTCGGTCGGATTCGTCTGGCCCACGGTCCAGAAGGTGGTCGAGAAACTGCACGAGGAAGTGGCCGAGCTCGAACACGAGATCGCCGCCGGCGACCTGGAGAAGGCCCGCCAGGAGCTGGGCGACGTGCTGTTCGTGGTCGCCAACATCGCCCGCACCCTGGACATCGAACCCGAGGACGCCCTGCGGTCGACCAACGCCAAGTTCGCGCGGCGCTTCCGCTTCATCGAGGCGGCGCTGGCCGAGCGCGGCAAGACACCCGACCAGTCCGACCTGGAGGAGATGGACGCCCTGTGGGACGCCGCCAAGGCGGCGGAGAAGGCGGCCGGCTGAGCGCGGTCAGTGGCGCAGCTCGACCTTCGGGAAGAGCTGTTCGAACTGGCCCAGGGCCTGGGGCGTCAGTTTCACCGAGAGCTGGACCCCGCCCTTGTCGTCGTCGTGGCGGCCCATCACCCGCCCGTTACGGTAGAGCCAGGCGATCGCCGCCCCGCCCTCACCCGCCAGCGTGGACACCTCAACCGGCTCGGCGTCGTCCACCAGGGCCGCGATCGTGGCGAGCAGGGCCTCGCAGCCCTCGCCGGTGACCGCCGAGACCAGAACCGCGGGCGGTTTCTGGCGGCGCGCGTCGCCGGCAAGGTCGTCGCGCAGGTCCTCGTCCACAAGGTCGCACTTGTTCCAGACCTCGAGGATGTTGCGGTCCTCGACCTTGACCCCCAGGCGCTCCAGCACCGTGCGCACGTCCTGGGCCTGGGCGGCGCTCTCGGCGCTCGCGATGTCGCGGACGTGAAGGATGACGTCGGCCTCCTTCACCTCCTCGAGGGTGGCGCGGAAGGACTCGACCAGTTCGTGCGGCAGGTCGGAGATGAATCCCACCGTGTCGGACATGATCGCCGGGCGCCCATCGGGCAGGTCCAGCATCCGCAAGGTGGGGTCCAAGGTGGCGAACAGCATGTCCTGGGCCACCACGTCGGCCTTGGTCAGCTGGTTGAACAGGGTCGACTTGCCGGCGTTGGTGTAGCCCACCAGGGCCACGGACGGGAACGGATGTCTCTGGCGCGCCCCACGCTGCAGGTTGCGGGTGCGGCGCACCTCCACCAGCTCGCGCTTCAGCTTGCCGATCTTCTCGGCCAGCAGCCGGCGATCGGTCTCGATCTGGGTTTCGCCGGGACCGCCCATCACCCCGAAGCCGCCACGCTGGCGTTCCAGGTGGGTCCAGGTGCGGACCAGGCGGGACTTCTCGTAGGAGAGCCTGGCCAACTCGACCTGCAGGCGGCCCTCGCGGGTCCGCGCCCGGCGGGCGAAGATCTCCAGGATCAGGCCGGTGCGGTCGATGACCTTCACCTTCCAGGCCTTCTCCAGATTCCGCTGCTGGACGGGGGTCAGGGCGTCGTCGACGACCACCACGTCGACCTCGAGCTCCTCGCAGAGCTTCTCGATCTCCAGCACCTTGCCCGACCCGAACAGGGTGGCGGGCGTGCGTTTGCGTAGCGGCACGATGATCGCGTCGCGGGTTTCGAGATCCAGCGCCAGGGAGAGGCCGATGGCTTCTTCAAGGCGCGCCTCGGCGCTGCGCGACGAGTCGCGCCCGTCCCGTTCGGGGTGAATGACGAGGGCGCCTTGCGGCGGGGCCTCGCGATCAACTGATTTTGACGTCAATCGGCTTCGTCTTCCGCCGGTTCGTACAGTTGCACGGGTTGGGCCGGCATGATGGTGGAGATGGCGTGCTTATAGACCAACTGGGACTGGCCGTCGCGACGCAGCAGCACACAGAAATTGTCGAACCAGCTCACCACCCCCTGCAGCTTGACGCCGTTCACGAGGAAGATGGTCAGGGGCGTCTTGGATTTGCGGACGCTGTTCAGGAACGTGTCCTGGAGGTTTTGCTTCTTTTCGTTGTTCGACATGGCTTTTCGCCCTTTTTTCTGGATCGAAGAGCAAGACGCTCTCCACACACAAGTTGAACGCTAGACCGTCCCGCATGACGGGCGCAATCGCGCGTGGGTCTTTAGATGGCTGTCGCCCTCGCGCGCTCGATATAGAGGCGACGGAGCTTCATCGCTATGGGTCCGACGGCGCCATTTCCCACCGGATGGTCGTCGACCTTGATCACCGGCAGCACCAGGGCGCCCGCGCCGGTGATGAAGGCCTCCTTCGCCGCCTTGGCCTCGGCGGGGGTGAAGGGCCGCTCGTCGACCTCCATCCCCTCCTCCCGCAGCACGTCCAGCAGGGTGAACCGGGTCACGCCGCGCAGGATGTTGGCGTTGGTGTCGCGCGTGCGCAGCCGCCCCTCGCCGTCGACGATCCAGGCGTTGGACGAGGCGCCCTCGGTGACGAAACCCAGTTCGTCGACGAACCAGGCCTCCACCGCGCCGCGCTCCTTGGCCGCCTGCTTGGCCATGGCGTTGGGCAGCAGGCCGACGGTCTTGATATCGCACCGGCCCCAGCGGTTCTCGGGCGTGGTGATCACCGCCACGCCCTTGGCGGCCTTGGCCTCGGTGGCGGCGCGGTCGATGGCGGAGACCGTGATCACCACGCTGGGCGGAACCTCGCCGTCCGGGAAGGCGTGGTTGCGCGGCGCGACGCCGCGGCCGACCTGCAGATAGAGCAGGCCTTCGCGCACCCGGTTGCGGCGCACCGCCTCGCGCAGGACGATGGTGAGCGCCGCGCGGCTCATGGGCATGGCGATCTTCAACTCGCCCAGGCTGCGCTCCAGCCGGGCGAAATGCCCCTCCGGGTCGGCCAGCTTGCCGTCGAAGAGGGCCCAGACCTCATAGACCGCGTCGGCGAGCTGATAGCCCCGATCCTCGATGTGGACGCAGGCGTCGCCGTGGCGCACGAAGGCCCCGTTCACATAGGCATAGCGCCCCATCACGCGTCTTCCTCTTCGACAGGCCGCGCGCCCGACAGGCCAAGCGACTTCAATTTACGGTGCAGGGCCGAGCGTTCCATGCCGATGAAGGCCGCCGTCCGCGAGATATTGCCCGAGAACCGCATCATCTGGGCGTTCAGGTACTCGCGCTCGAACACCTCACGGGCCTCGCGCAGCGGAAGGGCGATGATCCGCTCGGCGCCCAGCGTGCTCGGCTGGTCGCTGGGGGTGGCGTCGCCGGGCAGCATGTCGGCGCTGATCGCCTCCGACGGATCGCCCGAGGCCAGGATGAGCATGCGCTCGACGTTGTTGCGCAGCTGGCGCAGGTTCCCCGGCCAGGCCTTGACCTGCAGGGTGGCCAGGGCGTCGTCGGCCAGCCGCCGACGGGCCATGCCGCTGGCCTCGCAGATCCGCTGGATGAAGTAGTCGACCAGCTCGGGGATGTCCTCGCGGCGCTCCGACAGGCCAGGCACCGTCACCGGCACCACGTTCAGGCGATGGAACAGGTCCTCCCGGAACCGGCCGCCGGCGATCTCCTCTCGCAGGTCGCGGGAGGTCGAGGAGACCACCCGGACGTCGACCTGAACGTCGCTGTCGCCGCCCACCCGGCGGAAGCGCTGCTCGACCAGGACCCGCAGGATCCGGCTCTGGGTTTCGCGCGGCATGTCGGCCACTTCGTCCAGATAGAGGGTGCCGCCGTGGGCGTTCTCGAACACCCCGATCTTGGCGGGACGGCCGCCGGCGCCCTCCTCGCCGAACAGCTCCACGTCCATCCGCTCGGGCGTCATGCCCGCGGCGCTGATCACCACGAACTCGCCCTTGGCGCGGGGGCTGGCGTTGTGGATCAGCCGCGCCACCGTCTCCTTGCCCGCCCCGGGCGGACCGGCGATCAGCACCCGGCTGTTGGCCGAGGCCAGCTTGGCGATCAGGCCGCGAAGCTGCTGGGCGGCCACCGAGCGGCCGATCAGGCCCTCCGGCTGGATCGCCTGGGTGCGCAGCCGACGGTTCTCGCGCCTGAGGCCGCTGGTCTCCAGGGCCCGCTCGACGCAGAGCAGCAGCCGGTCGGACTTGAAGGGCTTCTCCAGGAACTCATAGGCCCCGCGCTTGATGGCGCTGACCGCGGTCTCGATATTGCCGTGGCCCGAGATCATGATCACCGGCAGGTCAGGGTCCAGCGCCTTGACCATGTCGAGCAGCTCCAGCCCATCCATGCCCCCGCCCTGCATCCAGATGTCGAGGATCAGCAGGGCCGGCTTGCGCGACTTGATCGCCGCCAGCGCGCTCTCGGAGTCGGTCGCCGTCCGGACGCCATAGCCTTCGTCGGACAGGATGCCGGCCACCAGTTCGCGGATGTCCGCCTCGTCGTCGACTACCAGAACATCAGCCGCCATCAGGTCACTCCTACGCCTTGCGCCGAGGTGGGGGCCGCGGGGGTTTTCACCCGCGCCGTCGTCGGGAATTTCAGAACCGCGCGCGCGCCTTGGCCGCTGAGCGCGTCGGTCAGTATCAGTTCGCCGCCATGGTCTTCCAGGATGCGCTTGACGATGGCCAGGCCCAGCCCCGTACCCTTTTCACGGGTGGTGACATAGGGCTCGGTCAGCCGGTCGCGGTCCTTGGCGGGCAGGCCTACGCCATTGTCCTCGACGACGATCTCCACTCCCTGCTCGCTCGACAGGAGCTGGGCTGTGACGTGTCCGCGGAGGTCGTGGGCGGTCGCCATACGGGCGCTCACCGCCTCCGCGGCGTTCTTCAGCAGGTTGGTCAGCGCCTGGGACAGCATCCGCCCATCGGCCAGCAGCGTGACCTCCGGCGCAGGCTCGATCATTTCCACGTCGATGTCCGGGCTAGCGACCCGCTGGGCGAACACCGCGGCCCGCAACAGCTCCACGGCGTCCTGCTCGGCGAACTTGGGCGCGGGCATGCGGGCGAAGGACGAGAACTCGTCGACCATCCGGCCGATGCCGTCCACCTGGCGTACGATGGTGTCGGTGCAGCGGTCGAAGACCTCAAGGTCCTCGGGCGCGACCCCGCCGCGGAACTTCCGGCGCAGCCGCTCGGCCGACAGCTGGATCGGCGTCAGCGGGTTCTTGATCTCGTGGGCGATGCGGCGGGCCACGTCGCGCCAGGCGGCGTTGCGCTGGGCAGAGACCAGGCGGGTGATGTCGTCGAAGGTGAGCACCAGGCCGCCCTCGGAGCGGCTGGCCCGGACCCTCAGGCGCCGCGTCTCGCGGTCGCGGGCGACATCGACCTCTTCCTCGGCCTCGCCGGCGATGAGGGCGTTCTCGGCGATCAGGGCGAACTCGGGCGCCACCTCGCTCAGCCGCCGCCCGCGCACCCCGCCGTCGCTGAGGTCGAGCAGCACCTTGGCCTGCCGGTTGGCCGCGGAGATGCGGCCCTCGGTGTCCAGGCCGATGACCCCGGCCGAGACCTCGGCCAGCACGGTCTCGATGAACATCCGCCGCTGCTCGGCCTCGTCGCCCGCCGCCTTGAGCGCCGCCTGCTGGGCCTGCAGGTCATGGGTCATGCTGTTGAAGGCCCGCGACAGGACCGCGATCTCCTCGGGGTCGTTGTCGGCGTCGACGCGGGCGTTGAGGTCGCCTCCGGCCACCCGCCCCGCGGCCTGCACCAGCCGCCCGACCGGGGCGGAGATGGCGTTGGCCGCGCCCAGGCCCAGCCAGACCGCGCCCACCAGGACCAGCATGGCCGTCTCCATGTAGGCGAGCGCGAACACCGTCTGGATCCGAGACCGGCTCTCAGCGGCCTCGCGATAGGCGGCCAGCGAGCGGTCGGCCTCCTGCAGGTGATTGACGATGCCCTTCTGTACGGGCCGGGTCACATAGAGGTAGCCGTCGGGATAGGCCGACAGCTTATAGAGCGCCCGCGTCAGGTCCGTGGTGACGAAGATGTCGCCCTCGTCGGCGGCCTTGAAACTCGGTTCCGGCGGGGTCACGAACCTCGGCGCGTCCACCGCCTCGGCGCGGGCCAGGATTCGGCCCTGCCGGTCGATCAGATAGGCGGCCGGAAAGGCGTGGTACGAGGCCTGGTAGGCCAGGAAGTGGCTGAAGGTGACGGGGCTGGCCTGCAGGGCCGGCGCAGCCCGGTTCAGGTCCACCGCCATCAGCGAGACGTGGTCGCCCACATAGCGCTTCTGGTCCTCGACATAGGAGCGGGCGACCGTGGCGGAATTCTCCATCACCGTCTGGACGCGCTCGGAAAACCAGTTCTCCACCCCGCGATTGACCAGCACGCCGTAGAACAGGGCCACCACCACGGCCGGGGCCACGGCGGCCAGGGCGAACAGGGTCACGAACCGCAGATGCAGGCGCGCGCCGGCGTCTTCCGATCGGGCCCGCAGCAAGGCCGCCAGCCGGACCCCGACCTGGGCGGCCAGGGCCAGGATCAGCACCAGGTTGAAGCCCAGGATCGCCAGGATGTTCTTGGACGCCGGCTCCAGGGGGCCGGTCTCGGGCGGCGAGGCGGCCAGCAGGATGGCCACCGCCGTCAACAGGGCGGCCAGGGCGTAGCCGCCGCCCAGCACATAGCGCGATTGCAGCGTCCGCCAGAGCCTTGCGGACGGGGTCGCCTCAGCACCGCCGTCTTGGACCAGAAACGCCATCACTGGCCGATCCTAGAGGGGACTGTACCCCAGGCGCAACAGTCATGTTGCGCTCAAGCTTCACCGTAGCGGATGGATCAGATGGTCGCGGCGAGACGGGATGACAAGCGGCGGCGGTTGGACTATCTGATCGTCCGATGATCCTCGCGGCCAACCAATATTCGTTTTGGTATTTTGGCTATTCCGACGCCCTGGGCGGAGGAAGGGGATCGCGTGACCTGACCAGACGGTCCTAGTCACAGCCCTTTTCAAGCCGCCAGGTTCTGGCGGCTTTTTTCATAAGCGCCGCCGGACCCGACCAACCCTCCGGAGCGCCCCATGCCCCATACGACCGACGACCTTCGCATCCTCGACATCAAGCCGCTGGCCCCGCCGGTGGCGGTGATGGCCGAGCTGCCCGCAAGCCCGCGGGCCGAACAGACCGTGACCCGGTCGCGCCGCGCCCAGCACGAGATTCTGGTGGGCCGCGACGACCGGCTGATCGTGGTGATCGGCCCCTGCTCCATCCATGATCCGGTCGCGGCCATGGACTACGCCCGGCGGCTGGCCGAGCAGCGCCAGCGCCTGGCCGGCGATCTCGAGATCGTCATGCGGGTCTATTTCGAGAAGCCGCGCACCACGGTCGGCTGGAAGGGCCTGATCAACGATCCGCGCCTGGACGGCAGCTTCCGCATCGACGAAGGCCTGCGCCTGGGCCGCCGGCTCCTGTGCGAGATCAACGAACTGGGCCTGCCTGCCGGCGTCGAGTTCCTCGATGTGATCACCCCGCAATACATCGCCGACCTGGTGGCCTGGGGCGCCATCGGGGCGCGGACGACGGAGAGCCAGATCCATCGCGAGATGGCCTCCGGCCTCTCCTGCCCGGTCGGGTTCAAGAACGGCACCGGCGGCGACCTGCGCATCGCCGTCGATGCGGTGAAGGCGGCCAGCCAGCCGCACCACTTCCTGGCGGTCGACAAGCACGGCCGCTCGGCCATCGCCTCGACGCGCGGCAACGAGGACAGCCACGTGATCCTGCGCGGCGGCAAGGTCCCGAACTATGACGCCGCCGGGGTGGCCGCGGCCGCCGCCGAGATGATCGCCTCGGGCCTCGCCCCGCGCCTGATCGTCGACGCCAGCCACGCCAACAGCCGCAAGGACCCCGCCAACCAGCCCGCCGTCGTCCGCGACGTGGCGGGCCAGGTGGCCGCCGGCGACAGCCGGATCGTCGGCGTGATGGTCGAAAGCCACCTGGTGGCCGGCCGCCAGGACCTGGTCGCGGGCCAAGCCCTGACCTACGGCCAGAGCATCACCGACGGCTGCATCGACTGGGCGACCTCGGTGGAGGTGCTGGACGACCTCGCCGCGGCGGTCCGCGCGCGTCGCGCGCATGGCCTGGGCGTCAGCACACAGGCGTTGGACGAGATGGCGTAGCGGATGCACTAACTCCTCCGCTCATCCCGACGAAGGCCGGGATGAGCGGAGTTCGTATAACGCCTACCGCCGCCCGCGGCTCATCTCCACGCCAAGGTCCTGGATCTTCTTGCGCAGGGTGTTGCGGTTGAGGCCCAGGATCTCGGCGGCGCGGACCTGGTTGCCCCGGGTCGCCGTCAGGGTGAGCTGGATCAGCGGGCGCTCGATCTCCTCTAGCACCCGGTCATAGAGGCCGACGGGCGGGATGCCGTCGGGCTGTTCGGCGAAATAGCCGCCCAGGTGGCGCTCCACCAGGGTCGCCAGGGTCACCGGCCCGTCGTGGCCCGGAATCACCGGCTGCTGGTCGGCGAGTTCACGCTCCACGATTCGGGCGCTGATCAGCTCCTCGCCATAGAGCGCGCAGATGCGGCGGATCAGGTTCTCCAGCTCGCGGACATTGCCCGGCCAGGCGTGCAGCTTCAGGCGTTCCAGGGCCGCGGCGTCGATGGTCTTGGACGGCAGGCCCTCGCGGTTGGCCCGCAGCAGGAAGGCCCGCGCCAGGTCCGGGATGTCGTCGGTGCGGTCCCGCAGCGGCGGCAGGCGCAAGGGCGCCACGTTCAGGCGGAAGAACAGGTCCTCGCGGAACAGCCCCTGCTGGATCAGCCCGCGCAGGTCGCGGTTGGTGGCCGCGATGATCCGCACATTGGGCCGCCGGCCCGTCCGGGGGTTCAGAGTCTGCTCCGATCCGTCGATCACCCGCAGCAGGCGGGTCTGGGCGTCCAGCGGCATGTCGCCGATCTCGTCCAGGAACAGCGTGCCGCCGTCGGCCTCCACCAGCTTGCCGTAGTCGCCGTCGTCCCGGCCGAACAGCTCGGCCTCGACCCGTTCTCGCGGCACGGCGGCCAGGTTGATGACCACGAACTTGCCGTCCTTGCGCCGGCCCATGTCGTGCAGGGCCCGGGCGACCAGCTCCTTGCCGGTGCCGCTCTCCCCCAGGATCAGGACGGTGAGGTCGGCCCCCACCAGGCGGGCGATGGTGCGATAGACGTCCTGCATGGGGCCCGAGCGGCCGATCAGCGGCAGGCGCTCGTCGCGCAGGGCGCGGGCCTGGGCCTTGGAGGCGTCGGAGTCGGCTGGCCGCGCCAGGGCCCGGCGCGCCGCCGAGGTCATGTCGTCCAGGTCGAAGGGCTTGGAGATGTATTCGAAGGCGCCCACCTCGGCGGCGTTGACCGCCGTCAGCAGGGTGTTCTGGGCGCTCATCACGATGACCGGCAGCTTCGGCCGCTCCTTGCGGATGCGCGGCAGGACGTCGAACACGTTCTCGTCGGGCATGACCACGTCGGTGACGACCAGGTCCCCCTCCCCGTCGGAGACCCATTTCAGCAGGGTCGTGGCGTTGCCCGTGGCGCGAACCTGGTAGCCCAGGCGGCTGAAGGCCTGGCTAAGGACCAGTCGGATGGAGGCGTCGTCGTCGGCGATCAGGATTTTCTTATTGGCGTTGGCCGCGACGTTCATGCGGTGATGTCCTCTTGAGAAGCGATGGGCAACAGCACGCGGAAGGTCGTGCGACCTGGCTCGGACTCGAAATCGATCAGGCCGCCATGGCCGGCCACCAGCTTGGCGACCAGGGCCAGGCCCAGGCCCGCCCCGTGGGTCTTGGTGGTGACGAAGGGCTGGAACAGGCTCTCGCGCAGGTGGCTCGGGACGCCGGGACCATTGTCCTGCACCCGGATCTCCAGCGGAGCCCCGCGCAGGGTCTGGCCCTTGGAGGCCCGAACCCGCACGCCGTGGCGGTAGGCGGTATGGACGGTGATCGCCCCCCGGCCGTCGCCCCGCGAATGGGCGGCCTCGGCGGCGTTCTTCACCAGGTTCAGGAAGATCTGGATCAGCTGGTCCTCGTCGCCGAAGGCCGGCGGCAGGGAGGGGTCGTAATCGTCGGTGAGCGACAGGCCGTCGGCGACCCCGTTGGCCGCCAGGGCCTTCACCCGGTCCAGGACCTGGTGGATGTTGACCGGCCGGCAGTCCGGCAGGGCGTCGTCCGAGAAGGCCTCCATCCGATCGACCAGCCGACGCACCCGGTCGGTCTCGTCGACGATGAGCTGGGCCAGCGGCGCGTCCTCGGCCTTGGCGCCGGACTTCAGCAGCTGGGCCGCGCCGCGGATGCCCATCAGCGGGTTCTTGATCTCGTGGGCCAGCATGCGTCCCAGCCCCACGATGGTGCGCAGGCCCGCGGCCTCCGCGCCCGTGTGTTCGCCGCCCAGCGACCCGCCCTTCACGTGCAGGGTCAGCAGGACCGAGCCGTCGCCCAAGGGGGCCGCCGCGCCGTCGGCTTCGAAGGACGGGTGGCCGAATAGGCTGATCTCCACCCCGCGCTCGCGGATCGGCGCGCCTTCCTCGATGGCGCGGTTCAGCAGCGACACCAGCGCCGATCCGGTCGGCAGGGCCGCGCCGAAGCGGCCCCGCGCCAGCAGGCTGAGGCCCGCCCCGAACAGCCGCTCCGCCGCCTCGTTCACGGCCACCAGGGCGCCGTCCCGGTTCACCACCAGCGCCGGTTCGGGGGAAAGGTCGAAGGCCTGGGCCTTCATCGCCTCCAGGTTCGCGCCGCCGGATGCGGATCTAAATTGACCGTTCATGCCGCCAATCTCGTCTGGGGATCGCGCCACAGCGCGATCAGGCCACGTTCGACCTCTCCCGGATCCTCCAGACGGCAGAGCGCGGATCGGGCGCTTCGCCGGGCCTCGGCCTCGTTGGGCCAGGGCGCGTTGTCGACATAGGCCGCCAGGTGCTTGCGGAAGATCCGCAGGCCCAGACGGTCGCCGTAGAACTTCAGACTGTCGTTGAAATGGTCCAGGGCGATGGTCAGCCGCGCTTCGGCCGCCGGAGCCACGAACATCCGTCCATCCAGGGCCGCCTCGATCTGGGCGGCGATCCAGGGCCGGCCATAGACGCCGCGCCCGACCATCACGGCGTCGGCGCCGGACGCCAGCAGAGCCGCCCGCGCGCTGTCGCCGTCGACGATGTCGCCATTGACCACCACTGGGATCGTGACTTCGGCCTTGACCGCCGCCACGGCCGACCAGTCGGCGGCGTCCTTGTAGAACTGGCTGCGGGTGCGGCCGTGGATGGTGACCGCCTTGACCCCCCGGGCCTGGGCGCGGGCGGCGATGTCGGGGGCGTTCTTGCTGGCCTGATCCCAGCCCAGCCGCATCTTCACCGTCACCGGGATGTCGGGAACCGCGTCCACCGCCGCGGCCATCAGGCGCTCGGCGAGGTCCGGATCGCGCATCAGGGCCGACCCCGAGAGCACACCGGTCACCTCCTTGGCCGGGCAACCGAAGTTCAGATCGATGATCTGCGCGCCGGCCTTGGCGGCCAACCTCGCGCCCTCTGCGATGTGGACAGGATCGCGGCCCACGAGCTGGACCACCATCAGCGGCAGTCCCTCCCCCACGGCGGCGCGGCGCACGACGTCGGGGCGGCCCTTGGAGAACTCCGCGCAGGCGACCATCTCGGTGGCCACATAGGCCGCGCCCAGCTTGCTGGCCGCGCGGCGGAACGGCAGGTCGGAAACGCCCGTCATTGGCGCGATCCACGCCCGGCCGCCGACTGCCACGTCTCCGATATGGAGCTTACTGCTCATTTCTTACGCACCCCGATCGCACCCTTTTTAGGCATATTGTGCGGCGCCGTAAAGCCTGGACAGCCGACCGGCCTCGGTTAAACACACGCCATGACCTTTTCGGCGGTGATCGTGGCGGCGGGATCTAGCACGCGGGCGGGGCCCGGCGCGCCCAAGCCGTGGCGGATGCTGGGCGGCCGGCCGATCCTGCGTTGGTCGGTCGAGGCCCTGGCGGCGGCTGGGGCGCGTGAAATCGTAGTGGTGACCGCGTCGGATCGCCTTGAAGCGGTGAATGACGTCCTGGACGGCCTGGCGAACTGGAAGGCCGTGGCTGGCGGCGCCACGCGGGCGCAGTCGGTCCAGGCCGGTCTCGCCGCCCTGGCAGGCCCTGTCGACGAAGCCGTGCTGATTCACGACGCCGCGCGGCCCTTCGTGACCGGAACCCATGTGGAGGCCTTGCTTGCAGCCCTCGCCGGCGCCGACGGCGCGGTCCCTGCCCTGGCCGTGGCCGACACCCTCAAGCGCGGCGGCGAGGCCATCACGGAAACCGTTTCCCGGGACGGCCTATGGCGCGCCCAGACGCCCCAGGCCTTCCGCCTCGCGACCCTGCGCGAGGCCTACGCTGTCTGGCCCGCCGACGCCGAGCCCACCGACGACGCCGCCGTGGTGGAGCGGGCCGGCGGCCGGGTGGTGATGGTCCCCGGCGACCCCATGCTGATGAAGCTGACCTATCCCGAGGACTTCGCCATGGCCGAACGGCTCACCGGCCAGAACCGCATCGTCAGAATCGGCCAGGGGCTCGACGCCCATCGCTGGGGGCCCGGCGACGCGGTCTGGCTCTGTGGGGTGAGGATCGACCACGACGCCGCCCTGATCGGCCATTCCGACGCCGACGCCGGCCTGCACGCCCTGACCGACGCCATCCTCGGCGCCATCGGCGAGGGGGACATCGGCGAGCACTTCCCGCCGTCCGACCCGCAGTGGAAGGGCGTCTCGTCCGACCGTTTCCTCAGCCACGCGGTCGGCCTGGTGGCGGCCAAGGGCGGGCGAATCCTCAACGCCGACGTCACCCTGGTCTGCGAGCGCCCCAAGATCCGTCCGCATCGCGACGCCATGCGCCGACGCCTCGCCGAGCTGATGGCCCTGCCCCTCGACCGGGTCAGCGTGAAGGCCACCACGACCGAGGGCATGGGCTTCACCGGCCGCGAGGAAGGCCTGCTGGCCCAGGCCGTGGTGTCCGTCGAGACCCCAGCCTAGGCTAGAGCGTGTAGCCGAAATTGGATGCCGGTTTCGGCGGCGATCACGCTCTACACTTTTGAACTAGAGCCTTTTGAACAAATGGCTCTACGGCATCCAGGTCCAGCGCTCTTTGAGCTGGGCGTAGAGCGCGCCGATCAGATTCATGTAGTCGTCGGTCCAGGGCCGCGCGGCAGTGGGGTCGGTGGGTTTCCAGCGCGGATCGGCCTCGTAGGGCTCGATGGCCTTCAGGGTCTTGGTGATCAGTATGGCGTCCTCGGAGGATTCCCAGAGCGGTGGGCTGTCCTCGGCCGCGTCGTGCCGCTGGATCACCGCGAAGCCGCCGGCGGCCTCCGCCACCGCCATGGCCGGGCTGCGGAGCTCCAGGTTGCGGTTCGACAGGTGCAGGATCAGCACCCCGTCCGGCTTCAGCTTGGCCAGATAGCCCTTCACCGCCTCGACGGTCAGCAGGTGGGCCGGCACGGCGTCGGACGAGAAGGCGTCGATCAGCAGGATGTCGAAGTTGTCGTCGGGCTGCTTGGCCAGGGTCAGGCGCGCGTCGCCCAGGACGAAATCGATCACCCCGCTGGCGCAGGTGGTGGTGTAGCTGAAGTGTTTTTTGTCGGTGGAGATCGCGATGACCATCGGGTCGATCTCGAAGAAGGTGAGGTGGTCGCCGGGCCGGGTATAGGCGGCCACCGCCCCGGTCCCCAGGCCCACCGCCCCGATCCGCAGGGGCTTGGTCCCGGCATGGCCTCGCGTGAAGACCTGTCCGATCGGGGTCTCGGGCGCATAATAGACCAGCGGCCGGCAGTCATAGTCCGGATGCTGCGCCTGGGCGCCGTGCAGGGTGGTGCCATGCGACAGCATCCGAACCTGGCCCTTCATGGCCGGGACCGGCATTTCCGACTGGCGGACCACGCCGAAGAAACTGCGCCAGCTCTGGCGGACATCGACCTTGTCGCCCACGACCTCGGCCCCGACCGACAGAATCGCGATGAGGCCGAAAAGCATGATCGCGCGCTGCCGTGAGACGAAGGCCGCCACCACGGCGACGGTCAAGGCCGCGGTCCCCGCCAGGTCCATCTTGTCGCCGAGAAGGTTGAGGCCGGCGAGGATCGGCGCCGCGACGGCTCCAGCCGCGCCGAGGCCGAAGGTGATCCACCGCCAGGGCTCGATATTTCCCCATCCGGGCCGGGCCAGGCAGGCAAGCGCCAGCACGAGGGGATATTCCCAGACGTTGTTGAAGATGACAGGCGCCACGAAGGCGTTGAACGATCCGCCCACCACGCCGCCCAACGACATCCACAGATAGAACTCTGTGAGGTGAGCCGGATTCGGTCGCCTGGCGACCAGGGCCTGATGGCACATGAGCGCCGTCAGGAAGAACGCCGACAGGTGGACGAAGACCTGCAGCAGCAGATGTACGTGCTTGAACGGCAACAGGCCGGCGCAAGCGGCCACCGCCGCGGCCTGCAGGATCAGCGTCGTGTGCTCGGAGATCAGCGGCTTGTCGGAAAAGGCGATGATGAAGGTGCCGAGATAGAGCGCCAGCGGCACCACCCAGATGAACGGCGCCGAGGCCACGTCCGTAGTCAGATGGGTCGTGACCCCCAGCATCAGGCTGGACGGGATGGCCGCGAGCGCGATCCAGACCAGACGCTGGCGCCAGGTCGGCGCGGGTCCGGCCTCGGCCCTGGCGGTCTCGGCCACGACCGAAGGGGCGCGAGAGACGGCCATGGCCAACGCCCCCATGAGCAGGATGAAGGTCCCGTAGCCCAGGCTCCAGCCCAGGGTCTGGTGGCGCAGGGTGGCGAGGGGCTCGACGACGATGGGATAGGCCAGCAGGGCCAGCAGGCTGCCCAGGTTCGACGCGGCGTAGAGGACATAGGGCTCGGCCCCGGTCTCGGCGTGCAGGGTCCGCGCATGCCAGGCCTGGACCAGCGGCGCGGTCGCCGACAGCACCGCGAACGGCGCCCCGATGGAGACCGCCAGCACCCCTAGCAGCCAGAGCGACGGATGCTCCGAGCTCGGTTCCCCGAACACGCCAGTTACATGCAGCGGCAGGGTCAGGGCCGCCAGCAGCAGGGCGGCGCCGTGGACCAGGGCCTGGCCGCGGATCGAGGCGACCCTCTGCAGCAGGTGGGCGTAGCCGTAGCCGGCCAGCAGCGCCCCCTGGAAGAAGGCGATGGAGGTGTTCCAGACCGACGGGCTGCCGCCGAGCAAGGGCAGAACCAGCTTGGCCACCATGGGCTGGACCATGAAGACCAGGCCGGCGCTGGCGAAGATGGTGACGACGAAGAGCGCGGGTGCGACGCTCAAGCTTGGCCGGACGGCCTTTTCAACAGTGGTCATGGGCTCGATTCGGCTTGTATCCGCACGAAGGGCGATGTTGTGGTCTCGCCTTCGCCTTGCCTAGCCATTTGGAGTTCCGCGCCATGTTTTCCCTGGAGATCGTCACCCTGGCGCGGCTGCTGATCGACGAGGCCCGGGAACGGTCCCTGCGGATCGTCACCGCCGAGAGCTGCACCGGCGGACTGGTGGCCGGCGCGATCTGTTCGATCCCCGGCGCCTCCGATGTCTTCGAGCGCGGTTTCATCACCTACACCAACCGCGCCAAGCAGGAGATGCTGGGGGTTCCCGGCGACCTGATCGCCGACCTGGGCGCGGTGTCCGAACCGGTGGCCCGGATGATGGCCGAGGGCGCCCTGGAGGCCTCCAACGCCCACATCGCCGTGGCGGTCACCGGCGTCGCGGGCCCCACGGGCGGCACGCGGCTGAAGCCGGTCGGCACGGTCCACATCGCCACGGCCCGCACCAATCACGGTCTGATGCACCGCGCCGAACTGTTCGACGGCGAGACCCGGGCGGAGATCCAGGAACTGGCGATCCAGGCGGCCCTGCAAGCCCTGCGAGACCGGATGAGTTAGCCGTAGAGCGCCTTAGCTCGCGCCTCGAAGCAGGCCATCAGCTTGTCCACCGCGTGGTGGAAGTTTGCGGAAAGCAGACCGGCGAGCAGACGGGATTTGAATTCGAAATCTATATCGAACTCGATCTTCGTGCCGCCCGGGACCTCGACGAACTTCCAGCGGTTGGCGAGGTGACGGAACGGTCCTGACAGCAGGGCCACGTCGATCTGCCGGCCGTCGGCGTCGCGGCGGACGCGGGTGGAGAACTTCTCCTTCAGGAACGAGAACCCGACCCCGGCCTGGGCGTCGACCAGGCTGACCCCCTGCCCTTCCAGGCGGGCGTTCCAGGTGCGCATGGACTGAATCCACGGCACGAACTGCGGATAGGCCTCGATGTCGCCCACCAGGGCGAAGAGCTGGTCGGGCGTATAGGGCAGCGTCTTCTCGACGTGGTGCTGCAAGTCCCTAGGCCGCCGCGTCCTTGGCGAGCCGCGCGGCCTTCAGCCGGGCGAAGTCCTCGCCGGCATGGTGCGAGGACCTCGTCAGCGGACTGGCCGAGACCATGAGGAAGCCCTTGGCCCGGGCGATCTCCTCATAGGCGCGGAACTCGTCGGGGTGCACGAAACGGTCGACGGCGGCGTGCTTGCGTGTGGGCTGCAGGTACTGGCCGATGGTCAGGAAATCGATCCCGGCCGAGCGCATGTCGTCCATCACCTGCATGACCTCCTCCTTGGTCTCGCCCAGGCCGACCATCAGGCCGGACTTGGTGAACTGGTTGGGGTCGCGCTCCTTCACCCGCTCCAGCAGTCGCAGGGAGTGGAAATAGCGCGCGCCGGGTCGGATCGAGAGATAGAGCCGCGGCACGGTCTCCAGGTTGTGGTTGAAGACGTCCGGCCTTGAATCGATGACCGCCTCGGCGGCCGCCGTCGGCTTCCTCAGGAAGTCCGGCGTCAGGATCTCCACCGTCGTGCCGGGCGCGGCGGCGCGGATCGCATGGACCACCGCGGCGAAGTGGGCCGCGCCCCCATCGGCAAGGTCGTCGCGGTCCACCGAGGTGATGACCACGTGCTTCAGGCCCATCTTGGCCACCGCGTCGCCGACCCGGGAGGGCTCGGTCGGATCCAGCGCATTGGGCTTGCCGGTGGCGACGTTGCAGAAGGCGCAGGCCCGGGTGCAGATCTCGCCCATGATCATCATGGTGGCGTGGTTCTGGCTCCAGCACTCGCCGATGTTCGGGCAGGCCGCCTCCGCGCAGACGGTCGTGAGGCCATGTTCCTTCACGATGGCGCGGGTGGCGTTGTAGCCGGGCGAACCCGGCGCCCGGACACGCAGCCACTCGGGCTTGCGCAGCATCGGGGTGTCCGGCCGGGCCTGCTTCTCGGGATGGCGCGGACGCGCGCCGCTGAGCGTATCGATGACGGTCGCCATGGGGCCTAGATCGTCTTTCGAAGCCTCCGGATCAAGCCGTGATTGAGCGGCCACCCGCCGCATGCTCAAACTCAACGATGATCCGTGCGTCCGTGATCGCCGCCTTGCTCCTGGTTCTCGCGGCTTGCGGACGCGACGAGGCACGCGCGCCGTTTGCCGAAAGCCGGGTCCCGCCCTCGCTCGGCGCGCGGTTCCAGCCGCCCGAGGGCTGGGCCTGGGGCTTCATCCGCACCGGCCTGAATCCCGTCCAGCGCTACGGCGTGGCCAGCACATCGCGGGCGCCGCGCGCCGTGGTGGTTATCGTCCCCGGCTACGGCGAGAGCGCCGAGGTCTGGTTCGAGACGGTCCGCGACCTGGCGGGCGAAGGCTATACGGTCTGGATCCTGGACCGCGCCGGCCAGGGCGGCTCCGAGCGCTTCGTCCTGCCCCGCGACCTGGGCCACGCGCCGAGTTTCGACCCGGACGTCACCGGTCTGATGCACCTGCTGAAAGTCGTGGTCCGGGCGCCGCAGGACATGCCGGTCATCCTGCTGGGACACGCCGACGGCGCGGCCGTGGCCCTGGCCGCGGTCCAATCCGGCCTGAAGGTCGATGGCGTGATCGCATCCTCGCCCTGGCTCTCGGCCGATGTGGCGGAGCCGGCCCCGAAATGGGCGCCCGGCCTCGACCGGCTCGCCGCCCCGGGCTGGAAGGCATGGACCCGCGACGGGCCCGATGACCTCTCCCGGGGGTTCACCCACGACCGCTGGCGGGGCAAGATCGGCCAGGCGTGGCAGACCGCCAATCCTGACCTGCGCATGAGCGGACCGAGCCGCGGCTGGCTCGGCGCGCACCGAGCCGCCAGCCGCAAGGCCATCGAACGGGCCGCCGCCACGCGGGCCCCCATCCTGATGCTAAATCCCGGCGAGCTTGGCGCTTCCCTGTGCCGCGAGGCGCCCCGGTGCCGCGCTGTTCCCGTCCCCGGCGCGCGGCGCGCCCTGCACCTGGAAGCCGATCCCTGGCGCGAAGCCTGGCGAAAGGAGACCCTCGCCTTCATTGCAGCGACCGTCGAGACCCAGCGAAATATCCCGCAGGATCAGTAGGTTCGGCGTGACATTTCCGGCAGGTCGTACGCCTGCTCCCTCACGGCCTGTAACATATCTTTTCAATGACGGGTCCGGGCGATAGGCTCCGCCGCAATGAATATGGCGAGACGATCGGGGAGGTTGTCGCCTTTGTCGCGTACCAATGAATCCACCGGGGCCGGACTGTCGTTGTTCGACGCCCTCATCGAGGCGCGCGCCAAGTACGGCGCGAAGAAGCCGATCCTGGAAGACCAGGAGCGCAATCCGCTCACCTATACCGACCTTATCCGCGGCGCTTTCGCGCTGGGGCGGAAGATCGCCGGCATGACCGACAGGGGCGAGCATGTGGGCATACTGCTCCCGTCCAGCTCGGCCGTGGTGGTCACCTTCTTCGCGCTGCACGCCTTCGGGCGCACGCCGACCATGCTCAACTTCACGGCCGGTATCCGCAACCTGAAGGCCGCTTGCGAACTGGCGGGCGTGAAGCGCGTCCTGACCTCGCATCGCTTCGTCGAGCAGGGCAAGCTGCACGACCTGATCGACGCCCTGGAGACGGTTGCACAGGTCACCTACCTGGAGGACGTGCGCGAGAAGATCGGCATCGCCGACAAGCTGTTCGCCGCCGCGGCGGGCGCCTTTCCGAAGAACTTCCGGGCCGAGACCAAACCCTCTGATCCCGGCGTGATCCTGTTCACTTCAGGCAGTTTCGGCGCCCCGCGCGGAGTGGTCCTGACCCAGGCGAACCTGATCGCCAATGTGAACCAGATCGCCGAGCACATCCCGCTCGATCCCTCATGGGTCATGTTCAATCCCCTGCCCACCTTCCACTGTTTCGGCCTGACCGGCGGGGCGCTGCTGCCGATCCTCAAGGGCATGAAGGCCTTCGAGTATCCCTCTCCGCTGCACGTCAAGCAGATCCCGCCGCTGATCAAGGACACCGGCGCCTCGATCCTGTTCGCCACCGACACCTTCCTCAACCAGTACGCCCGAGTGGCCGAGCGCGACGAGCTGTCGGGCCTGCAGTTCATCGTCTGCGGCGCTGAAAAGGTTCGCGAAGAGACCCACAACCTCATCCGCGACCGGTTCGGCGACGTGCCGGTCCTGGAAGGCTACGGCGCCACCGAGGCCGCCCCCGTAATCGCGGTGAACAAGCCCACCGACAATCGGCGCGGCACGGTCGGCGGCCTCCTGCCGGGCATCGAGACGCGGTTGGAGCCGGTGGAAGGCATCCCTGGCGGCGGCCGGCTCTATGTGCGCGGCGCCAACATCATGGCCGGCTACCTGACCGCCGGCGGCGTGATCGAGGCCCCGCCCGACGGCTGGCACGACACCGGCGACGTGGTCGACCTCACCGACGACGGCTGGATCAAGATCCTGGGGCGGGTGAAGCGCTTCGCCAAGGTCGGCGGCGAGATGGTTTCCCTGACCGCCGCGGAGGACATCGCCACGGCCGTGTGGCCCGAGAGCCGCCATGCCGTAATCGCCATGCCCGATTCCAAGAAGGGCGAACGCCTGGTGCTGGTCACCGACCGCCGCGACGCCGACTCCACGCCCCTGGTCGCCCACGCCCAGGCGATCGGCGCTCCGGAGTTGGCGGTGCCGCGCAAGATCATCAAGGTCACCGAGGTCCCGGTCCTGGGCACCGGCAAGACCGACTATGTGGCGATCCTGCGGATGGCGGAGGCCGACAGCCTCCGGGCCGCCTGACGATCAACCGGCCGTCGTGGCCGGGCTAGGGGGAGACCGCATGTCGAATCTCAGCCTCTGGGCGCCGCGGGTGCTCAGCATCCTGCGGATCATCACCGCCCTGCTCTTCATGCAGCACGGCCTGATGAAGCTGTTCGACTTCCCGGCGCCTCAGCCCGGGGCGCCCGATCCCCTGCCGCCGATGCTGATGGCCGCGGCCTGGCTCGAAGTGGTTGGCGGCGGCCTGATCGCCGTTGGGCTCTTCACCCGCGTGGCGGCCTTCCTCTCCTCGGGCCAGATGGCCGTGGCCTATTTCGTCGCCCATGGCAGCCAGGGCTTCTGGCCGGCGCTGAACGGCGGCGAGCTGGCCATTATGTTCTGCTTCGTCTTCCTCTACCTAGTCTTCGCCGGCCCCGGCCCGTGGAGCCTGGACACGATCGTCCGGAAGAAGAGCTAGCTCGACCGCCCGTCAGATGTGCAGGACCCGCCCGTAGGCGTCGAGGGCCGCCTCGTGCATGGCCTCGCTCATGGTCGGGTGTGGGTAGACGGTGGCCTGCAACTCGGCTTCGGTGGCCTCCATGGTGATGGCCAGGACATAGCCCTGGATCATCTCGGTGACCTCGGCGCCGATCATGTGGGCCCCGATCAGCGCTCCGGTCTTCTCGTCGAAGACGGTCTTCACGAAACCCTCGGTCTCGCCAGAGGCGATGGCCTTCCCGTTCACCTTGAACGGGAAGCGGCCGACCTTGATCGCGATCCCCTGCGCCTTGGCCTGGTCTTCGGTCAGGCCCACCGAGGCGATCTGCGGGCTGGAATAGGTGCAGCCGGGGATCGGCGAGTTGAGGTTCGTGGGTTTCAGTCCCGCAATGTGCTCGACGCAGTGCACCCCCTCGTGGCTGGCCTTGTGGGCGAGCCAGGGCGGGCCGGCCACGTCGCCGATCGCGTAGAGCCCCGCGACGCCCGTGCCGCCGTGGCTGTCGATGACCACGTGGCTCTTCTCGATCTGCACGCCCAAGGCCTCCAGGCCCAGGTCCTCGACATTGCCGACGATGCCCACGGCGACGATGGCGACATCGGCGGTGAGCGTCTCGGCCTTGCCGCCGGCCTCGAGCTCGACCGCGACCCCGGCTTTTGACCTGGTCAGCTTCTTGACGCTGGCCCCGACCCGGAACTTCAGGCCGCGCTTCTCGAAGGCCTTGTGGGCGGCCTTGGAGACCTCTTCGTCCTCCACCGGCAGGATGCGCGGCAGGGCCTCGACGACCGTGACCTCCGAGCCCAGGGCCCGGTAGAAGCTGGCGAACTCGATGCCGATGGCGCCCGAGCCGACGACGATCAACGACTTGGGCGCGGCCTTGGGGACCATGGCCTCGCGATAGGTCCAGACCCGGTCGCCGTCCGGCTCCAGGCCGATGGCCGGGATGGTGCGGGCCCGCGCCCCCGTCGCCAGGATCACGTGCTTGGCCTGGACGGCCCGCGAGCCGCCGGCCTTGAGGGCCACCACGACCTTGGGAGCCCCCTGCCCCTTCTCCAGCTTGGCGGTCCCCTCAATCACCTCGATCTTGTGTTTCTTCATCAGGAAGGCGACGCCGGCGTTGAGCTGGCCGGCCACCTTGCGCGAACGCTCGATGACCTTGCTGAAATCGAACGAGGCCTTGTCGATCTTGATGCCGTAGTCGGCCAGGTGGCTCAGGTTCTCATAGGCCTCGCCGGACTTGAGCAGGGCCTTGGTGGGGATGCAGCCCCAGTTCAGGCAGACCCCGCCCAGGGTCTCGCGCTCGACGATGGCGGTCTTGAAGCCGAGCTGGCTGGCGCGGATGGCGGTCACATAGCCGCCCGGTCCCGACCCGATGATGATGACGTCGAAATCCATGTTCTCAGCCTCAGACGATCATCGTGATCGGGTCTTCGATCAGGGCCTTGAAGGCCTGCAGCCAGCGGGCGCCGATGGCCCCGTCGACCACGCGGTGATCGCAGGTGAGCGTGACGGACATGACGGTGGCGATGGTCAGCTCGCCGTTCTTCACGACCGGGCGCTGCTCGCCAACGCCCACCGACAGGATGGCGCCCTGGGGCTCGTTCAGGATCGAGGCGAACGACTTGATGCCGAACATGCCCAGGTTTGACACCGAGAAGGTGCCGCCCTGGAACTCCTCGGGCTTCAACTTGCGGCTCCGGGCGCGCTCGGCCAGGTCCTTGGACTCGACGGCGATCTGCGCCAGGCCCTTGGTCTCGCACTTACGGATGATCGGAGTGATGAGGCCACCGTCGATGGCCACGGCCATGGCGATGTCGGCGTTGTGGTGCATGGCGATGCCCTCGGGCGAATAGGAGGCGTTGGCCTCCGGCACCCGCTTCAAGGCCACGGCCGCGGCCTTCAGCACCAGATCGTTGACGCTGACCTTGATCCCCTGCTTCTCCAGCATCGCATTGATCTTGGCGCGGCTGGCCAGCAGGGCGTCGATCTCCAGGTCGATGGTCAACGGAAAGTGCGGCACGTCGCGGAAGCTGTCGGTCAACCGACGCGCCACGGTCTTCCTCATGCCGTCCAGCGGGATCAGGTCGTAGGTCCCGTCCGGGATGCCCATCTGGGCCAGGCTCTGTACTTGGCGGGCCGGCGCGGGCGCTCCGGGGGCGGGAGCCGCGGCCGGCGCCTTGGCCGAGGGCGTGGCGACCTCGACGTCGCGCTTGATGATCCGGCCGTGCGGGCCGGACCCCTGCACCTGGCCGAGGTCGAGACCCTTCTGTTCGGCGATTCGTCGGGCCAGGGGCGAGGCGAAGACCCGCTCGCCATTGGCTTGAGCGGCGGGGGCCTGGGGCGCGGGGGCGGCCTTGGCGCTCGGCGACGGCTCAGCCGCGGCGGCCTTGGCGGGTTCAGCGGCCTTGGGAGCCTCAGCCTTGGGAGCGTCAGCCTTGGGCGCGGGCGGGGCGGAGCCGCCGTCCTCGCCGGAGAGCCGGGCGATAGGCGTATTGACCTTCACGCCTTCCGAACCCTCGGCGACCAGGATGTCCTCGATGACACCCTCGTCGACGGCTTCCACCTCCATGGTGGCCTTGTCGGTCTCGATCTCGGCGATCACGTCGCCGGAGGAGACCTTGTCCCCCTTCTTCACGTGCCATTTGGCGAGAGTGCCCTCCTCCATGGTCGGAGACAGGGCGGGCATCAGGACATCGATGGACATGGCTTTTCTGAACTCGTCAGGAAGGTTCTAGCGACAGGCGCGCCAGTTGGTCGGCGTTGGCCTCCCAGTTGGCGCCGTCGAAGGCGGTGATCTCGAGGTGGACGGCCTCGTCCAGGCAGCGGGCGTTGACCGACCAGCCGTCGGGATTGGAGCGCGGCCGATAGAAGCTCTTGATGCCGCACTCTGAGCAGAACAGGTGGCGCGCCACCCGGCTGTTGAAGGTGTACTCCGCCAGGCGCTCGGCGCCCTTGGTCAGCCGGAACCGGCTCTGCGGCACGATGATGTGCAGATAGCCGGTCTTGGCGCACATGGAGCAGTTGCAGCTCTGCGCCTCGACGACCTCCGGCAAGGCCACCTCGAACCGCACGCCGCCACAATGGCAACCGCCGGCGTGCCAGGCGAACCCGTCGGTCATTGGATGGTCCTCACAAGCGTCAAGTCGCCGCTCGCAGGACCGGAAGGCCGCCCCACGCTGACGACGAGATCGTCCACTGCGCAAATCTTTCCCTTGCTGCCCGTAGCGACCCACAGGACCGCGTCGCCTTCGCCTCCCTTGAAGCGATGCTCGATAGCGACGTCATGAGCGCCTTCCACCCCGTCGCAGGCGTGAACCAAGACGGCGGCGAGGTCAGCGCCGCGTAGCGCGCTCCAAGGTTCCTCTGCGCTCATCATGATTCGATCGCGGTCCCACGGCTCGCAGATCCTTCCGACGACACCGACGCCGAAGTCGACCGCGCCGGTCTGCACCCACGAGAGCTCCAGATCGGGGCAGTCTTTGAAGGCCAGCAGAACGGAGCCACCAAGGCATATCATTGGCGCCTCTAGGTCGCGCACAACATCAGGCGTGTCGCTGCCGGGCAGAGCCAAAAAAGCGAGTCCGACCAAGCCCCGGTTCAATCGGGGCCGGTAGATCGCCTCCCAGTCTGGAGCGGCGTTCATCATTTGTAGCAGACCGCCTTGGCCGCCCTGACGATGTCCTCCACCGACGGCAGCGACAGCGCCTCCAGATTGGCGGCGTAGGGCAGCGGCACGTCCTTCTGGCAGACCCGCGCGGGCGGGGCGTCCAGATAGTCGAAGGCGTGCTCGATGACCCGGGCGATCACCTCGGCGCCGACCCCCATCGGGCCCCAGCCTTCCTCGGCGGTGACCAGGCGGTTGGTCTTCTTCACGCTCGCCACGATGGTCTCGTGGTCCAGGGGACGCAGGGTGCGCAGGTCGACAACCTCGGCCTCGATACCCTCCGCCGCCAGTTCTTCGGCGGCCTTGAGCGCCATGCCCACCATCCGCGAGTGGGCGGTGATGGTGACGTCCTTGCCGGCCCGGCGGACCTTGGCCTTGCCGATGGGCACGACCCAGTCGATCCCCTCGGGAACGTCGAACTCCTGGCCATACATCATCTCGTGCTCGAGGAAGACGACGGGGTTCGGGTCGCGGATGGCGGCCTTCAACAGGCCCTTGGCGTCGGCGGCGTCATAGGGCGCCACAACCTTCAGGCCGGGCACCTGGGCGTACCAGGAGGAATAGTCCTGGCTGTGCTGGGCGCCGACCCGGGAGGCCGCGCCGTTGGGTCCGCGGAACACGACCGAGCACCGGATCTGGCCGCCGGACATGTAGAGGGTCTTGGCCGCGGAATTGATGATGTGGTCGATCGCCTGCATGGCGAAGTTCCAGGTCATGAACTCGACGATGGGCTTCAGGCCGGCCATGGCCGCTCCGACGCCCAGGCCCGCGAACCCATGCTCGGTGATCGGGGTGTCGATGACCCGCTTGTCGCCGAACTCCTGGAGCAGGTCGCGCGAGACCTTGTAGGCGCCCTGGTACTGGGCGACTTCCTCGCCCATCAGGAACACCTTGTCGTCGGCGCGCATCTCCTCGGCCATGGCGTCGCGCAGGGCGTCGCGGATGGTGGTCTTGACCAGCTTCACGCCTTCCGGGAGCTCCGGATCACGCAGCTCGATCCTGGGGACGACGGGTGCGGCCGGCGACTCGGCTTGGGCCGGTTGCGGTTGCGGCTGCGGCGCCTCGGCGACGGGTTCGGACTTGGACTCGCCATTGGATTTGGGCGCGGGAGCGGCCACGCCGTCGCCGCCGGACAGACGGGCGATGGGGGTGTTGACCTTCACCTCCTCGGTGCCCTCGGCGACCAGGATCTCCTCGATCACGCCCTCGTCGACGGCCTCCACCTCCATGGTCGCCTTGTCGGTCTCGATCTCGGCGATGACGTCGCCGGAGCGTACGGAATCACCCTTCTTCACATGCCACTTTGCGAGCGTGCCCTCCTCCATGGTCGGAGACAGGGCGGGCATCAGGACGTCGGTCACTGGGCGGCCTCCAGATAGACGTCCGTATAAAGCTCGGAGGGGTCAGGTTCGGGGCTGGTGCGGGCGAACTCCGCCGCGTCGGCGACGATGCGCTTGACCTCGGCGTCGATGGCCTTCAGCGCCGCCTCGTCGGCCCAGCCCTCCTTGGCCAGCCGTTCCTGCAGGTGGTCGATGGGGTCGCGGGTCTTGCGCACCTCGTCGACCTCATCGCGGGTCCGGTACTTGGCCGGGTCGCTCATGGAGTGGCCGCGATAGCGGTAGGTCTTCATCTCGAGGATATAGGGACCGGCGCCGGAACGGGCGTGGGCGGCCGCCTTGCCGGCCGCGGCCTTGACCGCCAGCACGTCCATGCCGTCGACCTCCTCGCCGGGAATCCGGAACGAGGCGCCGCGCTTGTGGAGGTGCGTCTCCGACGAGGAACGCTCGATGGAGGTGCCCATGGCGTATTGGTTGTTCTCGATCACATAGACGACCGGCAGGCTCCAGAGCTGGGCCATGTTGAAGCTCTCATAGACCTGCCCCTGGTTGGCGGCGCCGTCGCCGAAATAGGTGAAGCTGACCTTCTTGTTGTCCCGGTAGTGGTTGGCCAAGGCCAGGCCGGTGCCCAGCGCCACCTGCGCTCCCACGATGCCGTGGCCGCCGTAGAAATCGGCCTCGGTCGAGAACATGTGCATGGAGCCGCCCTTGCCCTTGGAGGAGCCGCCGGCCCGGCCGGTCAGTTCGGCCATGACCTCGCGCGGATCCATGCCGCAGGCGAGCATGTGGCCGTGGTCTCGGTAGCCGGTGATCACCTGGTCACCCGGCTCCTTGATCGCCTGGACGCCGACCGCGATCGCCTCCTGCCCGATGTAGAGGTGGCAGAAACCGCCGATCAGGCCCATGCCGTAGAGCTGCCCCGCCCGCTCCTCGAAGCGTCGGATCAGCAGCATGTCGCGATAGTATTTGAGCAGTTCGTCCTGGGTCACAGGTCCTTCAGATACACCGTTGACACCGGTGTCAGTACTCTTCCGCCGAGCAGCAGAGGCCGCTTGCCCACGCGCCATACGTCTCTCCCGTAGGAATGCATCATCGCGGTTACGCTCCGCGTTTCCGATCGCTTAGAACGACTGAGTCCGCCCTAAGGCTTCACGCGGATCACATAGTCGTTCGGGTGGGCGAAGCCTAGCAGGGAACGCGCGCGTTCTTCCAGCAAGTCGGCGGATAGGCTCGTATCGCGCATAAGCTGGGCGCGCGCCTCAAGGTCCTGCCTCTGAGTACGCAGGGTTTCCAACTCGAGGGTCTTGGCCGCGAGCGTTGCGTCGCGCTGGGTCGACGACAACAGGCCCCGATCACCCGTGAAGGCGTGGAACCCGAAATAGACGATCAGGAACGCCAGGGCCGCTGTGGGCAGGTAGGAACGAAGGCGATCGAACACGGGCGAATCTGAGACTCCTGAACGCCGCTATCTCACGCAATCGTGCTTAATTTACGGTTACGTCGCCAGCTTCCGCCGTCCCCTGCGGCGACAGGAGCACGGCCACGACCATGTCCGCCGTAACGTTGAACAGCGTCTTGAACATGTCGGGGATGGAATCGATGGCGATGAGCAGGGCCAGGCCCTCCAGGGGCAGGCCGAACGCCGAATAGAGCGGCGCCTGCAGCATCAGGCCGGCCGATGGCACCCCGGGCGTTGTCGCGCCGATCAGGATGCCCGCTCCGGCGCTGGCCGCGATGGCCAACGGCGTGAGTTCCAGGCCGTAGAGACGCGCGACGAAGGCGACGCCCAGGATGGTGGCGATGGCGTGCTGCAGCTTGAAGGTCGAGACCGCCACCGGCAGCACCAGGTCGGCGACCTCTGGCCGCAGCCGCAGGTCGTCGCGCCCGGCCTTGATCAGGGCCGGCAGGCTGGCGAGCGACGACCTGGAACTGAGTCCCACGGCCTGGACCGGCAGCATGGCCACGGCGAACCTGCGCCAACCGACCCGGCCGCCGAACACGGCCAGCGGATAGAGCAGCAAGGTCCCCAGCAGATAGAGCCCGATGGAGACGGCCAGGAAGTAGCCCACCGCCCCCGCCCCGGCCGCGCCCAGACTGACCCCGAGGGCGAAGCTCAGGGCCAGGACCCCGATCGGGGCCAGGGCCACCACCCAGCGGACCAGGATGATCATCACCTCGGCCACGGCGCGGAACGCCTCGACCACCTTGGAGCGTGTCGCGGGCGGGGCGTTGGTGGTGGCGAGCGCGAACGCCACCGTGAACACCAGCAGCGGCAACAATGCGCCGTCGGCCGCGGCCTTGAACGCATTCGCCGGCACCAGGGAGACCAGCCATTCGGATGGGGTGACCGGCGCCGCCGGCGGCGGCTGGGCGGCCTGGGCCATCAGGGCGCTCGTGGCGGCCGGATCCAGTCGCACGGCGCTCATCAGGGCCGGACTGACCGCGAAGCTGGCCAGGGTGAAGGCCGCGAGCAGGCCCATGAACAGAAGCAGCATCCGCAGGCTCAGCGCGCCGGTCTGTTTCAGGTCGCCCGATCCGGCGATGGCGACCACCAGCAGCGGGACGATCAGCGGAATGACCGTCATACGCAAGGCGTTGACCCAGAGCTGGCCGATCGGCGCCATGATCGCCTGAGCCCGCTCGCCCCAGGCGGCGCCGTGACCCAGGACGCCAAGGGTCAGGCCGAGCGCCAGGGCGGCGATCACCCACGCCGCCGATGATGTCGCAGGCCGCTTCATCCCCACCCCTAGGTCCCGGTCGTCGGAGCCTACAGGCGCTGGACGAGGATTCGAAACCCGGCCTTTGCCTAGAGGTGCTTGATCGCCTTGGCGCCCAGATAGATGGCCTGGTCGCCCAGCTCCTCCTCGATGCGCAGCAGCTGGTTGTACTTGGCCGTCCGGTCGGAGCGCGACAGCGAGCCGGTCTTGATCTGCCCGCAGTTGGTGGCGACGGCCAGGTCGGCGATGGTGGCGTCCTCGGTCTCACCCGAGCGGTGGCTCATCACGGCCGTGTAGGCAGCGCGGTGGGCCATGTCGACGGCGTCGAGGGTCTCCGACAAGGTGCCGATTTGGTTGACCTTGACCAGGATGGAGTTGGCCAGGCCGCCTTGGACGCCCAGCGCCGAGAGCCGTGCCGGATTGGTGACGAAGAGATCGTCGCCCACGAGCTGGATCTTGCCCCCCAGCCGCTCGGTGAGCAGCTTCCAGCCCTCTAGGTCGTCCTCGGCCATCCCGTCCTCGATGGTGACAATGGGGAACTTGGCGACCAGGCCGGCCAGGTAGTCGACCATGCCGGCCGGATCGAGGCTCTTGCCCTCCCCGTCCATGACGTACTTGCCGCCCTTGAAGAACTCCGTGGAGGCGGCGTCGAGGCCCAGATGGAAGTCATCGCCGGCCTTGTAGCCCGCGGCCTGGCCCGCCTTGACGATGAAGGCCAGGGCCTCTTCGGCCGAGCCGATATTGGGGGCGAAGCCGCCTTCGTCGCCGACATTGGTGTTGTGGCCGGCGTCGTGCAGCGCCTTCTTCAGGGCATGGAAGATCTCCGCGCCCATGCGTAGGCCCTCGGCGAAGGTGTCTGCGCCGGTGGGCAGGATCATGAATTCCTGGATGTCGATGGGATTGTCGGCGTGGGCGCCGCCATTGATGATGTTCATCATCGGCACCGGAAGGACGCGGGCCGACACCCCACCCACATACTTGTAGAGCGGCAGGCCAGCGCTGATCGCGGCTGCCTTGGCGGCGGCCAGGCTGACCCCCAGGATGGCGTTGGCGCCCAGGCGCGACTTGTTAGGCGTGCCGTCCAGTTCGATCAGCAGCTTGTCCAGCCGGCGCTGATCCTCGGCGTCGACGCCGGAGAGGGCGTCGTAGATCTCGCCATTGACCGCATCCACCGCCTGCCGGACGCCCTTGCCCAGATAGCGCTTCTTGTCGCCGTCCCGCTTCTCGACCGCCTCGTGGGCGCCGGTGGAGGCGCCGGACGGCACCGCGGCGCGGCCCAGGGCGCCGTCTTCCAGGATCACGTCCACCTCGACCGTCGGGTTGCCGCGGCTGTCCAGGATCTCCCGGGCGGTGATGTCGACGATCTCGGTCATGGAAGCTCCTTGGCGCTTAGGCGAAACGGCCGGGGACCCTTAGCCAGCTTCGACCGCCGGGGCAATCTAGCGGGACCTCTTGAGCTTGGCCGGGCTTCGTGACGTTCTGGCCCGCGTGACCCAGGCCTTCATCCTGCTGGAGGACGGAAAGCCCGTCGCCGACATGTGCGGCGACCTCGTCGTACCGTGGTGGAGCTTCGGCAAGACCCTCATCGCCGCCACAGCCCTGCGCCTGGTCGAACAGGGGCGGCTGTCCCTCGACGATCAACGGGAGGGCCACCGGCTGGGCGACCTGCTACGCCACGAGGCCGGCTTGCGCGACTACGGCTGGGTGGACACCTATCATCGCGACGTGGCGCGGGGCGCGACGCCCTGGGGCCGCGAGGAGATGCTCGACCGGGCCAAGGCCGAACAGCCGCTGTTCGTCGCCGGCCAGGGCTGGTCCTATTCGAACATCGGTTACATGTACGCCCGTGAACGGATCGAACAGGCCCATGGCGGCGATCTGGGCCAGGCCGCGCGCGACCTGGTGTTCGCGCCGCTGGGCGTCGAGGACTCGCGCCTGGCGACGGCCGCCAGCGACCTGGACAAGGTCGAGATGGGCGCGGCGCGCGGCTACGACCCCCGCTGGGTCTATCACGGCCTGTTCGTGGGCCCCCTGAGGTCCGCCGCGGTCCTGCTGGACGGCCTGCTGGGAGCGCGATCACCGCTGTCGGAAGTCTCCCGCGCCCTGATGGCGGCGCGGCGCCAACTGCCCGAGCACAATCGCCCACCCTGGTCCGGGGCCGCCTACGGCCTGGGCCTCATGTGTCCGACGACCCCTGAGGGCTGGATCGCGGCAGGCCACACTGGCGGCGGCCCGGGCAGCGTGGTGGCAGTCTACCGGCGAATGGACGGCCCGAAGCGGACCGCCGCGGCCTTCTCGCTGGGAGAGGACCAGACCCCCGTAGAGGCCTTGACCGTGCGGCTGCTTCAGACCGGCGCGCCTTGACTTGACCCGAGGCGGTCCGATTGATGAGCCCATGCTGCTCATCGAAAAGAACGCCGACGGCGTCGCCGTCGTGACCCTGAACCGGCCCGAGGCCATGAACGCGCTCTCCAAGGCCTTGCGCGCGGAACTGCATAGGGGGCTGCTGGCCCTGGAGGCCGATCCCGAGGTGCGGGTCATCGTCCTGACAGGGGCCGGCGAACGGGCCTTCACCGCGGGCCTGGACCTCAAGGAGCTGGGCGGCGACCCGGACGGCCTGCGCGCCGCCAACGCCGTCGAACCCACCGAGAACCCCGCCTGGGCGGTGATCGCCTGCAAGAAGCCGGTGATCGGCGCCATCAACGGCGTGGCCATCACGGGCGGCTTCGAACTGGCGCTCGCCTGCGACGTACTGATCTGCTCGACCAACGCCCGGTTCGCCGACACCCATGCCCGTGTCGGCATCACGCCGGGGTGGGGCCTCTCGCAGAAGCTCTCGCGCACGATCGGCCCCTATCGCGCCAAGGAGCTGTCGCTCAGCGGCAACTTCCTCGACGCCAAGACCGCCTATGAGTGGGGCCTGGCCAATCGCGTCGTCGAGCCCGCCGAGCTCATGCCGGCGGCGCTGAAGCTGGCGGCGGAGATGGCCACCATCGAGGCCGACATGCTGGTCACCTACAAGGCGATGATCGACGACGGGTACGAGCTGTCGCTACGCCGTGGCCTGGAGCTGGAGCACGCCCGTTCCACGGTCCACAACCGACACGTGACCCCCGAGATGGTCGAGGCCCGCCGCGCCGGAATCCAGGCGCGGGGTCGCGGCCAGGGCTGACCGCAAAGCAAAACCGCCCCGCAGGCCAGGCCTGGGGGCGGTGGGAATTGCCTTTCGCCGCGGGAAGCGACGCGCCGGACGGGAAGACTAGTCTTCCTTCGGCGTGATGACCTGACGACCCTTGTACATGCCGGTCTTCAGATCGATGTGGTGCGGACGCTTCAGTTCGCCGGTTTCCTTGTCTTCGACGAAGGAGTTGGCGCCCAGGGCGTGGTGCGAGCGCCGCATGTTGCGCCGCGACGGGGATACTTTGCGTTTCGGAACGGCCATGGGAGGATCTCGCAGGCGTGGAAAATAGAGACGGCGGCCGAACGACCGGCCGCCGACGTGAGCGCGGGTGTATGCCCCAAACCCTGCTCCGTTTCAAGCGTCGCCCGAAAACAGCTTCACGAGCCGCTTCGGCGCCACATTGGACCAGGCCAATTTCAGCAGCAAAGCCAAGGTGTCGACGTCGGTTTTCTCAAACCAGACATAGGTCCAGCCGTGCTGGGGATACCATTCGGCCTCGACGACGATCCCCGGATGGCCGGCGACCAGGTTGAGCTGATCCTCCCGATCCAGCTTCAAGACGATTCGCGGCCGATCCAGGTGGACCGTGCAGTAGATCTTCTTGTTCACCCGGAACGACGGGATGCCGTGATGGTCGGCCTCGTAGCCCTCCGGCAGGGCGAGCGCCAGGCGGCGGACATCGTCTCGGGTGAGCATACCGCGAGCCTGGCCCAGAACTCCCGCCTAGACCAGCCGGCTCCGCTCCTTGGCCGCGCCGATGAAACTGGCGAACAGCGGGTGCGGGTCGAACGGCCGGCTCTTCAGCTCGGGGTGGAACTGCACGCCGACGAACCAGGGATGGTCTGCCCGCTCGCAGATCTCCGGCAGGACCCCGTCGGGCGACAGGCCCGAGAACGCGAGGCCGGTGCGTTCGATGGCGTCGCGGTACTCGATATTGACCTCGTAGCGGTGCCTGTGGCGCTCGCTGATGGCGAGGCCGCCATAGATCTCGGCGACCTTGGAGCCGGGCGACAGGACCGCCTCATAGGCCCCCAGGCGCATGGTGCCGCCCAGGGCGTCGCCCTCCTTGCGGACCTCACGCTCGTTGCCCCGGGTCCATTCGGTCATCAGTCCGACAATGGGCTCCGATGTCGGGCCGAACTCGGTGGACGAGGCGTGCTTGATGCCAGCCAAATTCCGGGCGGCCTCGATCATGGCCATCTGCATGCCGAAACAGACGCCGAAATACGGCACCTCATGCTCGCGGGCGAACTGGACGGCGCGGATCATCCCTTCAGATCCGCGCTCCCCGAATGCGCCGGGGACCAGAACGGCATGCACGCCGGTCAGGCGCTCGGAGATCAGGCCCTCCTCCCGTTCGAAGGCCTCGCCCTCGATCCAGTCGAACTTGACCCGGACATTGTTGGCCACGCCACCATGGATCAGCGCCTCGACCAGCGACTTATAGGCGTCGGTCAGGCCGGTATATTTGCCGACGATGGCGACGTTCACCTCGCCGTCGGGATTGGTGAGCGTGTCGGAAATCGCCTGCCAGCGGGTCAGGTCGGGAGCCGGCGCGGTCTCGCTCATGCCGAACACGTCCAGCACTTCGCGGTCCAGGCCCTGGGCGTGGTAGTCCAGCGGTACGTGATAGATGTTGGTGCTGTCCATCGCCTGGATCACGGCGCTTTCGCGGACATTGCAGAACAGGCCGATCTTGCGCCGCTCGCTCGCCGGGATGGGCTGTTCGCAGCGGCATAGCAGTATGTCGGGCTGGATGCCGATGGACCGCAGCTCCTTCACCGAATGCTGGGTCGGCTTGGTTTTCATCTCGCCGGCCGTCTTGATGTAAGGCAGCAGGGTCAGGTGGATGTAGCAGGCGTGGCCGCGCGGCAATTCCTGGCCGAGCTGGCGGATCGCCTCGAAGAACGGCAGGCCCTCGATGTCGCCGACCGTGCCGCCGATCTCGACCAGCACGAAGTCGACGCCCTCACCGGGATCGGACAGCACGAAGTTGCGGATCTCGTCAGTGACGTGGGGGATCACCTGGACGGTGGCGCCCAGATAGTCGCCGCGCCGCTCCTTCTCGATGATGGTCTTGTAGATCTGGCCGGTGGTTATGTTGTCGGCCTTGGTGGCGTTGACCCCGGTGAAGCGCTCGTAGTGACCCAGGTCCAGGTCGGTCTCGGCGCCGTCGTCGGTCACGAAGACCTCGCCGTGCTGATAGGGGCTCATGGTCCCCGGATCGACGTTCAGATAGGGGTCGAGCTTACGCAGGCGGACGCCGTAGCCGCGCGCTTGCAGCAAGGCGCCGAGGGCGGCGGACGCGAGACCTTTTCCCAAGGAGGAGACCACGCCGCCGGTGATGAAAATGTACCGGGTCATGGGCGTTCAGGTTAGCTCTGATTCGGAGCCGGCGCCCCGTTCTGATTCGCATTGAGCTGTGGATCGCGCAGCTTCGGTTTGCGGCATGTTGGTCAATACATGGCTTGAGGGCCGCTTTCGCGGCCCTTGGGATGGTTTCACGATCACGCTGAACTCAGGGGTTGGACGGCGGCGGCGCGGTCGCGGGCGCGGCCGGTTGCGGCTCCTCGCCGGCGAAGGGATTGCGCACGGTGGGGGTGGGCGCGGTCAGCGGCGCGGGCGCGTCGGTGGACTGGGTCGGCGCCTGTGGGACCGGGGCGGCGGCGGGCGGCTGGTTGAGACTGTTGGGATCGATGGCGTCGATCTTCAGGCGGTCGACGACGGAGGAGGCGCCGCGTTCACGGCCGGCCATCAGGGTGAGGACCAGGCTGAGCACGAAGAAGATGCTGCCCAGGATCCAGGTGATGCGGGTGAGCAGGTCGCCCGCGCCGCGCGCGCTCATGAATCCGGTGGGTCCGCCCCCCATGCCGAGCGCGCCGCCTTCGGAGCGCTGCAGCAGCACCACGCCGATGAGCGAGATGCAGACGATGATGTGGATGGTGAGCAGAATGCCGAGCAGCATGACATGGTCCGATGCGTTCGGGCGGTCGCCCGCGCCGAAATGAAGCGCGCGCTCTACCACTGGGAAGATCGCAAGGCCATAGCTAGGGCGTCGCAGTTGCCGGGCAAGGCCATGATTCTCGAAACCGAACGCCTCAGTCTCCGGCCCCTGGAGGCCGCCGACGCCGAACTGCTGTTCCCGATCCTCAGCGATCCGGAAGTCATGGCCCACTGGGATGTGCCCGAGATCGACGATCCCGACGTGGTGCGCGAGGTGGTCGAGGGTCAGGTCGCCGACGTCGAGGCCGAGCGCGCCCTCCACTGGACCATCTGGACCCTGGAGGAAGCCGAGTTCCTGGGGGCCTGCGATCTCTCCGACATCGACCGCCGCCACAAGCGCGCCGAGATCGGTTTCATGCTGGGCCGCGGCGCCTGGGGCCAGGGCTATGCGCTGGAGGCCATGCGCGCGGTGATCGCCTTCGCCGCATCCTCGGGCTTCCGGCGGCTGAGCGCGCGGACCCACCTGGGCAACCGGCGCTCCGACGCCCTGCTCGTGAAACTGGGGTTCAACGAGGAAGGCTTGCTGCGCGGTCACGTGCTGCGCGATGGCGAACGCCGCGACTGCCGTCTGTTCGGCCTCTTGCTTTGAGGCGGGAAAGCCCGATCTGAGGCCCATGACCCAAAATCCGATCACCCTCGCTGGCTTCGACCACATCGTCCTGCGGATCCGGGACAAGGCGGCGATGGTCGCCTTCTATTCGGATGTCCTGGGCGCCAGCGTCGATTGGGACCGCCCCGAGCTCGGCCTGACCCACCTGCGTATCGGCGACGACCTCATCGACCTGGTGACCATCGACGGGCGACTCGGATCGATGGGTGGGGCCGCGCCGGGCGTCGAAGGCCGGAACCTCGACCACTTCTGCCTGCGCGTGCGCCCCTTCGACGAGGCGGCCATACGGGCGTACCTGGCGGCCCACGGCGTCAAGGTCGTCGACGAGGGCGAGCGCTACGGCGCTGACGGCGACGGGTTCTCGCTCTACCTGCAGGATCCTGAGGGCAATACGGTCGAGCTCAAGGGACCGAGCGTCTAGAGCGCCCGGATGATCGCCAGGAAGTCCTCGGCCTTCAGGGACGCGCCGCCGACCAGGGCGCCGCCGACCTCGGCCGCGTGAAGGATTTCCGCGGCGTTCGAGGGCTTCACCGAACCGCCATAGAGAATCGCCGGGGTCTTGCCGTGGTCGCCGAACATCTCGACCAGGGTGGCGCGGATGGCCACATGGACCTCCTCGATCTCGGCCGTCGAGGGCGTCAGGCCGGTGCCGATGGCCCAGACCGGCTCATAGGCCACGGAGAAGGCCTTGCCCGCCAGCTCGGCCGGCAGGGAGCCCCTCACCTGCCCGGTGACGATTTGCAGGGCCTTGCCGGCCTTGCGTTCGTCCAGGGTCTCCCCGACGCAGACGATGGGCTCGAGGCCCGCCGTCAGGGCGGCGGAGGTCTTCGCGGCGACGAGGGCGTCGGTCTCGCCATAGCCCGCGCGGCGCTCGGAGTGGCCGAGGATCACCAGGCTCGCTCCCGCGTCGGCCAGCATGGCCGCGGAGACATCGCCCGTGAAGGCGCCGGAGGTCTCTGCCCGGCAGTCCTGGCCGCCGACCAGCACCTTGGTGTCCTTGAGCGCCGCGGCGGCGCGGTCCGTCAGGGTCGCTGGCGGACAGATCGCCACTCGCGTCGTCGTCTCGCCCAGCCCGGCGGCCGTCGCGAGGGCCTCGGCCAGCGAGGCTGCGACCCCGTTCATCTTCCAATTGCCGGCGATCAGGGGGGTGGGAGCGGTCATCTGGGCCTCGTTTGCGGTGCTGCGAGGCGCGTTAAGCCATGCCGCTCTTTCTGTCACGCGCTTGCGGGGGGGAAGCCGCCTCCACTATACCCCCGTTTCCACGGCTCATGCCGAACAGGCTCAGGTTAGGTCAAATGCTCGCCGCCACACGCAGATTCGCGAAATCCTGGGTCGCCGCCGTGCTGATCGGCCTGCTGGTCGTCAGCTTCGCGATCTTCGGCATCAACGACGTGTTCAAGGGCAATTTCTCGAACGACGTTATCACCGCGGGCTCGCGCGGCGTCAGCGCCGCCGACTTCAAGCGGGAATTCGACCAGTTCCGCAAGAACGCCGAGCAGGAGATGGGCCAGCCGGTCACCGTCGAGATGGCGGTCGAGAATCGCGTGGACGCCCGAGTCCTCGAGGAGCTCGCCTCGCGGGAAGCGTTCGGGGAGCTGCTCTACAAGGCCGGCATCCGTCCGTCGGACGGCCTGATGGAGAAGGAGATCCGCAAGATCCAGGCCTTCTTCAATCCGATCTCCGGCGCCTTCGACAAGGCCCTCTACCAGCAGCGGCTGAACGAGGCCGGCCTGACTCCCGAAAAGTTCGACACCATCATGCGCGACGAGATCGCCCAGTCGCACGCCATCTCGGCCATGGTGAACGGACTGCGCGTGCCGCGCGCCTACACCGCGCTTGGCGCGGTCTACTCGCTGGAAGCCAGGGACGTGGGCTACTTCCCGATCGATCCGCGCAGCGTCGAGCAGCCGAAGCTGCCCACCGACGCCCAGCTCACAGCCTTCATGAAGCAGAACGAAGCCCAGCTCACCCGGCCCGAGCTGCGCATCCTGACCGTGGTCGCCTTCAGCCCGGCGATGATCCAGGGCGTGCTGCCGATCGACGAGGCCGAGGTCCAGAAGCGCTTTGAATTCCGCAAGGACACCCTGGCCAAGGCCGAGACCCGCTCGCTGATCCAGATTCCCGCCAAGGACGCCGCCGCGGCCAGGACCATCGCCGCGCGCCTGGCCAAGGGCGAGGACGCCGGGGCCATCGCCAAGTCCCTGGGCGTCGAGGCCATCACCTATGTCGACAAGCCGCGCACCGCGGTCGCCGATCCGCGCGTGGGCCAGGCCGCCTTCGCCCTCAAGGCCGGCGAGGTTTCCGGCCCGATCCAGGGCGCGCTCGGCTTCGCGGTGATCAGGGTCGACAAGATCACGCCCGGCCAGACCGTGACGCTGGACCAGATCCGCCCGCAGATCGAGGCCGAGCTGCGCAAGGACGCCGCATCCGAGAAGGTCTACGCCCTGAGCCAGGCCTATGAGGACGCCCGCGCCGAGGGCGCCAACCTGCCGGACGCCGCCAAGAAGGCCGGCGTGCCGGCCATGACCGTGGGTCCGGTCACCGCCCAGGGCACGGGCGCGCAAGGCCAGCCCGTGCCGGGCCTGACGCCGAAGATCCTGGAGGCCGCCTTCGGCCTGCCGGCCGGCGGCGAGAGCGACATCCAGGAGATCGGCAATGGCGAGTATTTCGCCGTCCGCGTCGACCGGGTCATCCCCAAGTCCATGCCGCCCCTGGCCGAGATCAAGCCGCAACTCATCCGCGTCTGGATGATGCAGGAGCTGGTCAAGCGCATGCAGGCCAAGGCCGACACCTTCGTCGCGCGCCTGAACAAGGGCGAGACCCTGGAGGCGGTCGCCACCGCCGCCGGGTCCAAGGTCGCCCGCGTGGTCGGCCTGGATCGGCAGAACGCCGGCCAGTCCCAGGCCTTGTCGCGCGACGCCCTGATGAAGGCGTTCGGCGCCAAGCCGGGCGAGGTCTTCGTCGCCCAGGACCCGCGCTTCGGCCTGGTGGTCGCCAAGCTCGAAGGCGTCCGCGCCCCGCCGCCGGCCAACCTCGCCCGGATCACCGAGGAGACCCGGCCGCAGATGACCATGGGCCTGTTCCGCGAGGTCGGTGAAACCGCCCGCCGTGCGGCCCGCGAAGAGGTGAAGGTCAAGATCTATCCCGACAAGGCGCGCGCGGCCCTCGGCCTCCCGCCCCTGGAAAAGGACAGCAAGGCCGGTGGCGCCGGCAAGGCGGAGAAGAGCAAGTGACCATTGAACCTGCGTTTGCGGACTTTGAGGCGAAATATGCTCAAGGCGCGCCGCAGGTAGTCTGGACCCGGCTCATCGACGACCTGGAGACCCCGGTCTCCGCCTATCTGAAGATCGCCCACGGACGGCCCTACGCCTTCCTGTTCGAGAGCGTCGAGGGCGGCGCGCACCGGGGCCGCTATTCGGTGATCGCCATGAAGCCCGACCTCGTCTGGAGGTGCCGGGGCGACAAGGCCGAGATCGCCGTCGGGCCCGACATCGAGACCGGCCGCTTCCAGTCGCAGGCCGGCGGAGCTCTGGATTCGCTGCGCGACCTGGTGGCGCGCTCGCGGTTGGACCTGCCCGAGGGCCTGCCCCCCATGTCGGCGGGGGTGTTCGGGGCCATCGGCTACGACATGATCCGGCTGGTCGAGCGCCTGCCCAACGTCAATCCCGACCCTCTGGACCTGCCCGACGGCCTGATGACCCGGCCGTCCATGGTGGCGATCTTCGACGCAATCGCCCAGGAGATCGTGCTGGTCACCACGGTGCGCCCCTCGGAGATCACCGCCAAGGCCGCCTACGAAGACGCCAAGGCTCGCCTGGCCGAGGTGATGGCCGACCTGCGGGGCTCGGCCCCGCCCCTGGCCGGCGACGGCGTGGCTCAGCCGGACAGGTTCACCACCCCCGTGAGCCGTGAGGACTATCACCGCATCGTGGCGCGGGCGAAGGACTACATCCTGGCCGGGGACATCTTCCAGGTCGTGCCCAGCCACCGGTTCCGCGCACCCTTCGCCCTGGACCCGTTCGCCCTCTACCGGTCGCTGCGGCGGACCAACCCCTCGCCGTTCCTGTTCTATCTGAACTTCGGGGACTTCCAGCTCGCGGGCTCGTCCCCTGAGATCCTAGTGCGCCTGCGCGACGGCAAGATCACCATCCGGCCCATCGCCGGCACCCGCCCCCGCGGCGCGACGCCGGAGGAGGATCGCCGGCTCGAAGCCGAGCTGATCGCCGACCCGAAGGAGCGGGCCGAGCACTTGATGCTGCTGGACCTGGGCCGCAACGACGTGGGCCGGGTCGCCATGCTGAAGAGCTCAGGCGCCAACGAGCCCCCCCAACCCTCGCGCGGCCCGCGCGTGCGGGTCACCGGATCGTTCTTCGTCGAGCGCTACAGCCACGTCATGCACCTGGTCTCCAATGTCGAGGGCGACGCGCCCGAGGGGCTGGACCCCGTCGACGTGCTGATGGCCGCCCTCCCCGCCGGTACGCTCTCGGGCGCGCCCAAGGTGCGGGCCATGGAGATCATCGACGAGCTGGAGATCGAGAAGCGCGGCATCGCCTATGCCGGGGCGGTCGGCTATTTCGGCGCTGACGGCTCGGTGGACACCTGCATCGTCCTGCGCACCGCCTGCTTCAAGGACGGGACCATGTACGTCCAGGCCGGCGGCGGGGTGGTCGCCGACAGCGACCCCGACGCCGAGTATGACGAGACCCTGCACAAGGCCCGAGCCCTGCGGCAGGCGGCCCAAGAAGCCTGGCGCTTCGTCTAGCGCGCCTTCTGCACGATGTGCGTCGTGGTCACCGGTGGGGCCAGGATCATGGCGGTGGCGAGCGCCAGGGCCGTCGAGGCGGCGAAGGCCGCGGCGATCAGGGCGGGCCAGACGCGCTCCTGGGCCTCGGGGCCGGCCAGCAACCGCCGGGCTCTGGCGATCATCACGGCGTCGAGGGCGGAATCGGGGGGCGGCATGGCCACAGCATCCCGCCAAGTTCGCGTCTCCGCAATGCGGGCTCTTGGCGCAGGCCCGGCCCCGGCCTAGAGAACCCCTATGATCCTGGTGATCGATAACTACGACAGCTTCACCTACAACCTGGTTCACTATCTGAACGAGCTGGGCGCGGAGACGCTTGTCTATCGCAACGACGCCCTGAGCGTTCAGGAGGCGCTCGGCCTTCATCCGCAGGGCGTGCTGCTATCACCCGGACCCTGCACGCCCAACGAGGCGGGCATCTGCCTGCCGCTGCTGCGCGCGGCGCCGGCGGACCTGCCGATCCTGGGCGTCTGCCTGGGCCACCAGGCCATCGGCCAGGCCTATGGCGGCGACGTGGTCCGCGCCAAGCAGGTGATGCACGGCAAGACCAGCGCCATCAGCCACACCGGCAAGGGGATCTTCAAGGGCGTGCCCAACCCCTTCACGGCGACCCGCTATCACAGCCTGTCGGTGGACCGCGACACCCTGCCCGCCGAGCTGGAGGTCACCGCCTGGACCGAGGACGGCGAGATCATGGGCTTCGCCCACCGCACCCGGCCAGTCCACGGCGTGCAGTTCCACCCTGAATCCATCGCCACCGAGGGCGGCCATTTGATGTTGGCCAACTTCCTGGAACTTGCCGGCGTCACGCCCCTGGAAGTCGCCTAGCGACATGTCAGACGCCTTCAAGCCGTTGCTGGGCCGCCTGGCCGATGGCGGGACGCTCACTGAGGACGACGCCGGAGAGTTCTTCGCGGCCTGCCTGCGCGGCGAGCCGACGCCGGCCCAAGTCGCCGCCGCCGTGACCGCCATGCGGATGCGCGGTGAGACGATCGGCGAGATCACCGCCTGCGCGCGCGCCATGCGCAAGGCCGCGGTGCATCTGGAATTGCCCTACGAGACCATGGACGTCTGCGGCACCGGCGGCGACGGCCTGCACACGCTGAACATCTCCACCGCCGTGGGCTTCGTGGTGGCCGGCGGCGGGATCAAGGTCGCCAAGCACGGCAACCGGGCCCTGTCGTCCAAGTCGGGCGCGGCCGATGTCCTGGGAGAGCTGGGCGTCAACATCTCCGCCTCGGCGATCCGCCAGCGCCAGGCCCTCGACGAGGCCGGCATCTGCTTCATGTTCGCCCAGGCGCATCATGGCGCCATGCGCCACGTCTCTCCGATCCGAGCCGAGCTGGGCTTCCGGACCATCTTCAACCTGCTGGGGCCGCTGACCAATCCGGCCGGGGCGCAACGGCAGGTCATGGGCGTGTTCGCAGATCGCTGGGTCGAGCCCCTGGCCCGCGTGCTGGGCGCCCTCGGCTCCACCCGCGCCTGGGTCGTCCACGGCGGCGGCATGGACGAGATGACCACCACGGGCGAGACCAGCGTGGCCGAGTTCCGCGACGGCCAGGTGCGGCTGTTCACCGTCACGCCCGAGGCCGTCGGCCTGCCCCGCTCGGCCCTGGCCGACCTCACAGGCGGATCGCCGGCCGAGAACGCCGCGGCCCTGAGCCACCTGCTGGACGGGGCCAAGGGCCCCTATCGCGACATCGTGCTGCTGAACGCCGCCGCGGCCTTCCTGGTCGGCGACCAGGTCGAGACCCTCCGCGACGGGGTTGAGCTGGCCGCCCAGGTCATCGATGACGGCCGGGCCAAGGCGACGCTCGCCAAGCTGGTCGCCGTCACCAACGTCCCATGAGCGACATCCTCGACAAGATCGCCGCCTACAAGCGCGACGAGGTCGCCGACCGCAAAGGCCGCCGCTCACCCGCCGACCTCGAGGCCGCCGCCAAGGCCGCCTCCCCGCCCCGCGGCTTCCGCGCCGCCCTCGAGCGCCATCACCGCCCGGGCCGCCTGGCCCTGATCGCCGAGATCAAGAAAGCCTCGCCGTCCAAGGGGCTGATCCGCGCGGACTTCGATCCACCGGCCCTGGCCCAGGCCTATGAGGCCGGCGGCGCGGCGTGCCTGTCGGTTCTCACCGACACCCCGAGCTTTCAGGGCGCCGACAGTTTTCTGACCGCCGCCCGCGACGCCGTGGCCCTGCCCGCCCTGCGCAAGGAGTTCCTGGTCGATCCCTGGCAGGTTGCGGAGTCCCGCGGCCTGGGCGCCGACGCCATCCTGGTGATCCTGGCCATGGTCGACGATGCGATGGCCGCCGACCTTATCTCGGAAGCCGCGCGGCTGGGCATGGACGCCCTGGTCGAGGTGCACGACGAGGCCGAGATGGCCCGGGCGGGAAAGCTGGGCGCCGACCTGGTGGGGGTCAATAACCGCGACCTGCGCACCTTCACCGTCGACCTGGCCATCACCGAACGGCTGGCCGCCGGTGCGCCTGCCGGCGCCCTGCTGGTCACCGAGAGCGGCCTCTTCACGCCAGCCGACGCCGCGCGGCTGGAGCGAGCCGGCGCTCGAGCCATGCTGGTGGGCGAGAGCCTGATGCGGCAGGCCGACGTCGCCGCAGCCACAAAGGCCCTGCTCGCTTGATCGGCGCGCGCCGCCGCGTCGGCGCGGCCAAGGCCCGGCAGGTGGGCAAGGCCCTGATCGCGCAGGGCGGCTGGGTCTTCCTGGTCAACGACACCCACGACTTTCTCAGTTGGCAGTTCGGCCTGAAGCGCTGGGCCCGCTCTGAACGCGACCGCGTCGCCGCCATTCTGGCCGAGCGCCAGAGGCTGATCGGGTCGGCGCCCTATCTGATGTTCATCAGCCCGGAAAAGAGCGTCGCCTATCGCGAATATCTGCCGCTCGGCCTGGACCGGCTGACGCTCTCGCGCCATCGCCCGGCCATCCTCATGACCGCCATGGCGCCCAAGGACGTGCGCTACGTGGCTGAGGCCTTCGACCGCCTGAAGCGCTTCGGTCTGCTCTATTTCCGCGGTGACACCCATGTGAACTGGCTGGGCGCCTACCACCTTTACCGTATCGCCATCGAGGCCGTGCGCGAGGCCGGCATCGCCACCCATCCCCCCAAGACCTATGGCGAGATGCGCTCCTGGATCGCGGGCATGGAGGGTGACGTCTATGTCCAGATCGACGAGGCCCAGAAGGACGAGTTCGAGGCCGAGGCCAAGCTCGGCCGGGCGCGCGGGACCATGCTGGAGCTGACCATCGCGCTCTCGGTCCGCGACGATGAGGTCAAGGCGCGCACGGTCGAGGTCCCCCACGACTACGCTGAAATCTTCGACGGCCGCGAGCTGATCATCAAGGAACAGGACGACAAGAGCCTGCCGACCGCCGTGGTGTTCCGCGACTCCACCGCCACCCTCAGTATCGACTTCCTGGCCGAGCACTTCTCTCGCTCGGTCTATGTCTGGCACGAGGGCGACGTGCTCGCCGACTTCATCGAGCGCGAGCGCCCCGACGTGGTTCTCCACTTCGTGGCCGAGCGATTCCTGGCCGTCTACCCCGCGAGCCGGCCCCTGAGTCGCCTGCCGCGGATTGCGTCCTGACGGGTTCTCGGAAAGGCCTGAAATTTCAACGGCGAAGCCGGTAACTTGACATTAACCAGGAACACCTAGAGAACATTACCAACGTTTGCGCTTTGTTCTCCAAGGGCTCGACTGCCATGCTCACCCGTAAACAGCACGAACTGCTCATGTTCATCCATGAGCGGATCAAGGAAAGCGGAGTTTCGCCTTCCTTCGACGAGATGAAGGAGGCGCTCGATCTGGCGTCCAAGTCCGGCATCCATCGGCTGATCACCGCGCTCGAGGAGCGCGGCTTCCTGCGCCGCCTGCCCCATCGGGCCCGGGCGCTGGAGGTGGTGAAGTTGCCGCAGCAGGCGACCACCACGGCCCCGCCCAAGGGCCGCTCCCCCTTCAAGCCGCAGCTGGTGGAGGCCGGTCAGGCCGCGCCGATGGTGGCCAACGACACCCGCGACCTGCCGGTCCTGGGCAAGATCGCGGCCGGCACGCCCATCGAGGCGATCCAGCAGGAACGCGACCGCCTTCCCGTTCCCGAAGTCATGCTGGGCGCGGGCGAGCACTTCGTCCTCGAGGTCCAGGGCGACTCGATGATCAACGCCGGCATCCTCGACGGCGACTATGTGGTGATCCGCAAGACCGACGCGGCCAATTCCGGCGATATCGTCGTAGCCTTGGTCATGGGCGAGGAAGCCACCTTGAAGCGACTGCGCCGCAAGGGCGCCTCCATCGCCCTGGAGGCCTCCAACCCTGCCTATGAGACCCGGATCTTCGGTCCAGACCAGATCCAGGTCCAGGGCCGTCTGGTCGGCCTCATCCGCCGCTACCACTGACCGTCCAGGGGCGCTGGCCGCGCAGGTCCTGCGCCCAGACGATCCGCCAGCCGCCCGGCTCCCGATAGAGCTCGGCCGAGCCGCCGCGCGCGAAATCGGCTGCGGTGAGCGTCAGGGCGCCTGGGCATGGCGCGGCCTCGCCGCGCACCACCACCACCTCGGCCCAATCGCAGAACAACGGCAGCTTGCGCTCGATTGTCGACGCCCGTCGGGTCATGATCGCCGCCACCCTTGGCGTCTCGACACCAGGGCGCGGCGCGCAGGACCAGCGGTCGCAGTCATAGCTGGCGTCGCGGATCGTCAGGCCCTCTTCCGGGACCGACAGGCCGCGGCGCCGCGCCCAGAGTTCGGCGGCGAACAGCTTGGCGTCAGGACGGAACAACACCGCATCGTCGCCGGCCCGCACGGCCACGGTCGAGCCGTCGGCGGCGATCCAGGCGTCCGGCGCCGGCGGCCGGGGATAGATCGCCACCGCCAGGGCAAATGGCAGGCCCAGCCAACGTAGCGGCCCCTTGCATAGACACAGCCACAGTATGCCCAGGAAGGCGGCCGCCAGGGTCCAACCCGGCGCGCTGGCGACGGTGAGCTGGGCCCCGGGCAGACCCGCCGCGGTCGCCGCGATCCGGTTCATGGTGTCGATGGCCACGTCCGCTGCGGCCAGGGGGAGCGCGCCCAGGCCCAGCGGCGCCAGGACCGCGCCAATGGCCAAGGCCGGCATCATCAGGAATGACGAGATCGGCGCCACCAGCAGGTTGGCGACGAGGCCGAAGGTGGCGACCCGGTTGAAGTGCTGCATGGCGAAGGGGCCGGTGGCCAGGCCGGCCACGAAGCTCGCCCCCAGGCTGGCCGCCGTCCAGACCCCGATCCCCTGGACGAGGCGGATCGGCCAGGGGGTGTTGATTTCCTTGGGAACCCGCGGCCAAGCCTCGGCCAGGGCCACCAGGGCGGCGGTGGCGGCGAAGGACATCTGGAAGCCCGGCTCCGAAACCGCCTCCGGATGCAGGATCAGTATGCCCAGGGCCGCGATCGCCAGGGTTCGCAGGCTGATCGCCTGACGATCGACGAGGATGGCGCCGAAGGCCGCCGCCGCGGTGATCGCCGCCCGTTCCGCCGGGCTGGGCGCGCCTGACAGCACCAGATAGGTGAGCACCGCGGCGAGGCCGGCCAGGGCCGCGGTCTTCTTCGACGAGATGCGCAGCACCGCCCAAGGCCAGGCGGCGATCAAAAGGCGCACCAGGGCGAACGTGAAGCCGCCGACGATGGCCATGTGCAGGCCGGAGATCGAGACGATGTGGGCCAGGCCCGCCGCGCGGAGGGCCTCGACCTGTTCCTTGGGTATGAAGGCCTCGTGGCCGGTGACCATGGCGGCCGCCAGCCCGCCGCTCTCCACGCCCATCTCGTCGACGATCTGCTTGGCCAGCGACCAGCGCGCCGCGTTGATCCTCATTTCCCAGGCCAGCCGCCACGGCGGCCGTTCGGCGGTCGCGATCTCGCGGACCGGGGTCAGGGCGAAACCCACCCCGCCGATGCCGTCGAAAAATGCGTCGCGGGCGAAATCGTAGGAGCCGGGGCTGGCGGGCGGCGGCGGGGCGTTCAGCATGCCGCGCAGTCGGATGGCGGCCCCCGGGGCCGGCAGGACGCCGTCGTCCTTCAAGGTGACCCGCACGCGAATCGGAGTGGCCTCGGGTTCCAGGCGGCCGACCCGGATCGGGGCCAGCAACAGGCGCGGCCCGCCCTGCCCGGGACTCGCCACGTCGACCACGAAGGCCTCAAGGCTCACCACGCCCGCCCCGGCTGGCGCTATGGGCGCTCGGACGGCCTGGGTGCGCAGCTTCGCCGCCGCAAATCCCCCCGATCCGAAGGCCAACAGGACCAGACCGACCGTGAGAACCCGGTGCGGGCTCCATCGGGTCGCGGCGAGAAGCCCGGCAGAGAAGGCCAGGGCCAGCAACGCTGTCAGGGTCAAGGGTTCGGCCGGCAAGGCGAGATAGATCGCCGCCCCGATCCCGAAGGCCACAGGCGTCCACAGGGTCCAGCGATCGGTCTGGGCGCGGGCTTGTTCACCGACCCATGCTGCGATGCGGCGAAAGCTAGGACCGGCGGGAAAGCTCGTGCTAAGACCGCGCGCGCGTCCTCGCGGCGCCGTCTCCAGCTCCAAGCCTCGAGTTTCGATGCCCGACCGTCCCGTCGTCACCCGTATCGCCCCCTCGCCCACCGGCGCGATGCACATAGGCACGGCCCGCACCGCGCTTTTCAACTGGCTATATGCACGCCATACGGGTGGAAAGTTCCTTCTTCGCATCGAGGACACCGATCGCGAGCGGTCCACGGAGGCCGCCGTCCAGGTGATCTTCGACGGCATGAAGTGGCTGGGCCTGGACGTGGACGCCGAGCCGGTGTTCCAGGCCGGCCGCGCCGACCGCCATGTCCTGGCCGCCCAGGACTTGCTGGCCAAGGGCCGCGCCTATCGCTGCTACATGAGCGTGGAAGAGACCGCAGCCGAGCGCGAGGTCGCCCGGGCCGAGGGCCGAGCCATCCGCTCGCCCTGGCGCGACGCCGACGCCAATTTCAACGACCGTCCATATGTGATCCGCTTCAAGGGTCCGCAGGACGGCGAGACTGTCGTCCATGACCGAGTGAAGGGCGACGTCTCCTTCAAGAACAAGGACCTGGACGACCTCATCCTGTTGCGCACGGACGGGAGCCCCACCTACAATCTCGCCGTGGTGGTCGACGACCATGAGATGGGGATCACCCACGTGATCCGCGGCGACGACCATCTCAACAACGCCGCGCGCCAGACCCTGATCTATCAGGCCCTGGACTGGGAGGTCCCTATCTGGGCGCACCTGCCGATGATCCACGGGCCCGACGGCTCCAAGCTCTCCAAGCGCCACGGCGCCCAGGCCGTGAGCGAATTCGACGACATGGGCTACCTGCCCGAAGCCATGCGCAATTACCTTGCGCGGCTGGGCTGGGGCCACGGCAACGACGAGATCTTCTCCGACGAGCAGGCCATTTCCTGGTTCGAGCTGGAGAACGTGGTCAGCGCTCCGGCCCGCCTGGACTGGGACAAGCTCAACCACCTGAACAACCACTACCTGCGGCTGGCGGCGATCGACCGTCTGGTCGATCTGGTGACACAGGTCCACAGGAGCCGCGATTTCCACCTGGCCGATGGCGACGCCGCGATCCTGGCGCGCACGATCCCGCTGGTTCGCGACGGCGCGAAGACCACCCTGGAGCTGGCCGACGCCACGGTCTTCGCCCTGAAGCGACGGCCGTTGGAACTGCCGGAGAAGATCCTGGGCCTGCTGACCGACGAGACCCGTGGACGCATGTCGCGGCTGCGCGACCACCTAGCCCAGCAGGACGCCTGGACGGTTCCCGACCTCGAGGCCGCCCTGCGCAGCTTCGCAGAGGCCGAGGGTGTGGGGCTGGGTAGGATCGGCCCTGCGCTGCGCGGCATGCTGTCGGGCGGAGCCCCGGCGCCTGACCTCGCGGGAGCCCTTGTAAGCCTCGGAAAAGAAGAAAGTTTAGCCCGCCTCGACGACGCGCTTTCACCGGCCGCGTAAGGCGCTATAAGGCACGCCGAACAGGCGTTTTATTTCATTGAAACCGCGGAAGGGGATGGCATGGGCGATACGGCGAAAGTGAGCTTTGACGGGAAAACCGTCGAGCTGCCGATCCTGAAAGGCACCGACGGCCCGGCGGTCGTGGATATCCGGAAGCTCTACGCCGAAGCCGACGTCTTCACCTACGATCCTGGCTTCACCTCGACCGCATCGTGCGAGAGCAAGATCACCTTCATCGACGGCGACGCGGGAATCCTCCTCCACCGCGGCTACCCGATCGACCAGCTGGCGGAGAAATCCAGCTTCCTGGAGGTCTGCTACCTGCTGCTGAACGGCGAGCTCCCGAACGCCAAGGAGTTCGAGAAGTTCAACCACAACATCACCTATCACACGATGCTGCATGAGCAGTTCGATAGGTTTTTCATGGGCTTCCGTCGGGATGCTCACCCGATGGCGATCATGGTCGGCGCCGTCGGCGCCCTCTCGGCCTTCTATCACGACAGCACCAATGTCGATGATCCCGAGCAGCGGATGATCTCGTCGCACCGGCTGATCGCCAAGATGCCGACGATCGCCGCCCGTGCCTTCAAGTACTTCCGTGGCCAGCCCTTTGTGCACCCCCGCAACGACCTCTCCTATTCGGAGAACTTCCTGCGCATGTGCTTCTCGGTGCCCGCAGAGGACTGGAAGCCCAATCCGGTCCTGACCCGCGCCATGGACCGCATCTTCATCCTGCACGCCGACCACGAGCAGAACGCGTCCACCTCGACCGTCCGCCTCGCCGGCTCGTCGGGCGCAAACCCGTTCGCCTGCATCGCGGCCGGCATCGCCTGCCTGTGGGGACCCAGCCATGGCGGCGCCAACGAAGAGGCGCTGAACATGCTCAAGGAGATCGGCACCGTCGATCGCATCCCCGAGTACGTTCAGGGCGTTAAGGACCGCCGCTACCGCCTGATGGGCTTCGGTCACCGGGTCTACAAGAACTACGACCCCCGCGCGACCGTGATGCAGAAGACCTGCCACGAGGTCCTCGCCGAGGTCGGCCTTCAGGACGACCCGCTGCTGAAGGTGGCGATGGAGCTGGAAAAGGTCGCGCTCAGCGATCCCTACTTCGTCGAGCGCAAGCTCTACCCGAACGTCGACTTCTACTCCGGCATCACCCTGCGCGCGCTCGGCTTCCCGCCCGAAATGTTCACGGTGCTGTTCGCCTTGGCCCGCACCGTGGGCTGGATCTCGCAGTGGAAGGAAATGATCGAGGACCCGTCGCAGAAGATCGGCCGTCCGCGGCAGATCTACACCGGCGCCCCCGCGCGCGATTACGTGGCCGTCGACAAGCGCTAGGCGCCATCGCCGCCAGGTTGCGCCACGACGCCATACGCCTATTGTGGAGACCCGGGCCGGGCGGTCCGGGTCATCATATGGAGCGCGTCATGACGATCATGGCCGTCTACCTGGTAAACGCCGCCACCAAGCAGAACTACGACGACATCAAGGACGCCATAGGCTGGGAAACCGCCCCGCCGGACGGCGCCCTGCTGCACTTCGTGGGCTTCGACAAGCAGGGCGCCTGCAGCGTCGAGCTGTGGGAATCCGAAGCGCAGTTCGAGGCCTATCGGCGCGACCGCTACGACCCCGCCTGCGAGCGGGCGGGCCTCGGTCGGCTCGAGGCACGGGTGCTTGAGGTGCATAACGCCGCCGCGGCGGGACCGGTCGAGACCTATATCCCGATCCTCGAGGCGGCGCGCCTAAGGCCGGGCGCGTCGATCGGCGAGCAGTTTGAGCACGGCGTCGGCGGCGGCCTCTGAGGGATCGGGGCCGTCACGTCCCATCTTGGCCAAGGCCTCATGCTGAGCCTCGATCTGGGCGTAGCGCATGCCTGGGAAGTCCAGCCGCTCGCCCACAGCGGCGGCAAGGGCCGGCCCGTTGCAGTCGTCCTGCACGAACTCCGGCGCGACGAAGTCCTGGGCGGCGATGTTGAACAGGGTGATCCAGGGCGAGCGCAGCAGCCGCTTCAGCACGAAGTGGGTGAAGTTGCCCAGCCGGTAGGCCACCACCATCGGCACCCCCGCCAGGGCCAGTTCCGTGGTCACGGTGCCGGAACAGGCCAACGCCACCGTGGCGGCCTTCATGGCGTCCAGCTTGGCGGCGTCGCCCTCCACCACATGCGCCCAGCCGCCGGCCTGGGCCTTCACGGCCTCGGCGACCGTGGACGCGGCGGGAATCACCACCTCCAGTTCGGGACGCTCCGCCTTCAGCAGCGCCACGGCCTCGGCGAAGGGCGGCAGGACCCGGGCGATCTCGCTGGGTCGGCTGCCAGGCACGACCAGCAGGACCGGCGCGTCGGGCGCAATGCCCAGGTCGTCGCGCAGCCGCGCCCCGTCGGCGTGGCTAAAGTCGACACTCAGCGCGGAATTGCCGACGAAGGTGACCGGCAGGCCCTCGGCCTCGAAATAGGGCGCATCGAATTTGTGGATTGAGAGCAGGTGGTCGACCCTGGCGGCCAGGGTCTTGGCCCGTCCAGGGCGGGTGGCCCAGACCTGGGGTCCGACATATTTCACCAGCGGCAGGTCAGGCCGGCGCTTCCGCAGTTGCTGGGCCACCCTCACGGTGAAGCCCCAGGAATCGATCAACACCACCACGTCGGGCCGCTCGCGCTCCGCCAGGGCCACGGTGTCGGCCACCCGCGCGACCACCTTGCGGTAGGCCAACAGGCCTTCCAGCAGGCCCAGGATCGAGAGTTGCGAGATGTCGAAGGGGCTCTCGACCCCCTGCGCCGCCATCTTCGAGCCGCCGACCCCGACGAAGCGGACGTCGCCGTCCAACCTCTCGCGCAGCGCCTGGGCCAGGCCCGCCCCGCGGTCGTCTCCGGAGGCCTCGGCGGCCACCAGCATGACGCAGAGGGGCTGGGTCACGGCGCGCCCGGAGGCTCCACGCCGACGATGAACAGGCCAAGCTCGTCGGCCATCTCGATCACGGCCTCGCGGTCCAGCACCAGCAGCCGGCCGGTCTCGCCCGCTATGCCCGCCAGTCCCGCCTCGGCGGCCCGTCTGATCGTGTTGAGGCCGATGGTGGGCAGGTCGATGCGGGTCTCCTGGATGGGCTTGGGAGCCTTGGCCAGGACCCCACGCGGCCTGTCGGGCGTGCCGCGGATGGCCGGCGGCAGCTTGGCCACCCGGCCCAGCATCGCGTCGGTGCCCTCCTGGGCCTCCACGGCCAGCACCAGGCCGTCGCAGACCACCGCCCCCTGCCCGACGTCCAGGCGGCCGATCTCGCGGGCCACGTGGAGGCCGCGCTGCACGTCGACCATCTGATCGGCGCTGGGGGCTATCTCGCCCAGCGGCCCGGCAGGCAGGGTCAGGTCACCCATGACCTCATGAGCGCCCTCGACGGCGAAGCCCTCTTTCTCGAACTCGCCGACCAGGGCGCGCAGCAAGGCGTCATCCCCCCTGCGCGCGGCTGCGATCACCGATGGGAGGGCCATCAGACCCCGCAGGTCGGGGGTCAGCGACTTGAAATCCGGCCGGTCGACATTGCCGACCAGGGTCACGGCGCGGCAACCGGCGCGCTTCAGCGCCTTGAAGCACTTGCCCAGCTCGGCGATGCCGATATCGGCGCCCGGGAACCGCGCGATCTCCGAGCCGGCGAAGCCCTTCAGCCGCACAATGAAGAAGGGCCGACCCGCCTGCTCGCAGTGTTCGGCGATCTCGACCGGGAGGGTCCCGCCGCCGGCGATCAATCCAAGTTTCTGCATAGGCGTCAGCCTAGACCTCGCGCTCGGGCAAGCACAGGGGGCGGCTGGCGTCGGCGCGGATGAAGTCGATGATCTCCATCACCTCGGGGCAGTCGGAATAGGTCTCCACCGTATCGTCCAGGCGCTCCTGGAAGGTGCCCTCGTCAGCGAACAGCAGCCGGTAGGCCGCGCGCATGGTGTTGATCGTCTCGCGGCTGAAGCCCCGGCGCTTGAGGCCGAGCAGGTTCAGCCCCTCCAGGTGGGCGTGGTTGCCCCAGACCGAGCCGTAGGGGATCACGTCCTTCACCACGGCCGCGAGGCCACCGATCATGGCATGGCGCCCGACACGGATGCGTTGGTGCACCGCCGCCAGCCCGCCGATGATCACGAAGTCGCCGATCTCGCAGTGGCCGCCCAGGGTCGCCTGCTTGGTGAGGATCACATTGTCCCCGACCATGCAGTCGTGGCCGACGTGGCATTCGATCATATAGAGGCCGTCGGACCCGACCTGGGTCAGGCCGCCGCCGCCCACCGTGCCGGTGTTCATCGTGGCGTGCTCGCGGATCAGATTGCGGTCGCCGATGACCAGCCGGGTGGGCTCGCCCTGATAGGCCGTGTGCTGCGGCGGACCGCCCAGAACGGCGAAGGGATGGACCACGTTGTCGGCGCCCAGCTCGGTATGGCCGTCGATCACCACATGGGAGAGCAGCTTGGTGCCCGCGCCCAGCCGGACGTTCGGACCGACGATGCTGAAGGGCCCGACGGAAACGCCGTCGGCGAGCTCGGCCTTGGCGTCGACGATGGCCGTGGGATGGACTTCGATGCTCACGGGGTCTCCACCAGCATGGCCGCGAACTCCGCCTCGGCCGCCGTCTTGTCGCCCACCAGGGCCTTGCCTTCGAATTTGAACAGGCCACCGCGCGCGCGAACCACGCGAACATTCATGCGCAGCACGTCGCCGGGCCGCACCGGGTGGCGGAAGCGGCAATTGTCGAGGGATGTGAACAGGATGGTCTTGCCTGCCCGGTCGACGTTCAGCGACTTCGACATCAGCACCGCGCCGGTCTGGGCCATGGCCTCGACGATCAGCACGCCGGGCATGACCGCGTAGTCCGGGAAGTGTCCCTGGAAGAACGGCTCATTGATCGTCACGCACTTGATGCCGACGATGGATTCGCTCTGACGATATTCCTCCGCCCGGTCGACCAGCAGGAACGGATAGCGATGCGGGATGCGTAACAGGATCTCGGAGATGTCGATGGAGGTCTGCGCCTCGACGACGGGGGCCTCGCTCATTTGTCCGATCCTTTGCGAACGCCCGCCGACTTCGAGAGCCAGGCGACTTCGCGCATCCATTTCCGAATGGGCTGGGCCGGAACCCCGCCCCAGGTCTCGCCCGCCGGCACGTTGCGGAACAGGCCCGCGGCCGCTGCGATCTGCGCGCGGTCGCCGATGCTGATGTGGTCCGCCACCCCTGCCCGGCCGCCGAAGGCGACGCCGTCGCCGATCGTGACGCTGCCGGAGATGCCCGTATAGGCCGCCATCACGCAGTTTCGTCCCACGCGTACGTTGTGTGCGATATGCACCAGGTTGTCGATCTTGGTGTTCTCGCCCACCACGGTGTCTTCAAAAGCCCCGCGGTCAACGCAACTATTGGCGCCGATTGTAACGCCGTCCTGCAGGATCACGCGTCCAAGCTGGGGCACGTCGATGACGCCCTGCGCCGCGCCCGTGGCGCCGAAGCCAGGCTCGCCGATCCGGGCTCCGGCCAGGATGCTCACCCGGTCGCCCAGCAGGGCGAAGCCGATGCTGGCGTTTGCGCCAATGACGCAGTCTCGGCCGATGGCCACGCCAGGGCCGATCACCGCATTGGCGCCGATCACGGTTCCCCGACCGACGCGTGCGCCCGGCCCGATCACCACGCCGGGGGACAGGGTCAACCCGTCCTCCAGCATGGCCTCGCGCGACACGGCCTCCGCCCCGGTGTGGCGACGCGGACGATGCAGGCGGTTGGCGGCCGCGGCGTAGGCGGCGTGCGGCATCGCGGTGATAAGGGCGGCGCACCCCTCGGGAACCAGGTCCGCGTTGCCGGCGGACACGAAGACACCGATCGGCCGGCTCTGGGCCAGGGCCTCGGCATATTTGCGGTCGGTGAGGAAGGTGACCGTGTCCGGCTGGGCCTGCGCCAGGACCGCCACGGCGCGGACCGAGCGTTCGCCCTCCGCGGCGTCAGCCAGCTTGGCGCCCGTCACCTCGGCCAGTTCGGCCAGGGTGACGGGTCCAAGGTCTTCAAAGAAACGCGGATCGGGCATCGAAATCCTTCGGCTCGACCCGGGTCTAGCGCGAGTCGGCCTACCGGCGGGGCGGCGTGGCCGGAGTTTGCGCGCCAGCCGCCGCCTGGTCCAGGCGCTCGCGGTCGAAGTTGAACTGGGTGATCTTGGCGTTGAGCGCCGTCACCACCGGACCGGAGATGTCCATGGCCGGGTTGGCGATGACCACGGCGTCGCGGGTCAGCAGCAGGCTGCATTGGCGCTGCTGGTAGACCTGGCGGATGATCGGGTCCAGCTCCTGGCCGACGCGGCCAAGGGCCTTTTGCTGGGTGGCCTGCAGCTCGCGCTCGCGCAGTTGAGCCTTGCGCTGGAAGGCGTTGGCCTTGACCTGCAGGGCCGAGGCGCGGGTTTCGAACGTATTCTGGTCGAGGGTGGCGCGCTGGCCTTCCAGGGTCTTGGCTTCGTTCTGGATGGCGGTGTCCTCGGCCTTCAGCTCGGCCTGAACCTGGGTGGCGATCTGCTGCAGGCGGGTCTGGACGTACTTGCCCACGGTCGAGGAGCCGATGGACCCTTCGAGCGAGATGATGCAGTGGCCCGGGAGCGCCGGTCCGTGGGTGACCGCAGCCGCGGCCGCGGCGGCAGGCGCCGGAGCGGCTGCCTGGGCGAATGCGGCGCTGGATGCGGACGCGGCGATGGCGGCGACACAGGTCGCCGCGACGAGGGCTTTGATCGTCATGAGTGGAATTAGAACCTGGTTGAGGTGGAAAACCGGAAGGTTTCGGTCTTGTCGTAGTTCTCTTTGGCCAAAACTTGGCTGAAGTCGAAACGAATTGGTCCCATCGGGGACCGCCAGTGGACCGAAAGACCGGCCGAGGCGCGCAGCGACAGGTCATCGACGATCGCCGGGTCGCGCGTTCCTGGCGGGTACGGCAGGTTGGTGACCGGGTTGATGGCGCCCGGCTGGTAGTTCTTGTCGGCGTCGTCCAGCAGGCCCAGCGTGCCGAAATCGGCGAACAGCCCGGCCTTGATGCCGTACTGCTCGGGCAGGCCAGTGGGTATGGCCAGCTCCACCGTGCCGATTGCGTAGGCCCGGCCGCCGAGGGCGTCGGAACGGCTGAAGTTGGTGTCGCGCGGCCCGATGCCGGCGGTCTCGAAGCCGCGGAAGTTGTTGCCGCCCTTGTAGAAGCGGTCGTTGATCCGGATCGTGTCGCCGCTGAAGCCGGCGATGAAGCCCGCCGAGCCGGAGACGTTGAGGATGAAGTCCTTGTTGAATCCATGCCACCAGCCGCCGGTCGCCTCGGTGCGGATGTAATTCACGTCGCCGCCGACTCCGGCGAAGTCCTGCGAGACGTCGAAGCGGAAGCCGCGGGTCGGATTGATCGGGTCGTTCCGACGATCATAGAGATAGGTATAGCCCACCAGCGAGGTGATGAACTTGCCGCGCTGGGCGCAGAGGGACAGCGAGACCACCTGGGCCGTACACAGCGAACTGTCGATATCGACTTCGTCGCTGCGCAGGGTGTAGCGGGTCGACATCCGGGAGGCGACCGTCAGCGGGAACGCGAAGCGGACATTGCTGCCGATGGTGTTGGTCTCGTAGGCCGAGAACTCCGAGTAATCGAGCCGATAGGCGTAGAGATCGAAGCCCGCGCCCAGGTCGCGTCCGAGGAAGCGCGGCTCGGTGAAGCCGAAGTCGATCTGCTGGCGCAGCGAACCGACCGAGACCCGGGCGCGCACGCTCTGGCCGCGGCCGCGGAAGTTCCGTTCGGTGATGCCCAGGTCGAGCACGAGTTGGTCGACCGACGAATAGCCGGCGCTGAACGACAGCTCGCCCGTGGGCTGCTCCTCGACCTTCACCTGCAAGCCCGTGCGATCGGGCGCCGAACCCGGAACCTCCTCGATATCGACTTCCTTGAAGAAGCCGAGCGCGCGGATGTTGTTCTTCGACCGGTCCACCAGGGCGCGGTTGTAGGCGTCGCCCTCCACCAGGTTCAGCTCGCGCCGGATCACATAGTCCAGGGTGCGGGTGTTGCCGGTGACGTCGATGCGCTCGACATAGACCCGCGGCCCCTCGCGGACCTGGAAGACCACGTCGACCGTATTGGTTTCCTTGTTGGCCGTGTAACGCGGACGCACGTCGACCGCGGCGAAACCCGCCGCGCCGGCTGCGAAGGTCAAGGCGTCGGTGGCCTGCTCGATCCGTTCGTCCTGGTAGGTCTCGCCGGACCGGATCGGCACGAGCTGCTGCAGGACGTTCTTGTCCAGCTTCTGGAGTTCTGTCTCGACGGTGATCTTGCCGAACCGGTACTCGACGCCCTCCTCGAGGGTGTAGGTGATCGCAAAGCCGTTCTTGTCCGGGGCCAGTTCGGCGATCGCCGAGATCACGCGGAAGTCGTAGAAGCCGCGGTTGCGATAGTGCTTGCGCAGCTGCTCCTTGTCGTACTCCAGGCGGTCCGGGTCGTAGTTGGCGTTCGACGAGAAGAACTTGAACCAGCTGGTCTGCTCGGTGACGACCACGTCGCGCAGGTCGTTGTCCGAGAATTCCTTGTTGCCCAGGAAGTTGACGCGCAGGACGCCACTCTTGGGCCCCTCGTCGATCTCGAAGATCAGGTCGACGCGCTTTTGCGGCAGCTCGACGATCTTTGGCGTGACGGTGGCCGAGATCCGACCGGACCGGCGGTAGAGCTCGACGATACGCTGGACGTCCTGCTGGACCTTGGCGCGGGTGAAGATGCCGCGCGGGCGCACCGTCACCTCATCGCGCAGCTTCTCTTCCTTCAGGCCGGAATTGCCCTCGAACACCACCTTGTTGATGATCGGGTTCTCGACGACCGTGACGATCATGTCGCCGCCCTGCAGCTCGACCTTCACGTCGGCGAACAGGTCGGTTCGGAACAGGGCCTTCAGCGCCAGGTCGGCCTTGGCCGGATCGAGGGTCTCGCCCGGCTGGATCGGCAGGTAGGAGAGCACCGTCGACTGCTCGATCCGCTCGTTGCCGCGGACGATGATCCGCTGGACCACACCGGCCTGCTGGGCCGCCTGGGCGGCGGCGAGCGTCGGGACGACAAGCGCGGTCGAGCCCATCAAGAGGGCAAGTCCGGAGGCGAGCGCGGCGCTGTGAGCGCGGGTTCTTTGCATCGTTTAAGCCGTTAGCGGAAAAGGGCGGGTCAGGAGAAGACGCCGCCGAGGATTTTGAACACACGCAGCTGTTGCAGATCGTTCCAGGTGGCGAACAACATCAATCCCAGCAACAGCGCAAGACCCACCCGGTAGCCCGCGGCCTGGACATTCGCGGCGACGGGACGCCGGGCCACGGCCTCGTAGGCGTAGAAGAGCAGGTGTCCGCCGTCCAAGACGGGGACGGGCAACAGATTCATGAAGCCGATGCTCACCGAGACGAAGGCCGCCAGCTGCAGCAGGTTGACGGCGCTGCCCAGCAACATTTCGCCGGGACTCGAGGCGCCTTCAGCGCCGGCCTGGGCCACTTTCCCAGAGATTCGGGCGATTCCCAGCGGGCCGCTGAGCTGATCGGCCGAGACCTGACCGGTCACCATGCGGCCGAGATAGTAGACGGTCGTACCCAGGGTGTCCCAGGTTCGCTCCACCCCGCCGCCGACGGCCTGAACGGGGTTGTAGCGGACGCGGATGAAGTCGCTGGCCTTCTGGGCTGGGGCGAAGCCCAACACGCCGACCCTCCGCTCGCCCGAGATCGGATCCTTGCGGATCTGCCATTCCGGCGTGGCGTTCAGGGTGAGTTCTCGGCCGCCACGGTTCACCACAAGGGGGGTAAGCACATTGGCGCGGACCTGGATGATGGTGGCGAGCTGGTCGAAGGTCTTGATGCGGGTTCCGGCGGCAGCCACCACCAGGTCGCCCGGCAGGAGGCCCGCACGCGCCGCCGGGCTGCCCGGCTGGACGCTGGCCACCTTGGCCGGCAGCACCTGCGCGCCGTAGGCCATCAGCAGACCGGCGAACAGCAGGATGGCCAGGAGGAAATTGGCGAGGGGGCCGGCGGCCACGACAATGGCCCTCTGCCACAGCGGCTTGAAGTGGAAGTAGCGGTGGATGGCGCCAGGGCCCTCGCGGCGCTCGACGTCCCGCCGCAGGCTTTCAAGGCTCTCGTGATCGGGCAGGCTGGCGGCGTTCTCATCGCCAGAGAAGCGCACATAGCCGCCGAGCGGGATCCAGCCGACCCGCCATTCGACGCCCGACTTGTCCTTCCAGACCGCCAGGGCCTTGCCGAAACCGATGGAGAACCGGTCGATGGCCACGCCGAAGCTTTTGGCCGCCAGGAAATGCCCCAGCTCGTGGATCGTCACCACAAGCCCCAGCACCAGCAGGAAGGAGATTACGAAGGTCAGAGAGGTAAGGGTGAAATCGACCACGGCGGCGGTGCTCCTCTAAGGCCTCAACGGCCCAGACCGGCCACGACGTCGTCCGCCACGCGGCGCGCCGTCGCATCGATGTGCCGGGCCCGCTCCAGGGCGTCCCCCGAGAGACCCGCCATGAGCCCCTGCCCGTCCACGCGTTGCAGGGTCCTCGCCACCGTGGCGGCAATATCCAGAAAGCCAATCTTTCGGTCAAGGAAGGCGGCCACTGCGACCTCGTTGGCGGCGTTCATCACCGCGGGCGCGGCCCCACCGGCCGCCAATGCTTCTTTCGCGATCTTCAAGGCGGGAAAACGGCGCAGGTCCGGTTCTTCGAAAGTTAGTTGTCCCGCGGCCGCCAAGTCCAGCTTGGGCGCCGGCCACGGCAGGCGATCGGGCCAGGCGAAGGCGCAGGCGATCGGCGTGCGCATATCCGGCGGTCCCAGCTGCGCCAGGGTCGAGCCGTCGGCGTATTCCACCAGGCTGTGGATGATCGATTGCGGGTGGATCAACACGTCGACCCGCTCCGCCGGCATGGCGAACAGATAGGCCGCCTCGATCATCTCGAGGCCCTTGTTCATCATGGTCGCTGAATCGACAGATATCTTGACGCCCATGTCCCACTTCGGGTGGGCCACGGCCTGTTCCGGCGTCGCGTGCTCCATTTGGCCGATCGACCAGGAGAGGAACGGGCCACCCGAGGCGGTGAGGATCAACCGCGTCACGTGCTGGGCGTTCATCGGGTCCAGCACCTGGAAGATCGCCGAGTGCTCGGAGTCGACCGGGATCACCGCCCCGCCCGCCAGCTTGGCGGTACGCAGCAGCGACGGGCCCGCGCAGACCAGGCTCTCCTTGTTGGCCAGGGCCACGACCGCCCCCGCCTTGGCCGCCGAGAGGGTCGGCGGCAGGCCAGCGAACCCCACGATCGCCGACATGACCCACTGGGCGTCGGCGGCAGCGGCCTCGGCCACGGCGCTGGCGCCGGCGGCGGCCTCGATTCCCGAGCCCTTCAACCGCTCGCGCAATTCTCCGAGCCGGGTCTCATCCTCGATCACCGCCAGTTTCGGGCGCCACCGCAGGGCCTGTTGCGCCAGGCGTTCGACGTTGCGCCCTGCGGTCAGGGCGACGAATTCGACCTCGGCCCCGGCCTTGTCGAACAGGTCAAGGGTCGAGACCCCGACCGAGCCGGTGGAGCCCAACACGCTGACACGCCGCGGCAAGGTCAATTCGCCCACCCCAGATGGTTGATGAGCCGCGCGGCGGCCAGGACGACCGCGGCGAACATCAGGCCGTCGACCCGGTCCAGCAGCCCGCCGTGGCCCGGAATCAGGTCACCGGAATCCTTCACCCCGAACCGGCGTTTCAACATCGATTCCCAAAGATCCCCCGCCATGGTGGCCAGGCCCGCCACGAACCCGATCAAGGCGCCGGCCTGCAGGCTGAGCACGATGTCGCTGAAGGCGGCCATCGCCATGCCGGCCAGGGCCGCGGCGATCAGGCCGCCGATAAAGCCCGACCAGGTCTTGTTGGGCGAGAACCGCGGCCACAGCTTGGGGCCCTTGAGCGCGCTTCCGACCGCGAAGGCCGCGATGTCGGCCGTCCAGACGACGGCGAACAGCAGCAGGGTCCACTGCCGGCCCTCGGGCATGCCACGCAGCCAGACCAGGCAGATCATCGGGATGGCGAGGTAGACCACGCCATAGGCCGCGTTGCCCGGTCGTTCCGAGACGCCTCGCGCAACCAGGGCCGAGGCCGCGGCGCCAACCGCCAGGGCTCCCCAGGCGTAGGTCATCTGGCCGAGATAGGCCAGGAAGGTCCCGGCCAGGATCGCCACCATCAGCGCCGCAGACACACGGATCGGCGCCTTGGGGGCCGTCATCGCGCCCCACTCGATGCAGAGCAGTGCGATCGCCACCGCGATCAGGACCAGGAATAGCCAGCGCACATCGTCGGCGAACCAGACGGCTCCCAGCGCCGTGGGCACCAGCACGGCGGCCGACGCCACGCGCATGCCCAGATTGGTCCAGTCGAACCTTCTAGCCTGTGGCAAGGACATCATCGGCCACGGCCCCGCCGTATCGCCGCTCACGCTTCTGGAACTCCGCGATGCCCTCGGCGAGGTGATGCGGCGTGAAGTCGGGCCAAAGGACGTCAGGGAAGACGAACTCGGAATAGGCTGACTCCCAGAGGAGGAAGTTCGACAGCCGCTGCTCGCCGCTGGTGCGGATCACCAGGTCGGGCGACGGCAGTCCGCCTGTGGAGAGGCGGTCCTCGAAGAAGGCGTCGGTGATGTCCTCCGGGGCGATCCTGCCCGCCGCGACTTCGACGGCGACGGCGCGGGCGGCGTCCACGATGTCAGCGCGGCCGCCATAGTTGAACGCCACCTGGAGAAAGAACTTGTCGTTGTGGGCTGTCTGGCGCTCGGCGCGCTCGACGATCTCCGCCACGTCCGGCGGCAGGCCTTCGCGGCGGCCCAGGATGCGGACCTTGACGCCCTCCCGGACCAGCTTATCGAGGTCAGAGTTCACGTAGAGCTTCAGGAGCCGCATGACCTCGGCCACCTCACCGGCCGGTCGGCGCCAGTTCTCCGTGGAAAAGGCGTAGAGAGTCAGCCAGCGGATGCCCTGGTCGGGCGCGGCCTCGACCACACGGCGGATGGCGTCGACGCCCTTGGGATGGCCCACCTGGCGCGGCAAGCCCCGGCGCTTAGCCCAACGGCCGTTGCCATCCATGACGATCGCAACATGCAGCGGGACGTCGGGCGCGCCCTTCGGCTGCTCTTTATCGGCGATGGTCATGGGGTTCCCGTTCGTCCTTCAACCAGACCGCGGACGATCAAACCTGCATGATCTCTTGTTCTTTGGTTTTCAAGGCTTCGTCCACCCTCTTGACCGCCTCGTCGGTGAACTTCTGGACCTCGGCCTCCATCTTGCGATGCTCGTCCTGGCTGATGGCGCCGTCCTTTTCCGCCTTCTTGAGGTCGTCATTGGCGTCCCGACGGACGTTGCGAACGGCCACCTTCTGCTGCTCGGCATACTTGCCGGCCAGCTTGGCCAGGTCACGGCGGCGCTCCTCTGTGAGCGGCGGGATGGGGATGCGCAGGTTCATCCCGTCGACCACCGGATTGAAGCCGAGGCCCGCATTCCGGATCGCCTTCTCCACCGAGACGACCAAGGCCTTGTCCCAGATGCTGACGCTGATCGAGCGCGGTTCGGGGACGCTCACCGAGCCCACCTGGTTGATCGGCACGCTTGAGCCGTAGGCGTCGACCATGACCTGGTCCAGCAGGCCGGCCGAGGCGCGTCCAGTCCGCAGCGAGGCGAACTCGTCCTTCAGGGCGAGGATCGCCTTGTCCATGCGGTCCTTATAGCTCGAAAGGACGGGCTTTTCGGTAGCGGCCATAAGGGTTTCTCCCGATCTTCTCGTTTGAGTCTCGTGGTCATGCGATGGTCGTGAAGACGCCCTGCCCCTGCAAGACCTTCATGAAATTGCCCCGCTCTCGGATGGAGAACACCACGATCGGGACGTTGTTGTCGCGCATCAGGGCGATGGCCGAGGCGTCCATGACCCGCAGGTCCTTGGCCAGGACTTCCTGATAGCTGAGCGTCTCGTAGCGCTGGGCGCTGGGGTCCTTCTTGGGATCGGCCGTGTAGACCCCATCGACGCTGGTGCCCTTGAAGAGCGCGTCGCAGCCCATCTCGGCTGTCCGCAGGGCCGCGGGTGTGTCGGTGGTGAAGAACGGCGCCCCCAGGCCCGCGGCGAAGATCACAACCCGGCCCTTTTCCAGGTGCCGCAGGGCGCGGCGACGGATGTAAGGCTCGCAGACCGCCTCCATGGGGATGGCCGACTGCACCCGGGTATAGACGCCGACCTTCTCAAGGGCGCCTTGCAGGGCGAGCGCATTCATCACCGTGGCCAGCATGCCCATATAGTCGGCGCTGGCGCGGTCCATGCCCTTCCCGGCCAGGGAGACGCCGCGGAAGATGTTGCCGCCGCCGACCACCAGGCAGAGCTCGACGCCGGCGTCGACCACTTCCTTGATGTCCTCGGCCACCGCCTCGATGGTCTTGGTGTCGATCCCGAAGAGCGCATCGCCCATCAGGACCTCGCCCGACATCTTCAAGAGGATCTTCTTGTAGCGGGGCTTGGCGTCGGGCATCGGCGGCATCCGGAGAATCTCAGGCGGTACTTACATAAACCAAGGGCGTGGTGCGCGTCGAACGCACCACGCCCTTGGGCCGTCTTTATCTTACTAACCTAGGCTTGGCCGGTCATCGAAGCCACTTCGGCGGCGAAGTCGTCGACCTTCTTCTCCACGCCCTCGCCGAGCGCGAAACGCACGAAGCCCTTCACGGACACCGGCGAGCCGGTTTCCTTGGCGGTGTCGGCCAGCAGCTGCTCGATGGTCTGGTCCGGGTTCATGACGAAGGGTTGCTTCAGCAGCACCACTTCTTCCTGCCACTTGCGGATACGGCCTTCGATCATCTTCTCGACCACTCCGATAGGCTTGCCCGATTCCAGCGCCTGGTCGGTCAGGAACTTCTTTTCCTTCTCGACGGCGGCCGGATCGAGATCGGCCTCGGTGAGCGCCAGCGGCGGGGTCGGCGTGCCGGCCACGTGCAGAGCGATCTTGCGGCCGACATCCTTCAGCACCTGCTGGTCGCCGGCGCCTTCGAGGGCCACGAGCACCCCCAGCTTGCCGACGCCATCGCCCTGCGCATTGTGCAGGTAGAGGGCGACGGCGCCTTGGGCCACGCTCAGACGCGCCGAGCGGCGCAGGCGCATGTTCTCGCCGATGGTCGCGATCATATTGGTGATCACGTCGGCGACGACCTCGCCCTTCGCGGTCTTGGCCGCCGTGATGGCGTCCACGCCCTCGACGTCCAGGGCCACCACAGCGAAGTCGCGCGCGGCGCTCTGGAAGGTGTCGTTCTTGGACACGAAGTCGGTCTCGGCGTTCAGCTCGACCAGCACGCCGGTCTTGCCGTCGTCGCTGAGCTTGCCGGCCACGAGGCCCTCGGCCGCGGCGCGGTCGGACTTCTTGGCGGCCTTGGACAGGCCCTTGGTGCGCAGCCAGTCGATCGAGGCTTCGATGTCGCCGTCGTTCTCCTGCAGCGCCTTCTTGCAGTCCATCATGCCCGCGCCGGATTTCTCGCGCAGGTCCTTGACGAGCAGAGCGGTGATTTCCGCCATGGTCAGCTCCTTCAATTCAAAGAGGTCGGCGAGGCCCGTCTAGGACCTCGCCGTGATCGTTTCGTGTCGACGGGCGCGCGGAGGCGCGCCGCCGGCCTAGTCCTTCGTCGCGGTCGGTTCAGCCGCCGGGGCTTCCGCCGCGGTGGTCTCCGGTTCGGTCGCTACCGGCTCGGGAACCGGCTCAGCGGCGACCGGCGCGGCGGCGACGGGCTCGGGAGCCGCCGCGACCGGGGCCACGGGCTCGGGCGACAGTTCACGGGCCAGGGTCGGCTCGATCGGAGCCACCGAGGCGCCCAGGTCGACGCCGGCGGCCGATTGGCCGGCGGCCAGGCCGTCGAGGACCGAGTCGGCCATCAGATCGCAGTAGAGCTGGATGGCGCGCGCGGCGTCATCGTTGCCCGGGATCGGATAGGTGATGCCGTCCGGATTGCAGTTGGTATCGAGGATGGCGATGACCGGGATGTTGAGCTTGCGGGCTTCCTGGATCGCGATCGCTTCCTTGTTGGTGTCGATCACGAACATCAGGTCGGGGATGCCGCCCATGTCCTTGATACCGCCGAGGCTCAGCTCCAGCTTGTCCCGCTCGCGGGTCATCTGCAGCAGTTCCTTCTTGGAACGGCCGACGCTGCCGTCGCCCTCTAGCAGGCCTTCCAGCTCGCGCAGGCGGGCGATGGAGCCCGAAACGGTGCGCCAGTTGGTGAGCGTGCCGCCGAGCCAGCGGTGGTTGACGTAGTACTGGGCCGAACGCTTGGCCGCGACCGCGACGGGCTCGGAGGCCTGGCGCTTGGTGCCGACGAACAGCACGCGGCCGCCGGACGCGGCGACTTCGCGAACTTTCACCAGGGCCTGGTGCAGCAGCGGGATCGACTGCGAAAGGTCGATGATGTGGATGTTCGACCGCGAGCCGAAGATGTAGCGGTCCATCTTCGGATTCCAGCGGTGGGTCTGGTGGCCGAAGTGCGCGCCAGCTTCCAGGAGCTGACGCATGGAGAATTCAGGAAGCGCCATACGCTTTAAAGTCCTTTTTCCGGTTAACCGCCGCAGGCAAACCCCCCGAGTGGGGGACCGGAATGGATATGGCGGGATGTCTCCCCGCTCATCGCCAAACACCTGCGTGTGGAATGAGGCGGGGAAATAGGGGTAAACGCCTGAAAAGGCAAGAGCCGCGGCCATGCGATGTTATGTCGTGACCCGCGGCGCCCACGGCCGCGTGCTGGTGATGGCCTCTGACGTCGAGGAGACGCGCTACACCCTGCGGATGCCGGCGGCCTTGCAGCGCCGAAACGCTCGTTCTTGAAAGCTTCACCATTTCGATGCACTCTTAGGTGGAATGGGAGCGCGACATGAAACCATTTGTAGTGTTCGGCATGGGCCTGGCGGTCTTCGCCGCGGGCGGTTTCGGTTCCTCGGGCGGGACGCTCAAAAGCCAGCCCGGGACCTTCGGTGACTATCGCGCGCCGGCCCCGGCACGCTTCGACGCCCCTGGCGCCGCAGCGCCCAAGCCCTACTCACCTCCCCGTGCCGCTCCGGCGCCCGCACCGTTCCGGCCCTATCAGGGGACCTCGACCTATTCCAACCGCGGCGGGGTGAACGCCTATCCCGCCGCGCCCAAGCCCAAGGGTTATGTCAGCCCCTACGGAAAACCCTGACCGCCTATTGGTGGACGGCTTCGAGCCGATGACCGTCCGGATCCATGACGAAAGCTGCGTAATAGGTCGGGCTGTAAGCGCGTCGCAGGCCCGGCGCGCCGCGATCGGTTCCGCCGGCGGCCAGAGCGGCGGCATGGAAGGCGTCAACCGACGCCTGGTCCGGCGCATCGAAGGCCAGGTGGAATCCAGGACCGGGCGGGCGAGCGTCGGCATGGGGAAACAGGTTGAGCTTCTCGCCCTCCCCCGGACGGCCGTAGCCCAGGCCCTTGGGATCGTCCCATAGCCGGATCCAGCCAAGCGGGAGCAGGACTGCGTCATAGAACACCCCGGCTCGGGCCAGGTCCTTCACCCCAAAGGACACATGGCCCAGCAAGGCCCTAGAGGTCCTCGACGAAGACCACGCCGGGCGAGGTCTTCAGCGCACCGCGCACGGCCCCGTCAAGGGTGAAGCGGCCGGGCAGCTTGACCTCCACCTCGCGGCCCCCCTCGACCCCAGCCACCAGGATGATCTCGCCGCCTCGGGCGTTGACCGAGCCTTCCAACCGCTTCTTCAGCGCCTCGATCTCGGCGCTCCGCGGCGCCAGGTGCACGCGCAGGCCGGCCACGGCGTTCTCGATCGCCTTCTCCACCGGCTCGGCGTCGTCCCCGAAGAAGCGCACCTCGCCGTCCTTGGCCTTGGCGCGGACCTTGATGGCCACTGCCTTGCCAGGCTCCAGCAGGTCGCGACACCTGCGCAGAGCCTCTGGCGGGAACAGCACCTCGTATTCGCCGGTGGGATCGGACAGGGTCACGAAGGCGAACTTCTCGCCCGAGGATTGCGAGGCCCGTTCCTGCTTGCGGCGGACGACACCGGCCATGCGGAAGGCCTCCGATCCCGCCTCGGCCTTGGGAATGACGTCGGCCAGCAGGTCGGTGCGCCGGCGCCGAAGCGCCTCGACCATGTCGTCCAGCGGGTGGCCGGAGAGATAGAAGCCGACGGCGGCCAGTTCCTCATCCAGGCGCTGGACCGGGGTCCACTGCTCAACCTTGGGCAGGCGTGGGCGCTGGGCCTCCTGGTCGCCGCCGAACAGCGAAGCCTGGGAAGAGGCGCGATCGGCGGCCATGCTCTGGCCGTGGCCGGCCAGCACGTCGGCCGCGGCCAGGATCTGGGCGCGGTTGGGATGCAGGCCGTCGAAGGCGCCGGCGCGAGCCAGTGTCTCGAACGCGCGCTTGTTCACCTGCTTGGGATCGACCCGCTCGACGAAATCGAACAGGTCGCGGAACGGCCCGCCTTCCCGACGCACCGCCACCACATGCTCCATGGCCTGCAGGCCCAGATTGCGGATCCCGCCCAGCGCATAGAGCACCTCCCCGTCTTCCACTTCGAAGTCGGCGCCCGAGCGGTTCACATCGGGGGCATGCATCTTCACCCCGAAGCGCTTGGCGTCCTGGTAGAAGACCGCGAGCTTTTCGGTGTTGGAGATGTCGAGGCTCATGGAGGCGGCGAAGAACTCCGCCGGCGTATTGGCCTTCAACCAGGCCGTCTGATAGCCGATCAGGGCGTAGGGCGCGGCATGCGACTTGTTGAAGCCGTAGCCCGAGAACTTGGCCATCAGCTCGAACAGGGTCTCAGCCAGGTCCTTGGGCACGCCGCGCTCGGCGGCTCCGGTGGCGAAACGGACCCGCTGCTGGTCCATTTCCTCCTTCTTCTTCTTGCCCATGGCGCGCCGCAGCAGATCGGCCTCTCCCAGGCTGTAGCCCGCCATGATGCGGGCGATGTTCATCACCTGCTCCTGGTAGACGATCACCCCGTAGGTGTCGGTCAGCACCGGCTCCAGCAGGGGGTGATAGACGTTCAGCGGCTTGCGGCCGGCCTTACAGTCCACATAGGCCGGGATTGAATCCATCGGGCCCGGCCGATAGAGCGAGATCAGCGCCGTGACCTCTTCCAGCGAATTGGGCCGAAGCTGGCGCAGCGTGTCGCGCATGCCCTGCCCTTCCAGCTGGAACACCCCGACTGTCTGGCCCGAGGCCATCAGCTCATAGGACTTGGCGTCGTCCAACGGCAGCTGCTCGAGCGGGAAGTCCGCACCGCGCTTGGCCAGATGCTTCATGGCCCGGTCGATCACGGTCAGCGTTTTCAGGCCCAGGAAGTCGAACTTCACCAGGCCCGCGCTCTCGACCCACTTCATGTTGAACTGGGTGGCGGGGAACTCCGACCTCGGGTCGCGGTAGAGCGGCGACAACTCAGTCAGAGGGCGGTCGGCGATCACCACGCCTGCGGCGTGGGTCGAGGCGTTGCGGTAGAGGCCTTCGAGCTGCAGGGCCACGTCGAGAAGCTGGGCGACGGCTTCGTCTTCCTCCTTGGCCTGCTGCAGGCGCGGCTCGATCTCGATGGCCTTGGCCAGGGTCACCGGATTGGCGGGGTTGGCGGGCACCATCTTGGCCAGCCGGTCCACCTGGCCCAGGGGAAGCTGCAGCACCCGGCCCACATCGCGAAGCACCGCGCGGGCCTGCAGGGTGCCGAAGGTGATGATCTGGGCGACGCGATCGCGGCCATAGTGCTGCTGCACATAGCCGATCACCTCTTCGCGCCGCTCCTGGCAGAAGTCGATATCGAAGTCGGGCATGGAGACCCGCTCGGGGTTCAGGAACCGTTCGAAGATCAGCCCGTAGCGGATCGGGTCCAGGCCGGTGATCAGCAGCGACCAGGCCACCAGCGAACCGGCCCCGGAGCCCCGCCCAGGCCCCACCGGAATGCCCTGGGCCACGGCCCATTTCATGAAGTCCGAAACGATCAGGAAGTAGCCGGAGAAGCCCATGGACTGGATGACGCCAATCTCGCGCTCCAGCCGCTGCCAGTAGACGTCCTCGTCCTGCGAGAGCTTGTGGCCGACCAGGCGCCTGCGCAGGCCCTCGCGGGCCTGTTCGGCCAGTTCCTCGGCCTCGGTGCGCCCGCCCACCGTGGGGAACCGCGGCAGGATCGGGTCGCGCTTCTTGACCATGAAGGCGCAGCGCCGGGCGATGTCGAGGGTGTTGTCGCAAGCCTCCGGCAGGTCGGCGAACAGGGCCCGCATGGTCTCGGCGGTCTTGAAATAATGCTCGGGCGTGACCCGGCGGCGCTCTTCCTGACTGATGAAGGCGCCGTCGGCGATGCACAGCAGCGCCTCGTGGGCGGCGTACATCTCCTGCTTGGCGAAATAGACGTCGTTGGTGGCGACCAACGGCAGGTCGTTCTCATAGGCGAAGGCCACCAGTTCCGGCTCCGCGGCCGCCTGGGCCGCCATGCCGTGACGCTGGAGCTCCACATAGAACCGGTCGCCGAACACCGCCGCCATCTCGGCGAGCGCAGCCTTGCCTTCGGCGGCCTTGCCCTGAGCGAACAGCGGATCGATCGGACCATCGACGCCGCCCGAGAGCAGGATCAGACCCTCGGCATGGCGCGCAACCATCTCCCAGGACACCGAAACGTCCTCGGTCCCGTCGGCCTGCAGATAGGCGGCCGAGGAAAGCTCGCTGAGATTTAGATAGCCCCGCTCGCTCTGGGCCAGCAGCAGGATGGTGGGGACCTTCGACCAGCGGTCGGTCTGGCCGCCCCCAATTCCGGTCACCGGCAGTGCGCAACCGACGATCGGCTGGACGCCCGTCTCCTTGGTGATGACGGAGAACTCCAACGCCCCGAACAGGTTGGCCCGGTCGGTCAGGGCCACGGCCGGCATCTCGGCCTTGGCGGCGAGCTCGCCGATCTTCTCGGCCTTGATCGCGCCTTCCAGCAACGAATAGGCCGATCGGACCCGCAGGTGGACGAAGCCTTCGTTCACCGCGTCGCTCACCTGGAAACCCCCGTCTGCTAGGCCGCCAACTGGGCCACGGCGCACATCATCCAGACAAACCCCGCCACCGACACAAAGGCCAGTGATTCCCGAGCCAAACGAACCATTTGCGACGCCCCCTCTGTGGATGTTCTGTGAATGTTCTTATTCTTGTTTTGTTCTCATCCGTCAAGAGGGCAATTCAGGTCTCACTCCACTCATCGCCAACTAAGCGCGGTGATCGGGTGTGGCGGGAGCCCCTATGCTCTCGTCTGCTCTTCCAGCTTGCCGTCCTTCAGCGCCACCACCCGGTCCATGTGGCGGGCGAGCTCAAGGTTGTGGGTGGCGACCAAGGCCGCGACCCCGGTCTTGCGCGCCAGGTCGTAGAGGCTCTCGAACACCGCCGCGGAGGTGGCGGGGTCGAGGTTCCCGGTGGGCTCGTCGGCCAGCAGGAGGCGCGGCGCGTTGGCGAGCGCCCGGGCGATGGCCACCCGCTGCTGTTCGCCGCCCGACATCTGGGCCGGCTGGTGATCGACCCGCTCGGCCAGGCCCAGGGTGGTCAGGAGCTCCAGCGCGCGCGCGCGCGCGGCCTTGCGCGAACGCCCGGCGATCATCTGTGGCAGGGCGACGTTGTCGAGCGCGGTGAACTCGGCCAGGAGATGGTGCGCCTGGTAGACGAAGCCGATCGCGGCCAGGCGGACCCGGGTGCGCTGGCGGTCGCTGAGGTCGGAACAGTCGCGGCCCTCGATATGGATCTCGCCGGCGTCGGGATGCTCCAGCAGGCCCGCGGCGTGCAGCAGCGAGGACTTGCCCGAACCCGACGGCCCGATCAGGCCGACGATCTCGCCCGGTTTCACGTCGAGCGCGGCGCCGTCCAGCACCACAAGAGTACGGTCGCCGCTCTTGTAGGTGCGGCGCAGGCCGCGGATGGAGAGGACAGGCTCACTCATAGCGGAGCGCCTCCACCGGATCGAGGCGCGAGGCGCGCCAGGCGGGCGGCAAGGTCGCCAGGAACGACATGGCCAAGGCCCAGAAGGTGATCACGCCGACCTCCCGCCAGTCGATCTTGGCCGGGATGCGGCTGAGGAAATAGATGTCCGAGGAGAAGACCTGGGCGCCGGTGACCCACTCCACCGCCTGCTGGATCTCGCCGATGAAGATGCAGAAAAGGGAGCCGATCACCAGGCCGGCCAGGGTGCCCAGCACCCCCACCGCCGCGCCGGCCATGAAGAAGATGCGCAGGATCGACCCCTGCCCGGCGCCCATGGTCCGCAGGATGGCGATGTCGCGGCCCTTGTTCTTCACCAGCATCACCAGGCCCGAGATGATGTTCATGGCCGCGATGGCGACCAGCATCATCAGGATCAGCCGCATGACGTTGCGCTCGACCTTGAGCGCCCCCCAGTAGGACGCGTTCTTCTCGGTCCAGTCCGTGAGCAGCGCCGCGGGGCCGGCGACCTTGGCCAGGTCGGGCTTCATGGCCACGGACTCGTCGGGGTCTTCCAGCTTGATCTCGACATAGTCGATCCCGGTCTCACGTCCGAAGAACAGCTGGGCCTGTTCCAGGGGCATGTAGATGAAGGTCTGGTCGTACTCGCTCATGCCGACGGTGAAGGTGCCGGCCACCGTGTAGGTCTTGCGCAAGGGCGTGCCGCCGAAGGCCGTGGCGCCGCCGACCGGCGAAACCAGGCTGAGCGCGTCGCCGGGCTGGACGCCTAGGGCCTGGGCCAGGCGGTCGCCCACCAGGATCAGGTCGCCGCCATACTCGCCCTCGCCGAAGCCGGCCATGGAGCCGCGAGTGATGTTGTCGGAGACCAGCCTGGTGGCCTTGAGGTCCCTGGGCGTGATGCCGCGCACGATGGCGCCGCTGATCTGGCCATTGCCCAGCGCCATGGCCTGGGCCTCGACCACCGGAGTCACCTGGATCACCCCGGGCATCTGGCCGATACGCGCGATCATGGCGTCCCGGTCGGGAGAGTTCAGCACCCCGCCCGCGACGTAGAGATGGCCGGAAAAACCGAGGATCCGCGACAGCAGTTCGGTGCGGAAGCCGTTCATCACGCTCATGACGATGATCAGCACCGCCACGGCCAGCATGATGCCGACGAAGGAGATGATGGAGATCAGCGCCACCCCGCCCTGGCTGCGCTTGGCGCGCAGGTAGCGCGTGGCCACGGCGCGCTCCCACTGGCCGAAGGGCGGCGCGCGGCCGTTGGTGCTGGCGGTCATGCTCATAAGTCGGAATCGCCCCGTCGAGCTCGTTCAACGGCCCTGTTAGCCATTGGTTCGCCAGCTAGGCAATGAAAGGCGCGAAAAGAAGGCCGCCCAGGGAGGTGGGCGGCCTTCAGTCGTCGGGGAAAACGCCACGGCAGTTCCGGAGAGCCGCTCGTGCCTGTGACCATGGATAGCCGCGATCGCGGCGGCCGGCGCGGGGCGTGGCTCCCGTCAAGGAAGGTTCGTGCATTTCGCCCAAAAACTGGGCGCGCAGCGTGCGGACGCGGCGAAACCGCCGCCAAGTCGGGCGCCTAGGTCCAGCTCGCGGGCAGCGGCGGCAGGACGATCAGCCGGAAGTGCAGCACCAGGAAGAGGATCGTCCACAGGATCGCGGCGATCCAGGTGGTGGTGAAGAACTTCTTCCTGAGCTTGGGGTCGACCGGCGCGCCCGGATCGCCGCCGTCGCCTTTGTTGATCCCCGCTTCAGCGTGGCTGACGACGCCCAGCGGCAGGATGGCGAACAACACGGTCCACCAGATGGTCAGGAAGATCGCGATGCCGGTGGCGATACCCATCAGTGAGCGTCCTTCGGGGTTTCCATCAGCTCGACCAGCACGCCGCCCATGTTCTTCGGATGGACGAAGATCACCGGCACGCCGTGCGCCCCGATGCGGGGCTTGCCGTCGTTGAGCACCGTGGCGCCCTTGGCCTGCATGTCGTCGCGAGCGACGATGATGTCGGGCACCTCGAAGCAGACATGGTGCTGGCCGCCCTTGGGATTCTTGGCCAGGAAAGCGTGGATCGGCGAGGCCTCGCCATAGGGCTCGATCAGCTCGATCTGGCTGTTGGGCAGGTCGACGAAGCAGACATAGACCCCCTGCTCTTCCAGGATCTTGGTCTCGCTGACCTGAGTGGCGCCCAGCATGTCGCGATACATGGCGACGGACTCGGCGATGGAAGGGGTCGCGATCCCCACGTGGTTCAGTCTTCCGATCATGGCGTCCCTATAGACCTGTCAGCGGCGAGGCGCGAGATCACGCTGCGTCACACCCGCAATACCGTGGTCTCCACCACGGGCCGCTTTCCCCAGATGCGCTGGCTGGCCTTCTTCACGGCCCGCGACAGGGCCATCTCGACCTCGGAATCGATCTCGCGCTGGTCGCCCTTGAGCTTGCCGAAGGCCGTCTCGGCATCCTCGGCCAGGTCGTCCAGCACCTCGTCCATCGAATAGTCTTCGTCGGCCGGGAGACCCAGGGCCTTGACCCGCGGGCCCGAGACGATCTTGCCGCGTCCGTCCAGCACCACGGAGACCGCCAGCACGCCGTTATAGGCCGCGTGGCGACGCTCGCGCAGGGCGTCGCCGTTCTCAGGGGTCAGGAAACCGGCGTCCACATAGATGCGGCCCGCCGGGACCTCGTCGATGATCTCGGCGCGGCCGGGGGCCAGGCGGACCATGTCGCCGTTGCGCGGGGCCACTGTCTGCTTGACCTGCAGGTCCTTGGCGAAGGCGGCGTGCTCCAGCAGGTGGCGGCGCTCGCCGTGGGTGGGCACCGCGATCTCCGGGCGAGCCCAGGCGTACATGCGGGCCAGCTCGTCGCGGCAGGGGTGGCCGGAGACGTGGATCCCCGGATGATCGCGCTCCGTGTAGAGCCGCACCCCGCGATCGGCGAGGCGGTTCTGCAGGTTGCGGATCGGCACCTCGTTGCCGGGAATGACCCGCGAGGAGAAGACGCAGGCGTCGCCCGCCCCCAGCTTCACATGCTGGTGGGTCCCGTCGGCGATCCGCGAGAGGGCCGCGCGGGGTTCACCCTGGCTGCCGGTGCAGAGATAGAGGATCTTGTCGTCGGGGAAGTGCCTGGCCTCGCCGTCGGTGAGGAACTCCTTGATGTCGGAGAACAGGCCGACCGACTTGGCCGCCGCCGCCATCCGGTGCATCGAGCGGCCGACCAGGCAGACGCGGCGGCCCGCGGCCTCCCCCGCTCGGATGATCGAGTCCATGCGCGCCACGTTGGAGGCGAAACAGGCCACCGCCACCTTGCCGGTCAGGCCGGAGATCAGCTTGGCCATGGCGTCCCGGACGTCGGCCTCCGACCCCGCCTCGCCGTCGACGAAGACGTTTGTGGAGTCGCAGACCATGGCCAGGACGCCCTCGTCGCCTAACCTGCGGATTGCGCCTTCGTCGGTCACCGAGCCCAGCACGGGATCGGGGTCGATCTTCCAGTCGCCGGTGTGGAGGATGGTGCCCAGCGGGGTGCGGATCGCCAGGCCGTTAGGCTCGGGGATCGAATGGGTCAGGGTGATGAGGTCGATCTCGAAGGGACCGAGCTTGATGGTTCCGCCCAGCGGGACCTCGGTGATCTCGGCGTCGGCGGAGTCCTCGTTCTCGCGCAGCTTCTCGCGCAGCAGGAAGGCGGTGAACGGCGTGGCGTACAGCGGCGCGCGCAGGCGCGGCCACAGCCAGGCCACGGCGCCGATGTGGTCCTCATGGGCGTGGGTCAGCACGATGCCCAGGATGTCCTTGGCGTGGGCCTCGATGAACTCCGGGTCGGGCAGGATAATTTCCACGCCAGGCGTGGTCTGGTCGCCGAACGTGACGCCCAGGTCGACCACGATCCACTTGCGCGCATGCGGAGGGCCGTAGCCGTAGAGATTGAAGTTCATGCCGATCTCGTTCGAGCCGCCGAGCGGCAGGAAGACGAGTTCGTCGGTGGGTTTTACTTTGGTCATTACGTCCTTGCCGCCGTGTTCCGGCGGTGAATTTCAAGAAGGCCGCGGATCGTCAGATCCGGGTCGAAGTGGTCGATGGCGAGCGTCGCCCCATGGAACAGGGACGCCACGCCGCCCGTGGCGACCACGGTCATGGGTTCGTCGCGTTCGGCCTTGATCCGGGCGATCAGGCCCTCGATCAGGGCCACATAGCCCCAGAAGACACCCGACTGCATGGCGCCGACGGTGTCCTTGCCGACCACATGCTGGGGTTTCTGGATCGCCACCCGCGGCAACTTTGCCGCCGCCGTGTGCAACGCTTCCATAGATAGGTTGATCCCAGGCGCGATCACACCCCCCTCGAACCCACCATCCGCGGCGATGACGTCGAAGGTGGTCGCCGTGCCCGAGTCGATGACGATCAGCGGGCCCGGATAGACGATGTGCGCGCCCAGCGCGTTCACCAGCCGGTCGGCGCCGGCCTCTGACGGCTTGTCGATCCGTACTTCGATGCCCAGGTCCGCGTTCTCGCCGATCACCAGGGGTTCGACGTGCAGGTAGCGCCGGGCCAGGTTGCGCAGGTTGAAGATCGACTGCGGCACCACGCTGGAAATGATCGCCGCGTCCAGCACTCCGAACTGCAGGCCCGCCATGTTCAGCAGCTGCGACAGCCAGACCGCGTATTCGTCGGCGGTGCGGCTGGGATCGGTGGCCGCGCGCCACTGGGCGATCCAGGTCTCGCCGTCGTGCACGGCGAACAGCGTGTTGGTGTTGCCCTGCTCGATGGCCAGCAGCATGGGTCAGGCCCCTCCGAAAAAGACGTCGCCGGCGGTTATGCGCAAGATCGCGCCGTCGTCCAGCTTCAGGCGCAGGGCGCCGTCGGAATCCAGGCCCAGCGCAACACCCCGGATGGTCTGGTTGGGCAGGCGCGCTTCGCAGGCTTCGCCCAGTCCGTGGGCCTTGGCGGTCCACCCCGTAGCGATGGGGGCGAAGCCCTCGCGCGTCCAGGCCGCGCGCCAATGCTCGAACCGGGTGGCCAGCACCTCCAGGGCGTCGAGCGGCGCCGGCGGCGGGACGGTCATGTGCTCGGCGAAGGACGTGGCCGGCCGCTCCACGTCCTGCGGGGCGTGGGCCAGGTTGATACCGATACCAACCGCCAGCCAGAGCAGGCCATCGGGGCCGACGCCGGACTCGACCAGGATGCCGACCGCCTTGCGGCCATGCACCAGGACGTCATTGGGCCATTTCAGCTGGGCGGCGCCGGGACCCAGGCAGGTCTCGGCGAGATCCGCGGCGGCGAGCGCGGCGACGAAGGATATCTGAGCAGCCTCGCCGGCGGGCTTGTCGGTGGTGAGCAGCAGGGTGGCGGCCAGGTTGCCGCTCGCGGTCTGCCAGGATCGGCCGCGGCGGCCGCGCCCCGCCGTCTGCGTCAGGGCGGTGATCCACACCGGGCCGCCCTCCCCCGCCTCGGCGCGGCGGCGCGCCTCGGCGTTGGTGGAATCGAGTTCGTCGTAGGCTTCGATCGGCGGGTGCGCCACCTAGCTCAGGCCGAACGCCGCGGCGGCCGCGTGGGCCAGCGGATCGATGAAGATCAGCGCGCCCAGCACCAGGGGGAAGCTGAACAGGGCCGCCCCATAGGCGATAGCGCGGGCCTCGCCCGGGATGGCGTCCGTCTGGCTGGGGGCCGTGTCGAACCACATGGTCTTGATCAGGCGCAGATAATAGAAGGCCGCCACCACGCTGCCGACCAGGCCCAGCACCGCGGCGATCTGGATCATCGGGTCCTGCACGCCGATGGCCGCCTTGAAGACGTAGAACTTCGCCCAGAAGCCGGAGAACGGCGGCAGGCCCAGGGCCGATAGCGAAAACGCGGTCATGGCCAGCGCGATGCCCGGACGCTGTTTGAACAGCCCCGCCATGTCGTCGATGGTCTCCATGGCCACGCCGGCGCGGCTGAGCGCGGTCAGGCAGGCGAAGAATCCGGTGACGTCGACCATGTAGAGCACCATGAAGACCAGCATGGCCTGGACGCCCTCGGCGTTGCCCGCCGCCAAGCCCAGGATCGCGTAGCCGACATTGGCGATGGAGGAATAGGCCCAGAGCCGCTTGAGGTTCTTCTGGGCAAGGCCGGCGAAGGCGCCCACGAAGATCGAGAACAGGGCGATGACCACCAGCACCTGACGCCACTGGTCGATGGCGCCTTCGAAACCCTCGGTGAGGACCCGGGCGAACAGCACCATGGCCGCCAGCTTGGGCGCGGCGGCGAAGAAGGCCACGACCGGGGTCGGAGCGCCCTCATAGACGTCGGGCGTCCACATGTGGAACGGGGCGGCGGACACCTTGAAGGCCAGACCGCAGATCAGGAAGATCAGGCCGAATAGCACCCCAGTGTTGGCGCCCGAAGTCACCGCCACGGCGATGTCGGTGAACAGGGTCGAGCCGGCGAACCCATAGATCAGCGAGGCCCCGTAGAGCAGCAGGCCCGAGGAGAGCGCGCCCAGTACGAAGTACTTGAGGCCGGCTTCCGACGCCTTGGCGTTTTCACGGTGCATGGCGGCCAGGACGTAGAGGGCCAGGGACTGCAGTTCGACGCCGACATAGAGCGAGATCAGGTCGCCGGCCGAGGCCATCATGCCCATGCCCAGCGCGGCCAGCAGGACCAGGACCGGGAACTCGAAGTTCCGCACCGACTGGCGCTCGAACCACTTCTGGCCCAGCGGCAGGGCCACGGCGCTGGCCAGGTAGATCGCCACCTTGGCGAAGGCCGAGGCCTGGTCGGAGATCATGCCGCCGGAGAAACCGCGGCCGAGCGGGCCGACGGCCGCGGCCCAGGTCGCGCCCAGCAGCACCAGGATCGACGCCCACATGATCGCCGTGGTGCTGCGCGGCGAGAAGGCGCCGGCCACCAGCAGGACGAGGGCTCCGCCGGCGAGGATCAGTTCCGGGACGGCGAGGGAGAGGGAGGTCTCGAAGTTCATCTGGTGGTCTTCCTCACCCGCCGATGGCCGCGCGATAGATCGCGGCGAGGTTGTCGACCGAGGCTTGGGTCAGATCGAGGACGGCGGCCGGATAGACGCCGAGGTACAGGGTGGACGCGATCAGCGGCGCGAAGATCGCCACCTCGCGCCAGTCGAGGTCGGTGATGTCGGCCAGCGCAGGATTGGTGATCTCGCCGAAGATGACCCGACGATAGAGGCTGAGCGCATAGACCGCGGAGAAGATCACTCCGGTGGCGGCCACGACCGCCGTCCAGGTCGAGACCTGGTAGACCCCGACCATGGTGGTGATCTCGCCGATGAAGCCCGAGGTGCCCGGCAGTCCCACATTGCCCATGGTGAAAAGCATGAAGGTCGCCGCGTACCACGGCATGCGGTTCACCAGCCCGCCGTAGAAGGCGATCTCGCGGGTGTGCATGCGGTCATAGACGACGCCGACGCAGAGGAAGAGCGCACCCGAGATCACCCCGTGGCTCAGCATCTGGAAGATCGCGCCCTGGATGCCGACGGCGTTGCCGGCGAAGATCCCCATGGTCACGAAGCCCATGTGAGCCACCGACGAATAGGCGATCAGCTTCTTGATGTCGGTCTGCCGGAAGGCGACCAGCGAGGTGTAAACCACCGCGATGACGCTCAGCGCGAAGACCAGCGGCGCGAAATAGTCCGAGGCCTGCGGGAACATCGGCAGGCTGAAGCGCAGGAAGCCATAGCCGCCCATCTTCAAGAGGATGCCGGCCAGGATGACCGAGCCCGCCGTGGGCGCCTCGACGTGGGCGTCGGGCAGCCAGGTGTGGACCGGCCACATCGGCATCTTCACCGCGAACGAGGCGAAGAAGGCCAGCCACAGCCAGGTCTGCAGCTCGGGGGCGAACTTGTAGACCATCAGCTCGGGGATCGAGGAGGTCCCGGCGATCCCGATCATGGCGAGGATCGCCGCCAGCATCAGGACCGAGCCCAGCAGGGTGTAGAGGAAGAACTTGTAGGCCGCGTAGACCCGGTTCTTGCCGCCCCAGATCCCGATGATCAGGAACATCGGCACCAGGCCGAATTCGAAGAAGGCGTAGAACAGCACCAGGTCCAGGGCGCAGAACACGCCGATCACCAGGGTCTCGAGGACCAGGAAGGCGACCATGTATTCCGGCACGCGCTTCTCGATCGTCTTCCAGGAGGCGGCGATACAGATCGGCATGAGGAAGGCGGTCAGCAGGACGAACAGGATCGAGATCCCGTCCACCCCCATCCGGTAGTGGATGCCCGCGAACCAGACTGCGTCCTCCAGGAACTGGAATCCCGGATTGGCCGGGTCGAACTCGGCCACCAGCAGGATGGAGAGCGCCAGGGTCGCGAGCGTCGTGACGAGCGCGATCCACTTGGAGGCCGAGACGACACGCGCCTCGTCCTTGGACGCCGCGCGGAGCAGCAGGATGGCCGCCACCCCGATCAGCGGGGCGAAGGTGACGAGGGAGAGAATGCCGGTCATCGGATCGTCCCCCCTCAAGCCCACTGGATCAGCGCGTAGGTCAGGAGACCCGCCACGCCGAGCAGCATCACGAATGCATAGTGGTAGACGTAGCCGGTCTGCGCCCGGCCGGCCGCCCGGCCCACCGCATAGGACACCGCCGAGACGCCGTCGGGGCCGAAGCCGTCGATGATCTTCTGGTCGCCGCCCTTCCAGAACAGGTCGCCCAGGAACTTGGCCGCACGCACGAAAGTCGCCTCATAGAGCTCGTCGAAGAACCACTTGTTGTAGAGGAAGGTCCACAGCGGGCCCTTCCGCGCGGCGATGGCGGCTCCCATGCCCTCGCGCAGGATGTAGACGTAGTAGGCGCCGGCGAAGCCGATCGCCGAGACCGCCAGCGGCGCCCACTTCACCCACGTCGGCGAATGGTGGGCGTGCTCCAGGACGTGGTTGTCCGCGCCGTTGAAGATCGCCCCGCGCCAGAATTCCTTCCAGCCCTCGCCGACGAAGTGGTCGACGAAGAAGTAGCCGGCGGCCAGCGCCCCGACCGCCAGCAGCATGATCGGGACCAGCATCGACCACGGGCTCTCATGGGGCTTGTGGTCGTGGCCGTGCCCATGATCGTGGTCCGGCAACGGCTCGTCGTGTGTCTCGATCTGGGCATGGCTGGCATGGTCGTCGGCCGCGTGGTGGTGGTGGTCGTCGTGACCCCACTTGGGCGTGCCGTGGAAGGTCATGAAGGCCAGGCGCCACGAGTAGAAGGCGGTGAGGCCGGCGGCGAAGACGCTGACCACGAACGCGAAATAGGCCACTCCGCCCATCTGCTGGCCGGCCGCGAAGGCGGCCTCGATGATCGTGTCCTTGGAATAGAAGCCCGCGAAGCCGAGGTGCAGGCTGGGAATGCCGAAGCCGGTGATGGCCAGGGTCCCGATGGTCATGACCGCATAGGTGATCGGCAGGTGCTTCCACAGCCCGCCCATCTTCCGCATGTCCTGCTCGTGGTGCATGCCGTGGATCACCGAGCCCGCGCCGAGGAACAGCAGCGCCTTGAAGAAGGCGTGGGTGAACAGGTGGAACATGGCCGCCTGATAGGCGCCCACGCCGGCGGCGAAGAACATGTAGCCGAGCTGCGAACAGGTCGAATAGGCGATGACCCGCTTGATGTCGTTCTGCGCCAGGCCGACCGTGGCCGCGAACAGGGCCGTCACCGCGCCGACCAGGGTGACAATCTGCTTGGCGTAGGGCGCGTACTCGAACATCGGCGACAGCAGGCAGACCATGTAGACGCCGGCGGTGACCATGGTCGCGGCATGGATCAGGGCCGAGACCGGGGTCGGGCCCTCCATGGCGTCCGGCAGCCAGGTGTGCAGGAAGAACTGCGCCGACTTGCCCATGGCGCCGACGAACAGCAGGGCGCAGGCGAGATCCACGGCGTGCCAGTAGGAACCCGCGAACCACCAGGCGGTGTTGGCGAACTCGGGCACCCGCGGGAAGATCTCGGCGAACTGGATCGAGCCGAACATCCAGTAGACGGTCATGATGCCGAGCGCGAAGCCGAAGTCGCCCACACGGTTGACCACGAAAGCCTTGATCGAAGCGGCGTTGGCGGTGGGTTTCTTGAACCAGAATCCGATCAGCAGGTAGCTGGCCAGGCCCACCCCTTCCCAGCCGAAAAACAGCTGCATGAAGTCGGCGGCGGTCACCAGGGCCAGCATGGCGAAGGTGAACAGCGACAGGTAGGCGAAGAACCGGGGCTTGCTGTCGTCCTCGGCCATGTAGCCCCACGAATAGATGTGGACCAGGGACGAGACGCTGGTGACCACCACCAGCATCACGGCCGACAGGCCGTCCAGCCGGATCGACCAGTTGGACTGGAAGTCTCCGATATTGATGAAGGGCAGGAACTCCAGGGTGAAGGGCTCCAGCCCACCCCAGGTCCACTGCGCGAAGATCACCCAGGAGAAGACGGCGGCCAGCAGCAGCAGGCCGGTGGTGATGGCCTCGGAGGCCACATTGCCGATGCGGCGGCCGAACAGGCCCGCGATGATCGCGCCCACCAGGGGGGCGAAGACCACGGTCGTGATGAGGGACGAAGGGGTCATGGAAAGGTCGCTCAGCCCTTCATCATCGAAACGTCGTCCACGGCGATGTCGCCGCGGTTACGGAAGAAGGTGACGAGGATGGCCAGGCCGACGGCGGCCTCGGCCGCGGCGACAGTCAGCACGAACATGGCGAAGATCTGCCCGACCACGTTGTGCAGATAGACCGAGAAGGCCACCAGGTTGATGTTCACCGCCAGCAGGATCAGCTCGATCGACATCAGGATGACGATGATGTTCTTGCGGTTCACGAAGATGCCGAAGACCCCGATGGTGAACAGGATCGCGGCGACCGAGAGATAGTGGGTCAGCCCGATGGTCATTGGTCGATCCCCTGCCCCGACTTGATCTGGACGATGCGCATGCCGCTCTTGGGGCTGCGGGCCACCTGGTCGGCGATCACCTGGCGTCGGACGCCGGGCTTATGGCGCAGGGTGAGCACGATGGCGCCGATCATGGCCACCAGCAGCACCAGTCCCGCGGCCTGGAAGAAGTAGACATAGTCGGTGTAGAGCACCCGCCCGATGGTCTCGGCGTTGCTCACGTCGGTATGGACGGTCGGCGTGTCGTTGAGACTGGCCGCGCCCTGGGTCGCGACGGCGGTGGCCACCACGATCATCTCGATGGCCAGGATCCCGGCCACCAGACCGCCCAGCGGCATGTAGCGGGCGAAGCCCTGGCGCAGGGCGGCGAAATCGACGTCCAGCATCATGACGACGAACAGGAACAACACCGCCACGGCGCCGACATAGACGACCACCAGCAGCATGGCGAGGAACTCGGCCCCGAGGGTCACGAACAGCCCCGCGGCCGAGAAGAAGCTGAGGATCAGGAACAGCACCGAGTGCACGGGATTGCGCGATGAGACCACCGCGAATCCGGAGCCTACGGTCACCGCCGCCAGCAGGTAAAATGCGATCGCCAAGGCCATGACGGCTCTTCTCAGCCCCTCAGTTTCAGTGTCGTCCGGCCTCAGGCCGGCGAGCTTATTTCGTCTCGGAATCGCGCCCCGTGCTTAGCGGTAGGGCGCGTCCAGTTCCAGGTTCTTCGCGATTTGCCGCTCCCAACGATCCCCGTTCGCAAGCAGGCGTTCCTTGTCGTAATAGAGTTCTTCGCGCGTCTCGACCGCGTACTCGATGTTCGGCCCTTCGACGATGGCGTCGACCGGGCAGGCCTCCTGGCAGAGGCCGCAATAGATGCACTTGACCATGTCGATGTCGTAGCGGGTCGTGCGCCGGCTGCCGTCGTCGCGCGGCTCGGCCTCGATGGTGATGGCCTGGGCCGGGCAGATGGCCTCGCACAGCTTGCAGGCGATGCAGCGCTCTTCCCCGTTGGGATAGCGGCGCAGCACGTGCTCGCCACGGAACCGCGGAGACTGCGGATTGCGCTCATGCGGATACTGCACCGTCGCCTTGGGGCGGACCATGTACTGCATGGCCATACCGAAGGCGCCGAGGAAGTCCATCAGCGCCGCGCCTTTGATGGCCTGTGAGATGCGCTGCATCATCTGGCGCTCACTTTCCCTTACACACGAAGTCGGCGAGCCGCTTGCCGGAGCTCTGCGGCCGCTGGACGATCTCCCCGCCCTGCTTCACGCAGGCGTCGCGGGCTTGTTTCAGCGCATCGTAATTGGCCACATTGCCCACCGTCGCGCCCGACTCCACCGAGCTGGTCGCGCAGGCGCCGAGCGCCAGTGTCGCCGCGAGGATCACCAGGCCCCTCATGCCGAGGCCGGTCCGAACACGCGCCAGGCCGCAACCAGGACCACGGCCACCAGCGAGGTCGGCAGGAACACCTTCCAACCCAGCCGCATGAGCTGATCGTAGCGGTAGCGGGGCACGATGGCCTTGGCCATGGCGATCAGGAAGAAGAAGAAGCAGATCTTCATGACGAACCACATCAGGCCGTAGAAGCTCTGCACCGTCGGCGGCCAGTCGTGGACGAAGGCGAAATCGATCGGCGCCTGCCAGCCGCCGAAGAACAGCAGCGAGATCAGCGCGCACATCAGCACGATGCTGACCAGTTCGCCGATCATGAACAGCAGGAAGGGGCTGGAGGAGTATTCCACCTGATAGCCGGCCACGAGCTCGGACTCGGCTTCCGGCAGGTCGAAGGGCGGGCGATTGGTCTCGGCCAGGGCCGAGATGAAGAAGATCACCGCCATCGGGATCATGACCAGGGCGATGGGCAGGCCGGTGAGGCCGTCGCCGCCCAGGAAGTACCAGTTCCAGAACCCGCCGGCCTGCTGCTCAACGATGGTCTGCAGGTTCATGGTGCCGGCCAGCAGGATCACGGTGACGATCACGAAGCCGATGGAGACCTCATAGGAAACCATCTGCGCCGCCGAACGAAGGCTGCCCAGGAACGGGTACTTCGAGTTCGAGGCCCAGCCGCCCATGATGATGCCGTAGACGCCCAGCGAGCTGATCGCGAACAGATACAACACCCCGACATTGATGTTGGAGACCACCCAGCCGGGCGCGAACGGGATCACCGCCCAGCCGACCATGGCCAGGGTGAAGGTCAGAACCGGAGCCAGCAGGAAAACGAACTTGTCGGCTCCGTCGGGAATCACCAGTTCCTTCAGTACGAACTTGATGAGGTCGGCGAAGGACTGGAGCAGTCCGAACGGACCGACGACATTGGGACCCTTCCGCATCTGCACGCCCGCCCAGATCTTGCGGTCGGCCAGCATGAAGAAGGCCAGGGCCACGAGCAGGGGCAGGATCACCGCCATGATCTGGGCGACGGTGATCAGGGTCCAGCCGCCCGGGGTGGTCCAGAAATTGGTGGTGGGATCCATGCCCTACTCCGCCGCGATCTTGGCGGCGCCGGAGACCACGGCGGCGCATTCGGCCATCGTCACGCTGGCGCGGGCGATGGGGTTGGTCAGGTGGAACGCCTTGATGGGGCTCGAGAACGGCTTGTCCGACGCCGTCCCCTTGGTCCCCAGCGCGGCGAAATCGATGACGGCCGGCGCAGCCGGCACATAGTCGATCTGGCCGAAGGTCGGATGGTCCTCGAACAGCTTGGCGCGAAGTTGGGCCAGGGTGTCGTACGGCAGGGTCGCGCCCAGGCGGTCGGACAGGGCGCGCAGCACCGACCAGTCCTCACGGGCCTCGCCCTTGGGGAACACGGCGCGGAAGCCCATCTGCACCCGGCCCTCGGTGTTGACGTATAGGCCGTCCTTTTCGGTGTAGGCGGCGCCGGGCAGGATGACGTCGGCCTTGTGGGCTCCGGCGTCGCCATGGGTGCCCAGATAGACGGTGAAGGCCTTGGAGACCGAGATGTCGATCTCGTCTGCGCCCAGCAGGAAGAGCACGTCCAGAGCGCCGGCTGCGGCCATGTCGCGGGCGCTCTTGCCGCCCTCGGGGGGGACGAAGCCCATGTCGAGGCCGCCAACCCGGGACGCCGCTGTATGCAGCACGTTCCAGGTCAGGCCGAAGGTCTTGGCCGCTGCCGCTGCGGCGGCCAGCACGGCGGCGCCGTCCTCGCGGCCCAGCGCCCCGGTCCCGACGATGATCGCCGGGGCCTTGGCGTCCCGGAGCACCTTGACGAAGTCGCTCTTGGCCTTGGCCAGGCCCGACAGGCTCTCAGGTCCGGCGCCTAGGTAGTCGTAGCCATAGGTGAGGTCGGCCTGTTCGCCGATCACGCCCACCCGCAGGGCGCCGGCCAGCCAGCGCTTGCGCAGGCGAGCGTTGAACACCGGCGCCTCGAGGCGCGGATTGGCCCCCACGATGAGGATCGCGTCGGCGTTCTCGATCCCGGCGATGGTGGAGTTGAACAGCCAGCTCTCGCGCGGACCGGCGCCGAGCGCCATGCCGTCCTGCCGGCAGTCGATGTTCTTGACGCCAAGCGACCCGAACAGGTCCTTGGCGGCCTTCATGGACTCCGCGTCCTGCAGGTCACCGGCGATCACCCCGACACGGTCGGGACTGGCGGCCTTGATCTTGGACGCCACCAGGTCGAGGGCCTCGGCCCAGCTCGCCGGCTGCAGGCGGCCGTCCTTGCGGACATAGGGCTGGTCAAGGCGTTGACGCAGCAGGCCATCCACGGCGTAGCGGGTCTTGTCGCTGATCCACTCCTCGTTGATGTCCTCGTTGAGGCGGGGCAGCACGCGCAGCACCGCGGGGCCGCGGCTGTCGACGCGGATCGCCGAGCCCAGGGCGTCCATCACGTCGACGCTCTCGGTCTTCTTCAGCTCCCAGGGCCGGGCGTTGAAGGCGTAGGGCTTGGAGGTCAGGGCGCCGACCGGGCAGAGGTCGATCACATTGGCCGAGAGTTCCGACGTCACCGATTTGTCGAGATAGGTCGTGATTTCAACATCTTCGCCGCGGGAGATGAGACCGATTTCCGGCACGCCCGCCACCTCGGTGATGAAGCGGACGCAGCGGGTGCACTGGATGCAGCGCGTCATGACCGTCTTGATCAACGGCCCCATGAACTTCTCTTCGACGGCGCGCTTGTTGTCGGCGTAGCGGCTGTCGTCCCGGCCATAGCCCATGGCCTGGTCCTGCAGGTCGCACTCCCCGCCCTGGTCGCAGATCGGGCAGTCCAGGGGGTGGTTGATCAGCAGGAACTCCATCACCCCTTCCCGGGCCTTCTTGACCATGGGGGAGTTGGTGATGATCTCCTGGCCCTCGGCGGCCGGCAGGGCGCACGAGGCCTGGGGCTTCGGCGGGCCAGGCTTAACCTCGACCAGGCACATGCGGCAGTTGCCGGCGATGCTGAGGCGTTCGTGATAGCAGAAGCGCGGGATCTCTTCCCCGGCCAGCTCCGCCACCTGCAGAACCGTCATGCCGGGTTCGAACTCGACCTCGACGCCGTTGACCTTCGCTATGGGCATGCCGGGTTACTCCGCCGCTTCCAGGGACGCGCCCTGAACGTGCGGCTTGCCGATGCGGTAATTGGTGATCCGCTCCTCCACCTCGTGGCGGAAGTGGCGGAACAGGCCCTGGATCGGCCAGGCGGCCGCGTCGCCCAGGCCGCAGATGGTGTGGCCCTCGACCTGGCTGGCGACGTCCAGCAGCATGTCGATCTCGCGCATCTCGGCCTCGCCGGTGGCCATGCGCTCCATGACCCGCCACATCCAGCCGGTGCCTTCGCGGCAGGGCGTGCACTGGCCGCAGCTCTCGTGCTTGTAGAAGTAGGACGCGCGCGCGATGGCGCGGACAAGGTCGGCGTCCTTGTCCATGACGATCATGGTGGCGGTGCCTAGGCCCGACCGGCGCGCGGCCAGGTCGTCGAAATCCATCAGGGCTTCCTCGGCCTCTTCCGCCGGGATCATCCGCATGGAGATGCCGCCGGGGATCACGGCCTTGAGGTTGCCCCAACCGCCGCGCACGCCGCCGAAGTGGTCCTCGATCAGCTGGCGCATGGGGATCGACATGGTCTCCTCGACCACGCAGGGCTTGTTGACGTGGCCCGAGGCCGCCATCAGCTTGATGCCCGAGTTCTTCGGCCGCCCGAAGCCCGCGAACCAGCCGGCGCCACGGCGCAGAATCGAACCCACGACCGCGATCGACTCGACGTTGTTGATGGTGGTCGGGGCGCCATAGATGCCGGCGCCGGCCGGGAACGGCGGCTTCAGGCGCGGTTGGCCCTTCTTGCCTTCCAGGCTCTCCATCAGCGCAGTCTCGTCGCCGCAGATATAGGCCCCGGCGCCGTGGGTGACGTGGAGGTCGAAGTCCCAGCCGTGGATGTTGCCCTTGCCGATCAGCCTGGCGTCGTAGGCCTGGCGGATCGCGGCCTCGAGGCGCTCGCGCTCATGCACGTATTCGCCACGGATATAGATATAGGCGGTGTGGGCGCGGATGGCGTAGCTGGCGACCAGGCACCCCTCGATCAGCAGGTGCGGATCGTTGCGGATGATCTCCCGGTCCTTGCAGGCGCCGGGCTCGGACTCGTCGGCGTTGACCACCAGGAAGTGGGGCCGTTCGCTCTCGGCCTTCGGCATGAAGGTCCATTTGAGACCCGTGGGGAACCCCCCACCGCCCCGCCCGCGCAGGCCCGATTCCTTGATCTGCTCGCAGATCCATTCCGGGGTCTGGGCCAGCATCTCGCGGGTGGCGTTCCAGCAGCCGCGAGTCTTCGCACCTTCCAGGCCCCAATCGTGGACGCCATAGAGGTTGGTGAAGATGCGGTCCTTGTCTTCGAGGATGCCGACCAAGGCCCCTACACTCCCTTTTTCGCGGAACGAACGCCCGCGATGAACCAGATCTGGGCGGCAAGCCCAGCGATGAGCGCCGCCACGAACACATAGACCAGCCAGTCCACGCCCTTGCCGAAGGCGCCATAGGCCGCGGCGGCGGCCACGATCCCGCAGACCGCGTCGACGGCGACCATGACCTTCAGTCGGCGCTTGGTGGCTTCGAGATCCATCAGGTGGCCGGAGCCTTGGCCTTGCCCTTGGGCGCGGCGTTGGGCAGCGACTTGATCGGCTTGGCGGCCGAGCCGTCATAGAGCTTCGGATCGGTGAGCACGAGCGGCCCGCCCTCGGGAGAAGAACCCTGGCGGCCGATCATCGAGCCCGGCGCGGGCGGCTTGCCGGCGGCAAAGTCGTCCAGCAATTTGTCCAGGATCTCGACCGTCAGGTCCTCGTAGTAATAGTCGTTGATCGCGGCCATGGGCGCGTTCGAGCAGGCGCCCAGGCACTCGACTTCCTGCCAGTAGAACTTGCCGTCGGCCGAGCGGTGGTCCTTGGGACCGATCCGCGTCTTGCAGTGGGCCATCAGCTCGTTGGCGCCGCGCAGGGCGCAGGGCGTCGTGCCGCACACCTGCACAAGGGCGTGGGTGCCCACCTGCTCCAGCATGAACATGGTGTAGAAGGTCGCGACCTCCAGCACCCGGATCTGCGGCATGCCCAACAGGGCGGCCACGGCGCGGATGGCGGGTTCGGAAACCCAGCCCTCCTGCTTCTGGATCAGCCACAGGATCGGGATCACGGCCGACTGCTGCCGGCCTTGCGGGTACTTCGAAATCCACCACTGCGCCTGCTTGGCGCTCTCTTTCGAGAACTCGAAGCTGGCGGGCTGGTTCGGCGAGAGGCGACGGACGCTCAAACGTTCCTCACTTCACAAAGTCGACGCGGACGATCTTGGCGTCGGCGATCGTGTAGATGGCCGCGACCTCGAAGGTGTCGCCGCCGGGCGTGCGGCTGACCCGCTCGTGGTCGATCACCGTATTGCCGATGACCATGCGGTTGAGCAGTTCAGCCTTGTTCTGGGGAAAGTCGGCGAAAACCTGGGTGTACTTCGCGCGGTAAGCCGCGATGCCGGAGATGGTCACCGCGCCATTCAGGTCGGCGACCACGATGTCGTCGGCGAAGCAGGCGCAATGGCCGTCCAGATCCTGGTCGTTGTAAGCCTCGAGTTGGGCCTCGGCCACGTCGAACGGGCTGATGCAGGCGGGGGCGCTCACCGGTCTATCTCCCCGAACACGATATCGAGCGAGCCCAGGATGGCGGAGACGTCGGCCAGCATGTGGCCGCGGTTTATCCAGTCCATGGCCATCAGGTGCGGATAGCCCGGCGCGCGGATCTTGCAGCGGTAGGGCTTGTTCGTCCCGTTGCTCACCAGATAGACGCCGAACTCGCCCTTGGGCGCCTCGACGCAGGCATAGACCTCGCCCGGCGGGGTGTGGAAGCCCTCGGTATAGAGCTTGAAGTGGTGGATCAGCGCTTCCATCGAGCGTTTCATCTCACCGCGGCGGGGGGGCGAGACCTTGTTGTCCTCGGTCAGCACCGGGCCAGGGGTCTTTTTCAGCCGCTCCACGCACTGGAGGATGATCTTCGTCGACTCGCGCATCTCCTGCATCCGGCAGAGATAGCGGTCGTAGCAGTCGCCGTTCACGCCCAGCGGGATGTCAAACTCGAAGTCGTCATAGCATTCGTAGGGCTGACTGCGACGCAGGTCCCAGGCGATGCCCGAGCCGCGCACCATGACGCCGGAGAAGCCCCACTTGATGGCCTCGTCCTTGGTCACCACGCCGATGTCGACGTTGCGCTGCTTGAAGATGCGGTTGCCCGTGATCAGCCTGTCGATGTCGGCCATCGGCCGGGCGAAGGCCGTGGCCCAGTCGCCGATGTCGTTGACCAGGGCCTCGGGCAGGTCCTGGTGGACCCCGCCGGGCCGGAAATAGTTGGCGTGGAGCCGCGCCCCGCAGGCGCGCTCGTAGAACACCATCAGCTTCTCGCGCTCTTCGAAGCCCCACAACGGCGGGGTGAGCGCGCCGACGTCCATGGCCTGGGTGGTGACATTGAGCAGGTGGTTCAGGATCCGGCCGATCTCCGAGAACATCACCCGGATCAGGCTGCCGCGGATCGGAACCTCGATCCCCATGAGCTTCTCGATGGCCAGGCAGAAGGCGTGCTCCTGGTTCATCGGCGCCACGTAGTCGAGGCGGTCGAAATAGGGGATGTTCTGGAGGTAGGTCCGGTACTCCATCAGCTTTTCGGTGCCGCGATGCAGCAGGCCGATGTGCGGGTCGACCCGCTCGACGATCTCCCCGTCCAACTCCAGGACCAGACGCAGGACGCCGTGGGCCGCGGGATGCTGCGGGCCGAAATTGATGTTGAACTTGCGGACCGGGGTCTCCGGCACGTGCGGGGTCAGCGAAGCGTCGTCAGCCATCACTTCGCCTCCACTTTTTCGTCGCCGGGCAGCACGTAGTCCGCGCCCTCCCAGGGCGAGAGGAAGTCCCAGTTGCGATACTCGACCGACTTCACCGGCTCGTAGACCACGCGCTTGAGTTCGTCGTCGTAGCGCAGCTCCACATAGCCGGTCATCGGGAAGTCCTTGCGGAGCGGATGGCCGTGGAAGCCGTAGTCGGTGAGGATGCGGCGCAGGTCCGGATGGCCCTCGAAGAAGACGCCGTACATGTCGAAGGCCTCGCGCTCGAACCAGTCGGCGCAGGGATAGACCCCGGTCACGGTCGGGACGGGCGTGTCCTCGTCGGTCTCGATCTTCAGCCGGACCCTGTGGTTCTTCGTCAGGGACAGCAGGTGGTAGACCACGTCGAACCGCCGGACGCGCTCGGGATAGTCCACGCCGCAGAGGTCGATGAGCTGCTGGAACTGATAGTCCTGGTGGTCGCGCAGATAGGTCAGCGCCTCCACGATCCGCGGCAGCGGCGCGGTCAGGGTCAGCTCGCCAAAGGCCACGGAATGGCCGGCGATCGCGCCGGCGCTGTTGGCCACGATCGCCTGGCCCAGCATCTCCATCTGGTCGGAGGTCTGCGGCCAGCTCATCGCTCGATGGTCCCGGTGCGGCGGATCTTCTTCTGCAGCTGCAGCACGCCGTAGACCAAGGCCTCGGCGGTGGGCGGGCAGCCCGGCACATAGATGTCCACGGGCACGATCCGATCGCAGCCGCGCACCACGGAATAGGAGAAGTAGTAGTAGCCCCCGCCGTTGGCGCACGAGCCCATGGAGATCACGTAGCGCGGCTCCGGCATCTGGTCGTAGACCTTGCGCAGGGCCGGAGCCATCTTGTTGCAGAGCGTGCCGGCGACGATCATCACGTCCGACTGGCGCGGGCTGGCGCGGGGGGCGAAGCCGTAGCGCTCCAGGTCGTAGCGGGGCATCGAGGCCTGCATCATCTCGACCGCGCAGCAGGCGAGACCAAAGGTCATCCACATCAGCGAACCGGTGCGCGCCCAGGTGATCAGGTCGTCGGCCGCCGCGGTGATGAAGCCCTTGTCGGCCAGCTCACCGGAGATCCCGTCAAAGAACGGGTCATGGGCCTTGGGATTATAGCCTTCGACCGTGGTGCGGCCGGCAGCGCCCGCAGGAACGATTATTCCCATTCCAGGGCTCCCTTCTTCCATTCGTAGATGAAGCCCACGGTGAGCACGCCCAGGAAGGTCATCATCGACCAGAAGGCGAATTGGCTGGCCTCCTGCGGCAGCTTCATCAGCGCCACGGCCCAGGGGAACAGGAACGCCACTTCCAGGTCGAAGATGATGAATAGGATCGAGACCAGGTAGAACCGCACGTCGAATTTCATCCGCGCGTCGTCGAACGCGTTGAACCCGCACTCATATGTGGAGAGCTTCTCCGGGTCCGGGGCCTTGGGAGCCAGGACCGCCGAAGCGATGATGAAAACCAGACCCAGGGCTCCCGCGATCCCCAGGAAGATCACGATGGGCAGGTACTGCAGAAGGAAGGCGTTCATGGAATCCTCAAGCGGAGTCGGGGCCCTTCTAGACCACGTCGGCGGCGGGTTCAAACGGCGGTTTGCGCTGCGAAAAGCCTTGTCGCCTCAATAGTTGCGAGTAGCTCTCAACAAGCCTGACCACGGAACGCCGGTCTTTGTCCGCGCCCTTGTGAGCCACGGCCTGGACTGGGTCGCCGAGGAGCTCGAACGGGCCACAGGGTGCGTCATTCCGCGCTTCATTCGCCGATCTCCGCAGAGACTCGTTGACACGATTCCGCCTCGGACATATCAGACGCGCCTCGCGGTCACCGCGAGCCGTATGCGGATGTAGCTCAGTTGGTTAGAGCGCCGGCCTGTCACGCCGGAGGTCGCGGGTTCGAGTCCCGTCATTCGCGCCATACGTCGTAAGGGCTTGCGGCGCTCCCGAAAACCTCACTCCAATCTGTTCCAAGGCCTCCGTTCCAAATCGTTTTCGCGGACCGTGGGCGGTTCGACAGGTCGGCTATACGCCTACTTTCTCGTTGCGTTGGCCTTAGGCGCATGACGCTTGAGCACCCTACCCCAGCGCGCGCCAAGTCGTCGGGCTGACGATGCGGCCGGAGCGCCCGCCGACTTCGATCGGACCCTGATTGCCGCCGAGGCCCTTGCGTTCAACAGGGCCGACGTGTGCTTCGCGATCAAGCCCTAGGAAGAACAGATCATCCGCCGGATCGCGCCTGAAACGAAGGCCGTATCCATGCCCATGGCGGTGGAGATGGGACTGTACTCCACGTCGCGCTCAGAATCCCTTGCGCGGGCGCCGTCAGATTGTGCCGAGCAAGTTGGACGGCCGACCGAAAACCTTACCGGTTCTCCCCGCCTGTCACGCTGGAGGCCGCGGGTTGGAGTCCCCTCATTCGCGTCACGTCTTTCCCCCAGGAAGTAGTGGACTAGCAACTTGCCCCACGTCGTGCGCGTCACCAGTAGTTGATCTGTCGACCGCCAGCCGCCAGGGTCTCAGACTAAGCGATCTGGGGCTGCACATGCTTGATCTGGCGCGGCGGGTGACCAAGAAATTGCTGCGGAAGCGGGCCGCCCGGCCTCTGTTCGACTCGTTGGCGCTTTCCCCGGATGAGGCGGAGGCTCGAAAGTCCGCCGATCCGGGCCCGCTGGAGACGTTGTTCTTCGCCAACCAGGGGAAGTTGGCCCACAAGTGGATCAGCTATCTGCCGTTCTACGATGAGATGCTCGCGCCCTACCGGGGTAAACCCGTCAAGATGCTTGAGATTGGAGTCTTCCGGGGCGGTTCGCTGGAGCTCTGGCGCAGCTTTTTCGGTCCTCAGGCGACGATCTACGGCATCGATATCAATCCGGAATGCGCGGGCTTCGCCGATCCCCCGAACCAGGTCCGCATCGGTTCACAGGCCGACCCCGAATTCCTCCGGCGGGTCGTGGACGAGATGGGCGCCCCGGACATCGTCCTGGACGACGGGTCCCACGTCGCCAGTCACCAATTGGCCAGTTTCCGCACTCTGTTCCCCTTGCTGAAGACCGGCGGCCTCTACATCATCGAGGACATGCACACCTCGTACTGGCCCGAGCATGAAGGCGGTTACGCGCGACGCGGGACGGCGGTGGACCTCACCAAGACCCTCATCGACGATATGCATGCCTGGCACCATCTGGTCGGACCGCGGGAGGTTTTCGCACCGAAGGAAGAGATCGGCCGGATTACCGTCGAGGACTCCATCGTCGCCGTCCACAAGGTCGCGCGCCTGCGGCCGGGCCACTACAAGACCGGCGGCTGACCTCGCCGGCGGCGGTTTGACTTGTTCTGTTGGACTGGCTGCTGTTCACGCCGAAGCGCACCCTGCGCTGGGTCTATGTCTGGCCCTGGCTGGTCTTCCCCCCTGGCCTATGGGGCTTACAGCGTCTGGCGGGGTCCCCATGCCGACTTTTACCCCTACCCGTTCCTGGATGTCTCCAAGCTCGGCCTGGAGCGGGTCGCGATGAACATGGCGGGTATGACCGGGGTCTTCTTTGTCCTCGGCCTGGTCTTCATCGCCATCGACCGCTCGGCGAAGTCGCGGGGCTAGGCCCGCAGCGGCTTCAGGGCTCCGGCCCAGCGCGCCAGTTCGTCCAGCATGCCCGGGGCGGCCTTCGCCTGGCCCTCCGTGGGCGTGAAGACCTTTTCGGCATCGATCTGGAGGCCGACCATCGGAATGGCCACGGCCTCAGGGATGGGCATGATCTTTACGCTGGTCAACATCAGCTTCTCCATCTGCACAGCGCGAAGCCCGCCCGAGGCGCCGCCATAGCTGACGAAGCTCGCCGGCTTGTGATTCCACTCGAAGAACAGGTAGTTCAGCGCGTTCACGAAGGCCGGTGGCGGGCTGAAATTGTATTCCGGCGTGACGAACACGAAGGCGTCGGCGGCCTCCACGCTGGCGCTCCAGGCCTTGGTGTGGTCGTGCTGGTAGTTGCGCAGCCGCGGATGGTGCGGCTCGTCGAAGACGGGCAGATTGAAGGCGGCCAGATCCACCAGTTCCGCCTCGAAGCCCCCGTGGGCCTGGGCCGCACCGTGGAACCAGCGGCCTATCGAGGGCCCGATCCGTCCCGGCCGGGTCGAGCAGATGACGATGTTGAGCTTCACGGGGGCGCCTCGCTGTACGAACGGCGCGCACCATACACGGCCGGGGCGACGACGGTCGGCGTTTGGTGCACATTCTTACCGTGCGAGTTCGCGGGAGCATGGCGATGACGGAAGATCCCCTGGCCGGCTATTCCTCGAGCCTCGAGGCCAAGACCGGCAAGAGTCTGGAAGCCTGGGCGTTGATCGCCAAGGGCTTCGGCCTGGAGAAACACGGCGAGATCGTTGCGCGGCTAAAAGCCGACCACGGCCTGACCCACGGCTACGCCAACACCATTACGCTCAAGGCCCGGGAGTCCGACGCCGCCTCGATCGGCGAGGACGCCCTGGTCGAGCAGATGTTCGCAGGCCCGAAGGCGGCGATCCGGCCGGCCTATGACGCGGTGATGGCCCTGGTGGCGGAACTGGGCGACGAGGTCGAGCACGCGCCGAAGAAGGGCTACACCAGCCTGCGCCGAAAAAAGCAGTTCGCCCTCGTCCAACCCTCGACCAAGGATCGGCTGGACCTGGGCCTGATCCTCAAGGGCGATCCCCCGGCCGGACGGCTGGAGGCCGCCGGCTCCTGGAACGCCATGGTGACCCACCGCGTGCGCATCGCCTCGCCCACTGAGGTGGACGGCGAGATCGCCGTATGGCTGCGCGAGGCCTACGGGCGGGCGGGGTAAAGCCCCTACCCCACCAGCTCGGCGCTCTTGGTGAGCACGAAGTCCTGCGGATCGGGCGCCAGGGTGGCGCGCCAGTAGTCGACCAGGGCGAAGGGCCAGTTCTGCGTCACCCGGCCCGCCTCGTTCTTGTACCAGCTCGTCACCTGCGGGGCGCCCCAGGCCATCAGGCTGTTGCCCCGGTCGACCTTGATGTTGAAGGCGTCGTGGACCTCGCGCTTCGGTTCCATGGCCGCGGCTCCCGTCTGGGCCAGCAGCTTCAGGCAGCCCAGGATGTAGCGGACGCTGCACTCCGAGAAGAACACGATCGAGCCATTGACCACGATATTGGTGTTGGGCCCGTAGATCATGAAAAGGTTCGGGAAACCGGGCGTGGTCATGCCCAGATAGGCGCGCGGGTCGCCCGCCCAGGTCTCGTGCAGATCGGCCCCCTGGCGGCCCTTGATCTTCATCGGCCACAGGAACTTCGAGGCGTGGAATCCCGTGCCGTAGATGATCACGTCGAAGTCGCGCGCCTGGCCGTCGGCGGTGACGATGCCGGCGGGCGTGACCTCTGAGATGCCCTCGGTGACCAGCTCGACATTGTCGCGCTTGAGCGCCTCCAGCCAGACACCGTTGTCCAGCAAGGCGCGCTTGCCGCCTGGCGGATAGGTGGGGATGATCTTGGCAACCAGGTCCGGGCGGTCGGGCGCCTGGGCGGCGATGGCCGCGGCGATCATTTCCCGGAAGCCCAGGTTCAGCTCGCTGACAGCTGTCGTCGGCCCTTTCCAGGCCGGATCGGCGGTGACCATGGGCAGCAGCCCGTCGGTCACCATCCAGAACATCCAGAACCGGTACCATTTGTCGTAGAACGGCACGTGCTCCATCAGCCAGTTCATCCCCTCGGGGACGTCCTCGTGATAGTGCGGCACCGGAAAGCCCCAGGGCGGGGTGCGCTGGAACACGCTCAGGCTGGCGACCTTGCCGACGATCTCCGGCACGAACTGGAAGGCGCTGGCGCCGGTGCCGATCACCGCCACCCGCTTGCCGGCCAGGTCCACGTCATGGCGCCACTCGGCGGAATGGAAGGACGGCCCCTTGAAGCTTTCGCGGCCCTTGATGTCGGGGAAGCGCGGGCGGTTGAGCTGGCCCACGGCGGTGATCACCGCATTGGCCTCCACATGCTCGACCCCCGAAGGCGTGTTCAAGCGCACCTTCCAGACCGCGCGGTCCTCGTCCCAGGCCATCTCCTCGACCACGGTCTCGAAGCGGACCTTCTTCTTGATGTCGTAGCGGCCAGCCACCCCGCGGAAATAGTCCAGCAGGACGGGCTGGGTGGAGAAGTGCTGCGGCCAGAAGTGGTTCGGCTCGAAGCTGTAGGAATAGATGTGGTTGGACGAGTCGACCCGGCAGCCCGGATAGGTGTTTTCCAGCCAGGTCCCCCCGACGTCGGGATTCTTGTCGACGATCTCGAAGGGCACGCCGGCCTGGGTCAGGCGGATGGCGGCCAGCAGGCCCGACATGCCGGCGCCGACCACCAGGACATTGAGCTTCCGCGCCGCGGCCTTGAGCTCCGGCGTGGTCCAGTTCGGGTCCTTGGTGCTGTGGCCATCGATGGCCAGCTCGTCGGTGAGGAAGTCGCCGTAGCCCTCCGGAATCTCCGCCCCGGCCACGAAGTTCATCATCTGGTGGAGGACGTCGGGCGCCGGAATCGCCGCCATGGGCGTCTTGCCGGTCAGATAGGCGGTGATCGCGACCTTGGCCGCGGCGCGCATCTTGGCCTGCTCTTCCTCGGGGACCCCGGTCTCGCCGCGCGACAGCGGTGTGTAGGTGGGCCGCCACTCGGGCCGCAGCCAGCCTGTATCCCCGGTCAGATGCACAAGCGCCGCAGAGAGCGCCGGCAGGTGCGCCGTCTCCAGCGCCTGATCGAGGGGCTCCAGATCCACCGCCATGTTCGTGTCCGCCCTTAGGTTATCGCTGTTCTTGAGGCCAGCTTACGCCTCTGAAGGACGAGCGAAAGGGCGCCGTCGCGTCAGGTCACGGCGCGATCCGCACCGGCAGGGTCTCGTAGCCATTCACAAAGCTCGAGCGGACGCGTTTGGGTTCGCCGACCACCTCGATACGGTCGAAGCGCTTGAGGATCTCCTCCCAGACCACCCGCAGCTGCATCTCGGCCAGGCGGTTGCCGACACAGCGGTGGATGCCGAAGCCGAACGACAGGTGCTGGCGCGGCCGGGCCCGGTCGATGAGGAACCGCTCCGGGGTCTCGATGACCTCCTCGTCGCGGTTGCCCGAGACGTACCACATGACCACCTTGTCGCCCTTGCGGATGGTCTTGCCGCCCAGCTCGATGTCCTCCAGCGCCGTGCGGCGCATGTGGGCGAGCGGGGTCTGCCACCGGATGATTTCCGAGACCATGCTCGGGATCAGCGACGGATCGGCGCGCAGCTTGGCGTACTGGTCCGGGTTCTCGTTCAGCGCCAGCAGGCCGCCGCTGATCGAGTTGCGGGTGGTGTCGTTGCCGCCGACGATCAGCAGGATGATGTTCCCGAGATATTCGTCGGGAGTCATGTTCCGCGTCGCCTCGCCGTGGGCCAGCATGGAGATCAGGTCGCCGGCCGGCGGGGCGTTGACCCGCTGGTTCCATAGCTGCGTGAACTCGGCCAGGCACTGCATCAGCTCTTCCTGCCGAGCCTCTTCGGTCTCGCAGAGGCCGCCGGGCATCGGCAGGGTGGTGGCCACGTCCGACCAGCGGGTCAGCTTGCGGCGCTGCTCGAACGGGAAGTCGAACAGGGTGGCCAGCATCTGGGTGGTGAGCTCGATGGAGACCCGGTCGACCCAGTCGAAGGTCTCGCCGCGCGGCAGCGCGTCCAGGATCTTGGCCGCCCGTTCGCGGATGATCGGCTCCAGCACTTGCAGGTTGGCCGGCGAGACCACCGGGCTGACGGTCTTGCGCTGCACGTCGTGCTTGGGCGGATCCATGGCGATGAAGCTGGGACGCCGCAGGTCCGGCCGGGCGTCGCGGATGGTGATCCCGCCCAGCGCCGCCTCCGACGAGAACACCCCGTGGTTCGTGTCCACGGCCATGATGTCGTTGTACTTGGTGATCGACCAGTAGGGGCCGAACTCACTGTCCTTGCACCAGTGAACCGGCTCCTCCCGGCGGAGGCGCTCGAAATAGGGCCAGTGGGTGTTGGTGCGGAACAGCTCCGGATCGCCCGGATTGAACTCTTCAAGCGGCAGGGAATAGGCCCGTGCCCTCGCCTCGTCGGCCAGTTTCATCGCGCCGTCAGCCATGGCGATCGCTCCCGTGGTCGACGCCAGGTCCGCGGCCGGTGGGCCGTCGCGGCGTCTTATGGGACGATGAAACGCCAATCCGCGCGCCGGAACAACGCTCGTCGAATCCAAACTTTGTTCGGTTTCCCGGGAATTTAGCCGCCCTGGGCTCTGCGGATCGCGGCCCGGGCGGGTTCCGGCAGTGTAATGCCCGACGCGGCAAGATTGTCTCGCAGATGCGCCAGGCGCGTGGCGCCGACCACGGCGCTGCTGACATTCGGGTCGGCCAGCACATAGGCCAGGGCCGCCTGGGCGCCAGTCATGCCGGGAATGTCGCCCAGGAAGCCGAACCGCGCGCCCTTGGCGATGTCGGCCCGGTGGTTCTTCAAGGCGCGCAGGGCGTACCAGACGTCCCGAGGGGCGCGCAGCTTCAGGACCTGGCCGCCGGTATGGCCCATGGCCAGGGCCATGCCGGCCAGGACGCCCTTCCCCTGCCCCGCCGCCTCGGCGATCAGCGGCGCACGCTCGGGGCGCAGGACATTGTAGTCGACCATGACCACGTCGATCTCCGCCCGGCCGGCGGCGAGGGCGACCACCTGCGGATCGAAGCTGTTCACCCCCAGGGCGCGGATCAGGCCGCGACGCTTGAGCCCGGAAATCCTGTCGAGAAATGCATCGGTCAGCTCGCCCAGGGCCGGCCCGTGCAATTGCAGCAGCGGCAGAGCCTCGAGGCCGAGGTTTCTCAAACTGGCCTCGACGCTGGCCTCGATGGCGGTCGGGTCGAAGTCGCGGACCACCCGGCGACCGTCATGGCGGGTGCCGGCCTTGGTGGCGATCACTAGGCCGTCGGTCGCCCTGCCCTTCAGCGCCCGACCCAGCCGCGGCTCGGCGTTCCCTTCGGAGTAGGCCGCGCCGGTGTCGAACAGGGTGACGCCCCCCTCGAGCGCGGCGTGCACGAGCCTGATCGCCTCGCGCTCGTCAAAGGCCCGCTTGCCCCACCAGCTCGCGCAGCCGAACCCGATCTCGGAAACGGAGAAGCCGGTCGATCCTAGGGGGCGGTAGCGCATGGGCGCGGCGGCGTCCTTCGATGCCGGGACTTGATGAGCCCGCCGAAGGCTGGCCTAAGGAGGCCGAAGGGCGGCTAGCTCAGCTGGTCAGAGCACCTGGTTTACACCCAGGGGGTCGGGGGTTCGAACCCCTCGCCGCCCACCAGTCATCGGGACGACGTAACAAACGAAAAGGGCGGCCGCCGGGTACGGCGGCCGCCCTTAGATCTCTTAGCCCACGGCTCGCCTTAGTTCAGCGAGCTCTTCAGGCCTTCACCGACGCGGAAGCGCGCCGTCTTCGACGCCGGACGGTTCACCGTTTCACCGGTGCGCGGGTTACGCGCGGTGCCCGCCGCGCGGTTCACCGGCACGAAACTGCCGAACCCGACGAGCCGGACTTCCTGTCCGCCCTTGAGCGACGCCGTGACGCTCTCGATGAACGCTTCCAGCGCGTCTTTCGCTTGCGCCTTATTGAGGCCCGCCTTGTCGGCGATCGCCGTGACGAGTTCGGCCTTAGTCATGTTCCTGTCTCTCCCAGCCCGTTATCTCACCGCGAACCTCTCGCGGACTCGCGAGGCTGCTTCGCGTTGCGCGATTATGGCGGTCTCGTTACGCGCGTCAAACGAAGGCGGCGCGGGAATCCCCCGCGCCGCCTAGTTTTTTACGGTTTTTCCCCAATCAGTGGGTGATAACCGACTCCACATCCCCTTCCTCGACGGCAACCGATACCGGCGGCTGGTCGGCGGGGTTCCATTCGATGGGAATCGGCGCCCGGATCAGGGCGTGCGAAAGCACCTCGTCGACGGTGGAAACCGGGATGATTTCCAAGGCGGACCTCACGTTCTCCGGGATATCGGCCAGATCCTTGAGGTTCTGCTGCGGGATCAAAACCGTCTTGACGCCCGAGCGGAGGGCCGCAAGCAGCTTCTCCTTCAGCCCGCCGATGGCGGTGACCCGGCCGCGCAGGGTGACCTCGCCGGTCATGGCGATGTCGCTGCGGATCGGGATCCCGGTCAGGACCGAGACGATGGCGGTCGCCATCGCCGCGCCGGCCGAGGGGCCGTCCTTGGGGGTCGCGCCGTCCGGCACGTGGATGTGCACGTCGGTCTTCTCGAACAGCGGCGGCTCGATGCCGAAATGGGTCGCCCGCGAACGCACATAGGAGTTCGCCGCGGAGATCGATTCCTTCATCACGTCCTTCAGGTTGCCCGTGATGGACATGCGGCCCTTGCCCGGCATCTTGACCGCCTCGATGGTCAGGATGTCGCCGCCGAAGTCGGTATAGGCCAGGCCCGTGATGATCCCGACCTGATCCTCTTCGTCGGTCTCGCCGTGGGTGTACTTGCGGACGCCCGCGTACTTGGCCAGCAGCTCGTCGTCGATGGTGATCGAGACCACCGGCTTTTCCTTGGTCTCCGGTGTGGTTTCCAAGGCCGCCTTCGCCGCCGCGCGCGACAGGTCGCGGACGGCCTTGCGGGCCAGGTTGCCCAGTTCCCGCTCCAGCGACCGCACGCCGGCTTCCCGGGTGTAGTAGCGGATCAGGTCATGGATGGCCTGGTCGGGGACGATGAACTCTTCCGGCTTCAGCCCATGGTCCTTGGTCAGCTTGGGCAGGACGTGGCGCTTGGCGATCTCCACCTTCTCGTCCTCGGTGTAGCCGGGGATGCGGATGATCTCCATGCGGTCCAGCAGCGGCTGGGGCATGTTGAGGCTGTTGGCCGTGGTGACGAACATCACCGGCGACAGGTCGTAGTCCACCTCGAGATAGTGGTCGGCGAAGGTGGAGTTCTGCGACGGGTCCAGCACCTCGAGCAGGGCCGAGGCCGGGTCGCCCCGGTAGTCGCTGCCCATCTTGTCGATCTCGTCGAGCAGGAAGAATGCGTTGGTCGACTTGGCCTTCTTCATCGACTGGATGATCTTGCCGGGCATGGAGCCGATATAGGTCCGGCGGTGACCGCGGATCTCGGCCTCGTCGCGCACCCCGCCCAGGGACACCCGGACGAACTCGCGATTGGTGGCCTCGGCCAGCGATTTGCCAAGCGAGGTCTTACCCACGCCGGGCGGACCGACGAGGCAGAGGATCGGGCCCTTAAGCGAGCCGGTCCGGGCCTGGACGGCCAGGTATTCCAGGATCCGTTCCTTGACCTTTTCCAGCCCGTAGTGGTCGCGGTCCAGGACCGCCTCGGCCACGTCCAGGTCGATCGGCTTGGTCTTGGCCTTGCCCCAGGGGATGGACAGCAGCCAATCGAGGTAGTTCCGCACGACCGTGGATTCGGCGGACATCGGGCTCATGTTGCGCAGTTTCTTCAGCTCGCCGTCGGCCTTGGTCCGGGCCTCCTTGGAGAGCTTCGTGCGCTTGATGCGCTTTTCCAGCTCGACCAGTTCGTCGCGTTGGTCGTCCTGCTCGCCCAGCTCGCGCTGGATGGCCTTCATCTGCTCGTTCAGATAGTACTCGCGCTGGGTCTTCTCCATCTGGCGCTTCACGCGGTTACGGATCTTCTTTTCCGTCTGCATGACGCTGATCTCGCCCTCCATCAGGGCGTAGACCTTCTCCAGGCGCTTCACGACATTGAAGATCTCCAGCAGGGCCTGCTTCTCGGCGATCTTCACCGAGAGGTGGCTGGCGATGCGGTCGGCGAGTTCACCGGGCGCGTCGACCTGGGGCATCGAGGCCAGCGCCTCGGGCGGGACCTTCTTGTTCAGTTTGACGTAGTTCTCGAACTGCTCGACGACCGCGCGCGACAGCGCCTCGGCCTCCGCGGAAGCCCCGCCGTCCTCGGTGATGAAGGCGATCTCGGCCTCGTAATAGTCCGCCTGGTCGGTGAATCGCGACACGGCGGCCCGCGCCTTGCCCTCGACCAGCACCTTCACGGTGCCGTCGGGAAGCTTCAGCAGTTGCAGGACCGTGGCGACCACGCCGACGTCATAGATGGCCTCGGGCGACGGATCGTCGTCGTCCTTGTCCTTCTGAGTCGCCAGGAGGATCTGTTTGCCTTCGCCCCGCATCGCCTCTTCAAGCGCGCGTACGGACTTCTCCCGGCCCACGAAGAGCGGCACCGGTTGATGCGGAAACACGACTATGTCCCGCAGCGGTAGAATCGGAAGGGTCTTGATCTCGGACATGTACTTTCAACTCCTGCCGGCCGGTTTGGTTACGGGCTCGGCTCCCGGACCGCGGTCACATCAGACGATGCGTCTGAGTCGGACGGCCCGTCCGCCACACCGGGCGGCTATGCAGCGCTTTTATGTGGACGCTTCGCGCGCGCATTCAAGCGCAGCAGGAAGGGTGCGACCCCAAGTGTCTACGAAGTGTGACCAGGGAGACTCAGGCTTTCGGCCCCGCCTGCGACCAGGCGTCGCGGCCGAATTCGCCTTGGACGAGGAGGCTCATCGGCCAACCGTACAAGAAAAAGGCCTCGCGGCGCATGTCCGCGAGGCCCTTGTCCAAATTGGTTCGCGCCGGTCCTAGGCCGCGCCGCCCTTGTCGCGACGCTCGGCGTAGATGACCAGCGGCTGGGCGCGGCCCTCGACCACCTCGGCGTTGACGACCACTTCCTCGACGCCGTCATAGGTCGGCAGCTCGTACATCGTATCGAGCAGGATGCCTTCCAGGATCGAGCGCAGGCCGCGCGCGCCGGTCTTGCGGATGATGGCCTTGCGGGCCACCGCGTTGAGCGCGTCGTCGGTGAAGGTCAGGCCGACATTCTCCATGTCGAACAGACGCTGGTACTGCTTGACGAAGGCGTTCTTCGGCTCGGTGAGGATCTTCACCAGGGCAGGTTCGTCCAGGTCGTCCAGCGTGGCGATGACCGGCAGGCGGCCGACGAACTCCGGGATCAGGCCGAAGCGCAGCAGGTCGTCCGGCTCGACCTGGCGGAAGATCTGGCCGGTGCGGCGATCGTCGGGATCGGAGACCTTGGCGCCGAAGCCGATCGAAGTGCCCTGGCCGCGCGCCGAGATGATCTTCTCGAGGCCGGCGAAGGCCCCGCCGCAGATGAAGAGGATATTGGTGGTGTCGACCTGCAGGAATTCCTGCTGGGGATGCTTGCGCCCGCCCTGCGGCGGCACCGAGGCGACGGTGCCTTCCATGATCTTCAGCAGCGCTTGCTGCACGCCCTCGCCCGACACGTCGCGGGTGATCGAGGGGTTGTCCGACTTGCGGCTGATCTTGTCGACCTCGTCGATATAGACGATGCCGCGCTGCGCCCGCTCGACATTGTAGTCGGCCGACTGGAGCAGCTTGAGGATGATGTTCTCGACATCCTCGCCGACATAGCCGGCCTCGGTGAGCGTCGTGGCGTCGGCCACGGTGAAGGGCACGTCGATGATTCGGGCCAGGGTCTGGGCCAGCAGGGTCTTGCCGGTGCCGGTCGGACCGATCAGCAGGATGTTGGCCTTGCCCAGTTCGACGTCGTTGTTCTTCGTCGCGTGGTTGAGGCGCTTGTAGTGATTGTGCACCGCGACCGCGAGCACCTTCTTGGCATGATCTTGCCCGATCACGTAATCGTCGAGGACTTCTCGGATTTCCTTGGGAGTCGGAACACCGTCCTTAGACTTCACAAAGGAAATCTTGTGCTCTTCGCGGATGATATCCATGCACAGCTCGACGCATTCATCGCAGATGAACACGGTCGGGCCCGCGATTAACTTGCGGACCTCATGCTGGCTCTTGCCGCAGAAAGAGCAATACAGTGTGCTCTTGGAGTCCCCGCTCGCGGCCTTGGTCATGGTCGTTTCTCACTCTCTCGACGACACCGACGGGTCGCTGTCGACGTCCGCCCCGAAGGCGTTCCTGACGCCATCATTGCAGGATACGCGCCGGGGGTTGTCTAATCCTTGACATTCCCCGATCCGAGCAACGATCACAAGCCTTCCGCGGGCTGTAGTGACATTTGGCGGCGGGGCGCCCGATGGCGGGGCGTTCCGAATCCGTAGATGGGATTGTCCCGCATCGGTACAAGAGAACCGTCGCGGACGTCGCGCAAGACCTTCCCCCGGGGCGGACGCGACGCCCGGCGGCAAGTTGAGCTAACCGACGGCGCTTTGGGGACAAGATGGCGAGACGAAACCTTAGGAGCATCGGCGCCTCGTCGAACCAATCCTTGGACGAGCAGATCGAGGACGCCGGCGTCGTGGCGTTCGACTTCGACGGCACCCTGACCACTCGCGACAGCTTCACGGCGTTCCTCAAATGGCGAGCCGGCAAGCGCCGATATCAGTTGGGGATGGTTCGACTCGCGCCCGCGGCCCTGGCCTATGTGGGACATCGCAACCGCGGCAGGATCAAGGCCGCCGCCGTGCGTGAATTCCTCGCCGGAGCAAGCCGCGAGGCCATCGAGGCCGACGCCCGGGCCTTCGCTGAGGTCATGGCGGCCCGCCTGCTGCGGCCCGACGCCGTGGCGACGTGGCGGCGCTGGCGCCAGCGCCGGGCCAAGCTGGTGATCGTCACCGCTTCCCCCGACATTGTGGTCGCCCCCTTCGCCCGCGGCCTGGGCGCAGACCTGCTCATCGGCACCGAACTCGCCTTCGACGCCGACGGGCGCGCGACGGGCGGGTTTTCGACCGCGAATTGCCGGGGGCCGGAGAAGGTCCGGCGTCTGCGCGAGGTCTTTGGCGACGACATCCGCCTGGATGCGGCCTATGGCGACACAAGCGGCGATCGCGAGATGCTGGGGATCGCCGACGAGACCGGATATCGCGTCTTCACGGAGAAGCCGTGAGCATCCTCCGTTTCCGAGTCGGCAAGCTTATCCGCGACAAGCTGCCGCAGATCATGCGCGACCAGGGCCTGGCCGTCTTCGACCGGCGGCTGGACGACGCGGACTTCGTGGCGGCGCTCAAGGACAAGCTGGTCGAGGAGGCCCGGGAGGCCCAGGCCGCGACGGACGCGCGCGAGCTCACCGATGAGTTGGCCGACCTCAGCGAGGTGATGCTGGCCCTGGCCACCGCCCAGGGCCTGACCCTGGCCGACATCGAAGACCGGCGCCTGGCCAAACGCGCCGAGCGCGGCGGATTCGACGACCGGGTCTACAATGCCGCCGTCGAGGCCGAGACCGGCCTGGCAGCGGCCGACTACTATCTGGCCCGACCGTCGCAATACCCACGGGAGGACTGAGATGCGGCACGCGGGCCAGGCTGCCCTGGACGCCCTGGAGCCCCTGCTCGCCCGGCTGCGCGCCCTGCCCGGCCTGACCGAGAAGTCGCGAGGCGTCTTCTACCGCAAGTCCAAGGCATTCCTGCATTTCCACGAGGACCCGACCGGCCTCTTCGCCGATATACGCAACGCCGCGGGCGACGACTTCGATCGCTTCGAGGTGACGCACGAAAACGGCCGTGAAGCACTCTTCACGGCCGCATCGCAGCGTCTCAGCTAGGTCGGGCCGGTCAGTCTTCGGCGCGCGTCTCGTAAACGTGGTCGACGAGGCCCCACTCCTTGGCCTCCTCGGCGGTCATGAAGGTGTCGCGGTCGAGCTTCTCCTCGACCTCCTCGAATGTCCGACCGGTGTGCTTGGCGTAGATCTCGTTCAGGCGGCGCTTGGTCTTGATGATGTCCTCGGCGTGGCGCTCGATGTCCGAGGCCTTGCCGGAATAGCCGCCCGAGGGCTGGTGAACCATGATCCGGGCGTTGGGCAGGCTGATCCGATGATCCTTGGCGCCGGCCATCAGCAGGAACGAACCCATCGAGGCGGCCATGCCCATGCACAGGGTCACCACCGGCGACTTGATGTATTGCATGGTGTCGTAGATCGCGAGGCCGGACGTCACCACTCCCCCGGGGGAGTTGATGTACATCTGGATCTCCTTCTTCGGGTTCTCGGCCTCGAGGTACAGGAGCTGGGCGCAGATGAGCGCCGACATGCCGTCCTCGACCGGACCGTTCAGGAAGATCACCCGTTCCTTCAGGAGGCGGGAGAAGATGTCGAAAGCGCGCTCGCCGCGACTGGTCTGCTCCACCACCATCGGAACGAGATTCAGCGCGGTGATTTGCGGGTCACGCATAAAGGAAGCCTCTCTCGAATGATGCGACTCTGCGGGCAGGGCCGCGTTCCCCTCCGATATCGCGTGGCGGAGGGGCCGTTGCAAGGTGACCAATGGTCCTAAAGAAAATCCCTCCCCGGACCGGGGAGGGATCTGATCGTGCGGAAAGCCGGCCGCGGCGGTGCTAGGCGCCATAGCCCTCGGGCATGTCGTCTTCCTTCAGCAGCTCTTCCTTGGAGACCTTCTGGTCCTTCACCTTGGCCTGGCCGACGATCAGGTCGACGACCTTGTCCTCGAAGATCGGGGCTCGGAGCTGGGCCTGGAAGTTCTGGTCCTTCATGAACATGTCGAAAATCTGCTGCGCCTGGGCCCCATAGCGGCGGGCCTCCTGGACGGCGGCGTTCTGCATCTCCTCGTTGGTCACCTGGACATTGTTGGTCCGGCCGATCTCGGCCAGCACCAGTCCGAGGCGGACGCGACGCTCGGCGATCTTGCGATACTCGCCCTGCAGCTGGTCGTCGGTCTTTTCGGCGTCTTCCGGCGGCAGGCCGCCACGGTCCTTGTCCTGCTGCACCTGTTGCCAGATGGACGCGAACTCGGCCTCGACCATCTTCGGCGGCAGCGGGAAGTCGTGCTTCTCGTCCAGGATGTCGAGCAGGGCGCGCTTCAGCTTGAAGCGCGAGGCGCCGGCGTACTGGCTCTCGAGGTTGGTCTTCAGCAATTCCTTGAGCTTCTCGAGGCTCTCGACGCCCAGGCGCTCGGCCATGGCGTCGTCGGCCTTGGCGTCGACCGGAGCCTTGACCTCTTTGACGGTGGTCTCGAACTCCGCATCCTTGCCGGCCAGCTGGGCGGCCTGGTAGTCCGCCGGGAACGCCACCTTCACGGTGACCACGTCGCCGGCCTTGGCGCCGATCAGCTGGTCCTCGAAGCCGGGGATGAAGCTGCCCGAACCCAGCACCAGGTCGGTGTCGGAGCCCGTGCCGCCCTCGAAGGCCACGCCGTCGATGCGGCCGATGAAGTCGATGACGACCTGGTCGTCCTTCTTGGCCTTCACCGACTTGCCGGTACGCGGCTCATAGGTGCGGTTCTGCTTGGCCAGTTCGTCGAGCGCCTCGTCCACTTCCTTGTCGGTCGGCTCATAGACCGGGCGCTTCAGGGAGATCTTGGTGAGGTCGGTCGGCTCGAACTCGGGCATCACCTCGATGGCCAGTTCGTAGGCCAGGTCGGCCGCGCCTTCGATCACCTTCTCGAAGTCGCCTTCCGGCTTCAGGTCCGGCTCGCCCGCGGGGCGCAGGTTGTTGTCGGTCAGCACCTTCTGGCTGGACTCGTTGATGGCCTGTTGGACCACCTCGGCCATCAAGGCCTTGCCGTGCAGGCGGCGCACGTGGGCGGCCGGCACCTTGCCCGGGCGGAAGCCCTTGATGTTGAGCGTGGGCGTGATCTCGGTGATCCGCGCCTCCAGGCGCTCATTGAGGTCCGCCACGGGAACGGTCACGCCAAAAACCTTGCTCAGGCCTTCGCCGGACTTTTCAACGATCTGCATCGACATTCTTGAACTTCCGGAGTGAGGCGCGTCACGCGCGCCGTCAGATCCGCCCTGAGATGAAAGGACAATCGCCGCCGAACAAGCGGCGGCGAGCGGGCGCTCTTATGTCATGGCAACCCTGCGGCTCCAAGTCCAAAGACGGGCGGCGCGCGGACCGGCCGTGAGCCGCTCCGCCTTGCCATTGCGGCCGGCAAATGCTTATCCGGCGCCTGGAACGCGGGCGTGGCGGAATTGGTAGACGCACTGGATTTAGGTTCCAGCGCCGCAAGGCGTGGAGGTTCGAGTCCTCTCGCCCGCACCATCGCAGCCGTCCAGGCTCCGATCAGATCCAAGGCGGCGGGTTCATCGGGTGTCGTAAAGCCGACGCAGCACCCCGGGAACCAGGCCCGGAAGGTCCTCGGCGATCAGGCCGGGGCCATGGGAGTCGGCGGCCTCGGCGTGGATCCAGGCGCCCGCGCAGGCGGCCTCGAAACTGCCCATGCCCTGGGCGATCAGACCGCCGATCAGCCCCGCCAGGACGTCCCCCGACCCGGCGGTGGCCAGCCATGGCGAGCCATTGGTATTGACCGCCACTCGACCGTCCGGCGCGGCGATCACCGTGTCGGGCCCCTTCAACAGGACGATGGCGTCGGCCCGCGCCGCGGCGCGCCGGGCCGCTGCGATCCGCTCCGGTGAGTCCCTGAGCAGGCCGGGGAACAGGCGGTCGAACTCCCCCGGATGGGGGGTGAGAACGTCGTCCACATCCAACACCGAGAAGAGCTCCTCGGGATCGTCACGGAACACGGTGATAGCGTCGGCGTCGAGGATCAGGGCCGCGCCGGTGCGCGCCAGGGCCAGGACGTTCATCAGGGTGGCTTCGCTGACCCCCGCGGCCGGCCCGATGATCGCGGCGTCCACGTCGGCGGCGAGTTGCTCCAGCTCCGCCTCGGTGTCGAAAGGCCGGAGCATGACCGCCTCCAGATGGGCGGCGTTGACCGCCACCGCCTCTGACGGCGACAGCAGGGTCACCAGGCCCGCCCCGATCCGCAGGCCGCCCCGCGCCGCCAGCCGCGCCGCGCCCGTGCTCCACGCCTCGCCGGAGACGACCACCAGCCGCCCGCGCGCGTGCTTGTGCGAACCCGGGCCCGGCCAGGGAAAGACCGGCAGCCATAGCTCCGGACCGTTCTCGACCAGGTCGCCGGCCATCTCGGTCAGCCCGATGTCGGCGACGATCACCTCGCCGCACAGGCTGTGGCCGGGCTCCAGCACGTGGGCCAGCTTCTTGGCGTGGAAGGTCACGGTCAGGCCGGCGCAGACCGCCGCGCCCTGCGGCCGGCCCGTATCGCCCGGCACCCCGCTCGGGACATCGATGGCCACGACGCTCTCGGGCCGATCGGCCAGGCGTGAGGCCACGGCCGCCGCTTCGCCGTTCATCGGACGTGACAGGCCGGCTCCGAACAAGGCGTCGACGAACAGCCGCGCCTCGAGCGGGGCGTCGAACGGTGCGACAGGCCCGTCCCACCGCGCCGCCGCGAACTTGGCGTCCGCTGTTTCGGGCGGAGCCAGGGCGCGCACCTCCACCGGCCAGCCGCGTTCCTTCAGCAGGCGGGCGACCACATAGCCGTCGCCGCCGTTGTTGCCCGGCCCGCATAGAACGGCGACCGGCCGCAGGGAAAAGCGTTCGACGATGGCGTCGGCGACCGCGGCCCCCGCCCGCTCCATCAACTCCTGGCCCGGCGTTCCCGCCGCGATGGCGGCGCGGTCGGCGGCGGCGATCTCGGCCACCGTATGGATCTTGCGCGCCGCCAACACCGATCTCCCGGAAGACTGTTAGAGAACCCCGGTGGAGGCTTCGCGCCCCTTGGCCACCAGGGTCAAGCTGGCCCCGTCGGTTTCGAGGGTGGAGATCGAGGCGTGGTCGGGTCGGAAGACCAGGACGCGCTCATCCTCCTCCAGTTGCGACATCACCGCATTGATCGCCACATAGTGAGAGAACACTGCCGTGTCGCCCCGCGCCTGCAGCGAGGCGACGATCTCGCGTCGCCAGGCGTCGTAGTCGAGATCGCCAACCACGTCCTTCCACCTGCCCTGGAACACCCCCCGCAGCCAGGCCGGCCGCTCGGCCGCCGACAGGGCCTTGGGCGTCGGGATCTCGCCCACCGAAGGATCGATCTCCACATCGACGCCAAGCGCCTCGGCGGTGGGGTGCGCCGTCTCTCGGCAGCGGCGCAAGGGCGAGGACACCACCCGGCTGGGCCGATCGGCCGGCGGCAGGGACAGGAGGAAGTCCCGGGCGGCCTCCGCCTGGGCCCTCCCCGCCTCGTCCAGTCCCGGGTCTTCGTCGGCCTCGCCCCAGGTGGAGGCGGGCTTGCCGTGGCGGATCAGGTAGAGTCGCGACATCAAATCAATCCGGAAAGAATATGTTGCGGGCGTCGTCGTCGGAGCGGCCGACTGTCCCCTTGCGTCCGACCGCCTCGGTCGCCTCCAGACCGGACAGCGTCGCCGCGTCGGTCGGGGTGTTGGCGACGAAGCGGCGGCCCTCGGAATCCCGGCCGACCACGATGCCCATCATATAGCCCTCGCGGCCGTGGACGACCGTGAAGGTTTCGATCGTAGCCGCACCTTTCGGTCTTTCTATGACGGCCGGGTGCGGCAAGGCGTCGATCTGGTCCTGGATCACCTTGGGGTCCTGGCGCTCGAAGGCGCCCTTCAGCGGCCGGGTCGAATAGATCCCCGTCGACTGCTTTGTCAGGTACCAGCCGTTGGCGGTGACCAGGCCATAGGACCCCGGGTCGTCCCGCAGCCGCTGCATCATCACGGCGATGGAGTGCATGGCGTAGTTGTTGCCGGGCCCGCCCATGTACGGCAGGCCGCCGGTCACCGTCAGGCCGCGCGGATCATCTAGCGCCAGGCCCAGTTCCTCCGCGCCGATCTCCACCGCCACCGGGAAGCAGGAATAGAGGTCGATGTGCCCGATGTCGTCCAGGCCGATCCCGGCCATCTCCAGGGCCCGCTTGCCGGTCAGGCGCATGGCCGGACTGGAATGGAAGTTCTGGCGGTCGGTGGGATACCAGAGGTCGCACGCGTCGGCGCAACCGTGCAGGTAGACGAGGCGATCCTCAGCCACGCCCAGCGCCCGGGCCTTGGCCAGGCTGGTGACGATGACCCCGGCCGACTGGTCCACCTCCATGATGGCGTTGAGGTACTTGGGATAGGGGAAGCCCACCATCCGGTTGCGGTCGGTGACGGTGACCAGCTCTTCGGCCGAGCGCTCCACCGGGAACCACGCCTCGGGGTTCTTCGCCGCAACCTTGGTGAAGGGCGCGAACAGCTCCCCAAGCCGCTTCTGGTGATCGGGAATTGAACGGCCGTCGCGGGCGCGCAGAGCGTTCTCGAACAGGGGATAGCAGTTGATGGGCCGCGCCAGGCCGTGCGCGGCCTCGTAGGGCGTGACCCCATTGCGCGGGTCGCCGACCCGGTCGGGAGGCGGCAGGTCGTCCTCGACATCGTCCCAGTTGTCGAAGCCCAGACCGCGTTGCAGACGCTTGGTGGCCGAACCCAGGAACTCGCAGCCGACCACCAGGGCGAACTCCGTCTGCCCCTTGGCGATGCGCTCGGCGACGAGATTGATCATTTGCTGGGGGCTGTTGCCGCCCATGTGGGAATAGATCGCGTGACGCGGAGTGGCCCCGAGCCACCTGGCCAGGGTCGCCGGCGGATTGGTCGAGTGCGGGACCACGCGCGCGCCGCCCGGGGCGTCGATCGTGAAGCCGACCACGGCCAGGGTGTCGATCCCGGCCAGGGCTCCAGCCGGCAGTCCGGCATCTTCCGCCGCGCGTTCCGCCGCAATCTTCAGCAAAGCGGTCGGCGACGGCGACTCGCCCGGTTCGCCTCGATAGGTGAATTGACCTGCTCCGATGAGAACCGGCGTCCTGGCGTCCATTTTCGAGCCCCTCCCGGGCCTGGTTGGCGGCGATCCTAGGCGCCCGCGCGCCGCTCACAAGGCGATTTGCCCCGTGGTCGAATTGTGGGCGCCTGTCGCCTATTTTTCAGGCAATGATCTTGGCATAACCGCCGTAGCGTCAGGCAAGCCGGGCTTGCCCTTGTCGTCGGCCATAGGAGCATGCTCGTAACCCCGGCCGCCCCGGGGCGGTGTGCGTGCGAGTGAAGTCGAGCCATGAAGAAGATCGAAGCCATCATCAAGCCGTTCAAGCTGGACGAGGTGAAGGAAGCCCTTCAGGAACTCGGCGTGCAGGGCATGACCGTCCTGGAGGCCAAGGGCTACGGCCGCCAGAAGGGTCATACCGAACTCTATCGGGGCGCCGAATACGTGGTCGACTTCCTGCCGAAGATCAAAATCGAGGTGGTCGTGGCCGACGACCAGCTCGATCCGGCCCTGGAGGCGATCGTGGGCGCAGCCCGGACTGGCCGCATCGGGGACGGCAAGATCTTCGTGTCGGAAATTACCGACGTGCTGCGGATCCGCACCGGCGAGACCGGCGCCGCGGCCGTCTAGACGAACTCATCGAGACTTACTTCAAGGGGATATTGTAATGGCGACCGCCAAGGACATTCTGGACCAGATCAAAGAGAAGGACGTGAAATACGTCGACGTGCGCTTCACCGACATTCGCGGGAAGATGCAGCACGTGACCTTCGACATCGACCTGGTCGACGAGGACTTCCTGACCGACGGCACGATGTTCGACGGTTCGTCGATCGCCGGCTGGAAGGCGATCAACGAAAGCGACATGAAGCTGCGGCCGGACCTGTCGACCGCGATCATCGACCCCTTCTACCAGCAGACCACGCTCTGCCTGTTCTGCGACGTGGTGAACCCGGACACCGGCACCCCCTACGATCGTGACCCGCGCTCCATTGCCAAGGCGGCGCTGAACTTCGTTAAGGCCTCGGGCATCGGCGACACCGTGTTCTTTGGCCCGGAAGCCGAGTTCTTCATCTTCGACGACGTGAAGTGGTCCACCGACCCGCACAATACCGGCTACTCATACGACGCCAGCGAACTGCCGGTGAACACGAGCAAGGCCTATCCCGAAGGCAATATGGGCCACCGGCCCGGGCCTAAGGGCGGCTACTTCCCGGTGAACCCGGTCGACTCGGGCCAGGACCTGCGCGGCGAAATGCTGGCGGTCATGGGCGAACTGGGCATGAAGCCGGAAAAGCACCACCACGAGGTGGCGCCGGCCCAGCACGAGCTCGGCCTGAAGTTCGACACCATGATCGTCATGGCCGACCGCCTGCAGCTCTACAAGTACGTGATCCACAACGTGGCCGCGGCCTACGGCAAGACGGCGACCTTCATGGCCAAGCCGATGTTCGCCGACAACGGGTCGGGCATGCACGTCCACCAGTCGATCTGGGGCGACGGCAAGCCGCTGTTCGCCGGCGACAAGTACGCCGGCCTGTCGCAAATGTGCCTGTGGTACATCGGCGGCATCATCAAGCACGCCAAGGCGATCAACGCCTTCGCGAACTCGACCACCAACTCCTACAAGCGCCTGGTGCCCGGCTACGAAGCCCCGGTGAAGCTGGCCTATTCGGCCCGCAACCGCTCGGCCTCCATCCGCATCCCGCACGTGGACAGCCCCAAGGGCAAGCGCCTCGAAGCCCGCTTCCCGGATCCGATGGGCAACCCGTACCTCACCTTCACCGCCCTGCTGATGGCCGGCATCGACGGCATCATCAACCAGATCGATCCGGGCGCGCCGGCCGACAAGAACCTCTACGACCTGCCGCCCCGCGAACAGAAGAAGATCCCGGAAGTCTGCGGCTCGCTCAAGGAAGCCCTTGAGAACCTGGACAAGGACCGCGGCTTCCTGAAGGCCGGCGGCGTGATGAACGACGACTTCATCGACGCCTATATCGAGCTGAAGATGGAAGAGGTCATGCGCCTCGCCCTCCACCCTCACCCGGTTGAATTCGACATGTACTACAAGTGCTAAGCTGCTTCTCCTGAAGCGACGGCGAAGGGCCGCGGAGCAATCCGCGGCCCTTTTTCGTGACGGCTGACGCCTATGTCCCGCAGGACGCAATCCGATCCTGAGGCTTCACCGTTGACGGACGGCGTTCGAATAGCCGTCATCGCCCCACTGCGCGACGATCTCGAACGCCGCCAAGGGGAAACGCCATGAAGATGATCCGCAATTCGACGGCGGTTGCGCTCGTGCTGACCGCAGGCTTGGCCGGCGCCGCCGAGGCGGCGCGCTACGAGGTCGAGGTCGTCCGCACCAGGTACGGCATCCCGCACGTCACCGCGGCCGACTACGGCGGCCTGGGCTACGGCCAGGCCTACGCATTCGCCCAGGACAATGTCTGCCTGATCGCCGACAAGATCGTCACCGTGATCGGCGAGCGGTCCCGGCATTTCGGTGTGGACGGGGTGACCACGGTCGCCTTCGCCGACATCAAGAACCTGGAGAGCGACTTCTTCTTCAAGGCCGCCCTCGACATCGCGCCCCTGCGCGCGGCCTTCGCGCGATCCAGCAAGAACTATCGTGAGCTCGTGACCGGCTATGTGGCCGGCTACAACCGATTCCTGCGCGACACGCCGCGCGACAAGCTGCCCGAACCCTGCCGCGGCAAGGACTGGGTGCGGCCGATCGGCATCGACGACATGCTGCGCCTCAACGAGGAGCGGATGATCCAGGCCAGCGGCGGAGCCTGGCTACGCCAGACCAATGCGGCGGCTCCGCCCGGCGCCGCGGCGCCCAAGTCCCTGGCGGCGCTCGGCCTACCCGAGCCCGCGGAGACTTTCGGCCTTGGGAGCAACGGGTGGGCGTTCGGCCGCGAGGTCACGGCCAACCGGTCGGGCCTGCTGCTGGGCAATCCCCACTTCCCTTGGGAGACCACCAACCGGTTTTACGAGCTGCACCTGACCATTCCCGGCGAGACCGACGTCATGGGCGTAACCATCGCCGGGGCGCCGGGCATGTCGATCGGGTTCAACAAGGATGTGGCCTGGACCCACACGGTCTCCACCGACCGCCACTTCACCCTGTTCGAGTTGGCGCTCGATCCGGCCGATCCGACCGCCTACCTGGTCGACGGCAAGCGCCGGAGAATGACCCGCAAGGATGTGACGGTCGAGACTCCGACCGGCCCGCAGACCCGCCGCTACTACTCCACCCAATACGGCGCGGTGGTGGTCGTGCCTCAGGCGGGGCTCGGCTGGAGCGCCCAGACCGCCTACGCGATCAGGGACGCCAACAGGTCCAACCTTCGTTCCGGCGACACCTGGCTGGCCATCACCCGCGCGAAGTCGGTGGGGGAGATCAGGGCGATCGCCACCAGAACCCTGGGCATCCCCTGGGTGAACACAATCGCCGCCGATCGCCACGGCGACGCCCTCTATGCCGACATCACCGCCACGCCGAACGTCTCGGCCGAGAAGCTGAAGGCGTGCGCGCCCAGCGCCCCGGCCGCCGCCCTCGCCGCCCTCGCCGCCGGCCGCATCTATGTCCTGGATGGCTCTCGCGCGGCCTGTGACTGGGACGTGGCGGCCGGGACCGTCGCGCCCGGTCTCATGCCGGGGAACGCCATGCCCTCGGCGATCCGCACCGACTACGTCGCCAACAGCAATGACAGCTACTGGCTGGCCAATCCCAAGGCTCCCCTGCCCGCCTTCTCCCCGTTGATCGGTCCGACCGCCACCGCCCAGGGTCTGCGGACCCGGTCCGGCATCGTGGAGATTGAGCGCCGCCTGGCCGGCGTGGACGGCCTGGAGGGCAGGACCTTCGACGTGGAGAGGGTCAAGACCATGCTGTTCTGGAACCGCAACCTGGCCGCCGACCTCTTCCTGGACGACGCGCTGAAGGCCTGCGCGGGCGCCCCGACCGTGACCACGGCGGCCGGCAAGACCGTCGACCTTGCCCCGGCCTGCGCCATCCTCGCCGGATGGGACCGGCGGATGGACAACGACAGCGTCGGCGCCATGCTGTTCGTCGAGTTCTGGCGCCTGGCCGAACGCAACCCGACCCTGTTCGCCACGCCCTTCGACGCCGCTGATCCCGTCAACACCCCGCGCGGCCTGAAATCCGACGCCGACAGCGCCGCCAAGCTCGCCCAAGCCCTGGCCGCCGCCGTGGAGCTGATGGACCGCCAGAAGCTTGCGCTGGACGCGCCCTATGGCTCCGTCCATTTCGCTGTCCGCGGCGAGCGTAGGATCCCGGTGCACGGCGGGGAAGGAACAGCCGGCGTCCTCAACGCCCAGCAGTCGCGGTTCGTGCCGGCTGTGGGCGGCTACGTGCCCTATCACGGCTCCAGCTACATCCAGGTGGTGACCTTCGACGAAAAGGGCCCGGTGGCCGACGCGGTGCTGTCCTATTCACAGTCCACCGATCCGGCCTCGCCGCACCACGCCGACCAGACCGAACTGTATTCGAAGAAGGGCTGGCATAGGCTGCCCTTCCACAAGGCCGACGTCGCCGCCGATATGATCGGGCCGGCGCTGAAGCTTTCGGAATAGACGATCAGGTCGGGCGACGGACTCCATGGCGCCCCCATTCGACCACCGCGAACCTGGGCCCTCGCCGCGCCACGCTAGTTCAAGGTCTTGAGGCCGCCCAGGCGCGCGGCGGCCTTGATCGCGTCCATGGCGGTCATCTGGGCGACGGCGTCTGCGCCGCCGGTGAGCGGCGGGAGCCCGCCCCGGACCGCGGCGACGAAAGCGCGGAGCTGGAAGTCGTAGGTGGGATCGCGGGTCACGGTCTCGCGCCGGCCACCCTCGCCTTCCCGTGTGACCTCCAACATGTGGCCCATCTGCGGCGCGAGCGGATTGATCACCTTCAGGCTTCCCTCCAGTCCGGTGATCTCCAGGCTCGCGCGAACCGGGCCGGCCATGTCGCAGGTCAGCTCGGCGATCACCCCGCCCGGGAAGTTCAGGATGGCGTGGGTGGAGATGTCTACGCCCGAGGCCCCCAGCACCGACTCCGCCTGGGCGCCGAGCGGCTCGGCGCCGGCCACCGTCCGCGCCCAGTGCAGGCAATAGGTCCCGAGGTCCATCAGGGCGCCGCCGCCCAGGGCCGAAACGTAGCGCAGTTCGTCGCCGGTCTCGGCGATGGAGGTGGTGAACACCGCCTCCATGCGGCGCACCGCGCCGATCTCGCCGCTGGCGCAGATCTCCAGCACCCGGGCGAACAGCGGGTGGTAGCGGTAGTGGAAGGCTTCCATGAGCACGAGACCCGCCGCCCGGGCGGCGTCGGTCATGGCGCGGGCCTCGGCCGCATTGAGCGCGAACGGCTTCTCGCACAACACCGGCTTACCGACCTTGAGCGCGGCGATGGTCAGGTCTGCGTGCCGTGACGGCGGCAGGGCGTTGTAGATCGCCTCGACCTCCGGGTGGGCGATCAGGGCCTCGTAGCTGTCCAGGGCGATGGGGATGGCGTGCTCGATGGCGTAGGCCGTGGCCCGCGCCTGGTCGCGGGCGGCCACGGCCACCACCTGGGCCGCGCCGGTCGCAGTGGCGGGCGCGATCAGGGCCGGGGGCGCGATCCGCGCCGCGCCGAGAATGCCGATCCGCAGTGGTCTTGCCTGTCCGGCGCCCATCTCCCTTTCCTCCACAGCCTGTGACGACACGGCCCCCTGGCGTGCATTGCCATGGCCCAGGCCGCGATTCATATGGTGCGGTCTCGAATCGTTCCACTTTCAGGTCTCATGTCCAAGGCCCTTCCCCAAGCATCCCTGTTCGACGACGCCCTGAACCCGGCGCCGGCCGCTCCGCTGGCCGAAAGCCATGAGCCGCGCGCCGATCCCGCCGTCACCGGCGGCTATTCGGCCAAGGACATCGAGGTGCTGGAGGGGCTGGAACCGGTTCGCAAGCGCCCGGGCATGTACATCGGCGGCACGGACGAGCGCGCCCTGCACCATCTGTTCGCCGAGGTGCTGGACAACGCCATGGACGAGGCCGTCGCCGGCCACGCCAAAGTGATCGAGGTGCGGCTGGAGGCCGACGGCACGCTCAGCGTCAAGGACGACGGCCGCGGCATCCCGGTCGACCCGCACCCGAAGCATCCGGGCAAGTCGGCCCTGGAAGTGATCATGACCGTCCTGCACTCGGGCGGGAAATTCTCTGGCAAGGCCTACGAGACCTCCGGCGGCCTGCACGGGGTCGGCGTCTCGGTGGTCAATGCGCTCTCCGAACATGTGGAGGTCACCGCCTGGAAGGACGGCTTCGAGTGGCGCCAGGCCTTCAGCCGCGGCAAACCGCTCGGCCCGATCGCGAAGGGCGCGCCAACACGCAAGAAGGGCACGGCGATCAGCTTCCTGCCGGATGCGACGATTTTCGGCGAGGGCGCGGCCTTCAAGCCGGCCCGCCTCTACAGGATGGCGAGGTCCAAGGCCTATCTGTTCGGCGGAGTCGAGATCCGCTGGAGCTGCGATCCCTCGCGCATCCACGACCAGACCCCGGCAGAAGCGACCTTCCGGTTCCCCAACGGCTTGGCCGACTTCCTGGCCGAGCGGGTCAAGGGCATCGAGACCGTGACGCCGGAGCCGTTCGCCGGGCGCATCGAGCGCAAGGCCGAGGGCGGTGCGGTGGAATGGGCGCTCGCCTGGACCCCGGCCGGGTTCGGCGAGGCCGACGGCTTCATGCAGTCCTACTGCAACACCGTGCCGACGCCCGAGGGTGGGACCCATGAGGCCGGCCTGCGCGCGGCCCTGGTCCGCGGCCTCAAGGCCTATGCGGAACTCACCGGCGAGAAGCGCGGCGGCATCCTGACCGCCGAGGACGTGGTGGCCCAGGCCGGCGCCCTGATCAGCGTCTTCGTGCGCAATCCCGAATTTCAGGGCCAGACCAAGGAGCGCCTGTCGTCGGCCGACGCCCAGAAGCTGGTCGAGAACGCCCTGCGCGATCCGTTCGACCACTGGCTGACCGCCCAGCCCAAGGTCGCCAGCGCCCTGTTGGAATTCGTCATCGAGCGCGCCGAGGAACGGCTGAAGCGCCGCCGCGACAAGGAAGTCGCGCGCGCCTCGGCCACGCGCAAGCTGCGGTTGCCAGGCAAGCTGGCCGACTGTTCGGGCCAGGCTACCGACGGCACCGAGATCTTCCTGGTCGAGGGCGACAGCGCCGGCGGCTCGGCCAAGCAGGCCCGCGACCGCCGCACCCAGGCGATCCTGCCCCTGCGCGGCAAGATCCTGAACGTCGCCTCGGCGTCCCTGGACAAGATGTTCGCCAACAAGGAGCTCACCGACCTGATGCTGGCGCTCGGCGTTCAGGGCGGGGCGAAGTTCAAGGAAGAGGACCTGCGCTACGAGCGCGTGGTGATCATGACCGACGCCGACGTCGACGGCGCCCACATCGCCTCGCTGCTGATCACCTTCTTCTACCGGACCATGCCCAACCTGATCCGATCGGGCCGACTCTATCTGGCCCTGCCCCCGCTCTATCGCCTGAGCCACGGCGGCAAAATCATCTATGCCCGCGACGACGCCCATCGCGAGGAGCTGCTGGCCACCGAGTTCAAGGGCAAGAAGCCGGAGATCGGCCGCTTCAAGGGCCTGGGCGAGATGATGCCCGCCCAGCTCAAGGAAACCACCATGGACCCCAAGCGCCGGACCCTGGCGCGGGTCACCCTGCCCCGCGCCGAGGAGGCGGTGGAGGAGCTGGTCGAGGCGCTGATGGGCCGTAAACCGGAGTCGCGTTTCCGCTTCATCCAGGAGAACGCCGAGTTCGTCACGGGCGATCTGGACGTCTAGCCGACGCCGACAATGTTCGGCCCCTTGAACCATAAGTGACAGAACGCGTTTGACTTGAAGGCGGCAGACCGTATCTTCCGCCGCGCGCGACGATCGCCGTCCGCGCCGCCGCGGCTTGTGCTCCCCTTCGGGCGGGCCATCCGCCCCACTTGCAATTGAATGACTGAATTTTCCGAACTGGGCTTATCGCCCGCGACTTTGAAGGCCGTGGCCGACACCGGCTACACCACCGCTACACCGATCCAGGCCGAGGCCATCCCCGTCGCCCTGCAGGGCCGCGATGTGCTGGGCATCGCCCAGACCGGCACCGGCAAGACGGCCGCCTTCACCCTGCCGATGATCGACCGGCTGGCCGCCGGCCGCTCCAAGGCGCGCATGCCGCGCGCCCTGGTCATCGCGCCCACCCGCGAACTGGCCGATCAGGTCTCCGCCTCCTTCGAGAAGTACGCCAAGGGCCAGAAGCAGAAGCTCTCCTGGGCGCTGCTGATCGGCGGCGTGTCCTTCGGCGACCAGGAGCTGAAGCTCGACCGCGGCGTCGACGTGCTGATCGCCACCCCCGGCCGCCTGCTCGACCACTTCGAGCGCGGCAAGCTGCTGATGACCGGCGTGCAGATCATGGTGGTCGACGAAGCCGACCGCATGCTGGACATGGGGTTCATCCCCGACATCGAGCGCATCTTCAAGCTGACCCCGGCCAAGAAGCAGACCCTGTTCTTCTCGGCCACCATGCCCCCGGAAATCACCCGGCTCACCAAGCAGTTCCTGAACGATCCGGTGCGGATCGAGGCCACGCGGCCGGCCACGACGGCGGAGACCATCTCCCAGTACGTCGTGCGGCTGCCGACCTCCGACCCGAAGGCCAAGCGCACCGCCCTGCGGATGCTGATCGGCGCGGATGACGTGCGCAACGGCATCGTCTTCTGCAACCGCAAGTCCGAGGTCGATATCGTCGCCAAGTCGCTGAAGGCCCACGGCCTGGACGCAGCCCCCATCCACGGCGACCTGGACCAAGCCACGCGGATGCGCACCCTGGAGGCCTTCCGCAAGGGGGAGCTGAAGCTCCTCTGCGCCTCCGACGTCGCCGCCCGCGGCCTGGACGTTCCCGACGTCAGCCACGTCTTCAACTATGACGTCCCGCACCACGCCGACGACTATGTGCACCGGATCGGCCGCACCGGCCGGGCCGGCCGCAGCGGCAAGGCCTACATGATCGTCACCCCCGCCGACTCCCAGAACATCGCGAAGGTTCTGAAGCTGATCGGCAAGGATCCCGAGGAAGTCGTGCTGGAAGGCGTCGACTTCGCCGCCATCAAGGACGAGCGCCGCGCCGAAGGCCGTGGCGGCCGCGAACGCGGCGGCGGTGGTCGTGAGCGCAGCAGCTCGCGCGATCGCGCCCCGCGCGGCGAACAGCGCAGCCGTCCCCACGCCCCCCACGGCCAGACCGCGTCCATGGAGCCGATCACGTCTCCGATGGTCGCCCCGGTCACCGAGGAGACCCAGGCCCCGCCGCCGCGCAGCCGCGCGCGCAAGCCGCAGGTCGAGGCGCAGCAGCCCGAGGCCGCACCCGCCCCGGCCCTCCGCGAGGAACGCCCGGCGCGTGAAGATCGCCCCGCGCGCGAGGAACGTCCGGAACGCGCCGAGCGGCCTGCCCGCGCCGAGCGCCCGGAGCGGCCCCGCCGCAACGAACGCGAAGAGCGTCCGCGTCGCGAGAGCCGCGACGACCGCCCCCGTCGCGACGATCCCGAGGATCGCGGCGTGGTGGGGTTCGGCTCCGACACGCCGGCCTTCCTGATGCGCGCCCCGCCCCGGCTTCCTCCCGTCGACGAATAATTCGACGGGATCGTTCAGCCTTAACGCCTCATTCGACTCTGGGGTCTAGGGTCTCGTTCCAGTTTGGGGAATCTGGCAAAACGCCGATCTCCAGAATCGGGGAACGGGAAGAATGTCCGCCAATATCGACAACAAGCTACGGGGACCGGGGGCATACGCCCTGGCGCGCGAAGTTGTGGAGGCGATGGAGGCCCATCAGGTCTGGCCGACCCCGGTCAATTTCGAGCTCTGGACCCACTTCGTGGCGGAGCCAGACAGCGAGCTGGGCCGCGAGATCACCCGCCTGATTTCGGTCGGCGAGGCCTTCACCGATCATCTGGCCGATGAACTGGCCGCGGCCTACCTCCCGAAGGCCAAACTCACCGAACAGATCCGCGACGCCGGTGACGCGCTCAGCAAGGAGCTGATCTCGGTCAGCCGCGCTATCGAGAGCGCCCAGAAGTCGAGCGAGGCCTATGGCCAGACCCTGGCCAGCGCTTCGACCTCCCTCGCCGCCGATCGCCAGCCCGAAGAACTGAAGGCCATGGTCGACACCCTGGCCTCAGCGACCAAGCGCGTGCAGCGCGAGAACAAGTCGCTGGAAAAGCGCCTGGCCGAGTCGACCACCGAGGTCGCTCGCCTGCGCGAGCACCTGGAACAGGTCCGTCGGGACGCCACCACAGACGGCCTGACCCAGCTCGCCAACCGCAAGGCCTTCGACGAGGAGTTGGAGCGCGCCTGCGCGGAGGCCGACGCCGACGGCCACACCGTGACTCTGGCGGTCATCGACATCGACCACTTCAAGAACTTCAACGACACCTGGGGCCACCAGACCGGCGACCAGGTGATCCGCTACGTCGCCAGCGTCATCGGCCGCGTCGGCGCCCCACCCCGCTTCGCCGCCCGCTACGGCGGCGAGGAATTCGCCCTGATCTTCCCGCGCGAGACTGCCGACGCGGCGGCCCTGGTGCTGGAGGAGATCCGTGAAGAGGTCTCGTCGCGGATCCTGAAGCGCCGCTCGACCAACGACGATCTGGGCGCCGTGACCGTCTCGGCCGGCGTCGCCCAGCTGCGCCGCGGCGAGAGCGCCCATAGCCTGATGGAGCGGTCCGACACCGCTCTCTACGCCTCAAAGCGGTCGGGCCGGAACCTGGTGACCAACGCAGAGATCGTCGCCGACGCCGCCTAGGGGTCTGATTTCCGCTAGCATGACGTGAGGGTATGGCCGCTTAGAATGCGCCGACATCGCATTCGGAGGACGCCGTGGCCTATTCCAAGCTCAAGACATCGGTCGCTGACGGCATTGGCGTCGTCACCCTCACGGACCCCGCCACCCTGAACGCCGCCGGTCTCGACCTGATGGCCGAGCTCGGAGAAGCGTTCAAGGCTATGGCGGCGGACGCCTCGGTGCGCTGCGTGGTGCTGACCGGCGAAGGCCGCGGCTTCTGCTCCGGCGCCAACCTCTCGGGACGCGCAGGGGGCGTGGGCTCCGAGACGCCCGATCCCGAGGGCCCCGACGCCGGGGCGGCGCTGGAGAGCGTCTACAACCCATTTGTGAGTTCGATCCGCGACTTCCCGGTCCCCATCGTCACGGCGGTGAACGGGGTGGCGGCCGGAGTCGGCTGTTCGTTGGCCCTGATGGGCGACATCATCGTGGCCGCAGAGAGCGCCTATTTCATGCAAGCCTTCCGCCGCATCGGCCTGGTGCCGGACGGCGGCTCGACCTACCTCCTGCCTCGCCTGATCGGCAAGGCGCGGGCCATGGAGATGGCCCTGCTCGGCGAGCGCCTGCCGGCCAAGACCGCGTTGGAGTGGGGCCTGATAAATCGCTGCGTCCCCGACGATCAGCTGATGGACACGGCCATGGAACTGGCCAAGGCGTTGGCCACCGGTCCCAAGTCGCTGGGCGCCACCCGCAAGCTGATCTGGGACAGCCTGGACGAGGCATGGGCCGAGCAGATCCACGCCGAGCGGATGGCCCAAAAGTTCGCCGGACGCACCGAGGACAGCCGCGAGGGCGTGCTGGCCTTCCTGCAGAAGCGCCCCGCCGAGTTCAAGGGCCGCTAGACGTCGGTCTCGGCGGCCGGCTGGATCGTGACGCTCTCGCCGCAACCGCAGGCGTCGGTCTCGTTGGGGTTCTTGAACACGAACTTGGCCGAGAGCTTGTTGGCCTCGTAGTCGATCACGGTGCCGATCAGGAACAGGATCGCCTTGGGCTCGATCAGTATGGTGACGCCCTTGTCCTCGACCACCTCGTCGAGCGGCCCGGCGGCCTCGGCATACTCGATGATGTACTCGGAACCTGCACAACCGCCGTTTTTCACACCCACCCTTAGCCCCGCATAGGGCTTCTCCGCCTTGCCCATGATCTCCCGCACGCGCGCCGCGGCGGCGTCGGTCAGGGTGACCACCTTGGGCCGAGGGCGGCGGGCGCGAGGGGCGGCGGTGAGGTTCAGGTCGGTCATGTGCTGCCTATATGGGTTCAGAACATGTTCAATTGAAGTTTCGCCTCATCCGACATCCGCGAGGGATCCCAGGGCGGGTCGAATACAAGGTCGACCTTCACCTGACCGATGCCGGGGATTTCGCGCACCGCGTCCTCGACCCAGCCGGGCATCTCGCCGGCCACCGGGCAGCCGGGGGCGGTGAGCGTCATGTCGATGGCGACGTTCTTCTCGTCCGAGACGTCGACCTTGTAGATCAGGCCCAGCTCGTAGATGTCGACCGGGATTTCCGGGTCGAACACCGTCTTGAGCTTCTCGATGAGCTGATCGGTGAGCGCGTCGAGCTCGCCCTGGCTCAGGGGCGTCGTCGAGGTCGGCTCGATGGCGGAGGCGTCATCCATGATCATGCTCAAGCAAAAAAGGCCCGGGTACGGTCGAGGGCGTCGACGAATGCGTCGACCTCCCCTTCCGTATTATATAGGGCGAAAGAGGCGCGCGCCGAGGACGTGACCCCGAAACGCTTCATCAGGGGCTCGGCGCAATGGGTTCCGGCGCGGACGGCCACGCCGTAGCGGTCGAGGATCTGGGCCACGTCGTGGGCGTGGGCGCCGTCGACGGTGAAGGACAGGATCGCACCCTTACCCGGCGCCTCGCCGATCACGCGCAGCCAGTTGGCCCCGTTCAGCCGCTCGCGGACCCGGGCGTAGAGCCCGGCCTCGTGGGCGGCGACCGCCTCGCGGTCCAGGCCGTTCAGCCACTCGATCGCCGCGCCCAGGCCGATGGCTTCCAGGATCGGCGGCGTGCCGGCTTCGAAGCGATGCGGCGGGTCCGCATAGGTGATCTTGTCGAGGCTGACCTCGGCGATCATCTCCCCGCCGCCCTGGTAGGGCCGCAGCGCGGCCAGCTCGGCGGCCTTGCCGTAGAGGATGCCGATACCGGTGGGGCCATACAGCTTGTGGCCAGAGAAGACATAGAAGTCGACGTCCAGCGCCTTCACGTCCACCGCCTGGTGGACGATGGCCTGGCAGCCGTCCAGCAGCACCTTGGCGCCGGCCGCGTGGGCCTGGGCGATCACCTCGGCCACCGGATTGACCGTGCCCAACACGTTGGACATGTGGGTCAGCGCCACGACCTTGGTCTTGTCGGTCAGCATGCCCGGCAGGGCGTCGATGTCGAGGCGGCCGTCGTCGAGGACGGGGATGAACTTCAGGACCACGCCCTGGCGTTCGCGCAGGAAGTGCCACGGTACGATATTGGCGTGGTGCTCCATCTCGCTGAGCAGGATTTCATCGCCGGCCTTGAGCGTCGCGCCCAGGCTCGACGCCACCAGATTGATCGCCTCGGTGCCGCCCTTGGTGAAGACGACTTCGCCAAGCTCGGCGTTGATGAAGCTCGCCACCGACTTGCGGGCGGCCTCGTAGGCGTCGGTGGTCTCGTTGGCCAGGGTGTGCAGGCCGCGGTGGACGTTGGAATAGGAGCTTTCCATGCACCGGCTCATGGCCGAGATCACCGCCCGCGGCTTCTGAGCGGAGGCGGCGCTGTCCAGATAGACCAGCGGCCTGCCGTTGACCTGGCGGGTGAGGATCGGGAACTCGCGGCGGACCTGCTCGACGTCGAAGGTCATGACGCCGCCTTCAGCCGATCGGCGGCCCAGACGCGCGCCACCTCTCGGGCGCCCTCGTGCTCGATCCGCTCGACCACTTCGCCGACGAAGGCCTCGATCAGCATGGCCCGCGCCGTCTCGTGGGGCATGCCGCGCTGCATGGCGTAGAACAGTGCCTGTTCGTCCAGGGCCCCGATGGTGTTGCCGTGGGCGCACTGTACGTCGTCTGCGAAGATCAGCAGCTCAGGCTTGGCGTCGACCTCGGCCTTGTCCGACAGGATCAGCGCATTGTGCGCCATCCGCGCGTCGGTGCGGTCGGCGCCGGGGGCCACCCGGATCCGTCCCTGGAAGACGCCGCGCGACTGGTCGCGAACCACGCCCTTGGTGAGCTGGACGGTGGTCCCATCGACGCCTTGATGCTCGACCACCGTGGTCAGATCGGCATGGCGCTTGTCGGCCAGCAGATAGGCGCTGTCGAGCCGCAGGCTGGCGCCGGCGCCTGGATGGTTCACCCGGGTTTCGATGCGCTGGCGGCGCGCGCCGTCGGTGAGCACGGTCTGGGCGAAGCTGGCGCCCGCGCCCAGCGCCACCTCGGCCTGGGAGACGCTGACGCCCTCGGCGCCGTCGGCGGCCAGGACTATGCGTTCAAGGCGGGCATTGGCGCCCACCGTGATCTGCAGGTCGTGGTTGGCCAGATAGTCGGCCCCGTCGCCCTCATAACTCTCCAGCAGGATCAGGTGCGCGCCCTCGGCGACCTCGATCCGGGCCGAGGCGGCGTGCGAACCGCCGCCGAGCGCGGCGAAATGCAGGGACACCACATAGGGCTGAGCCGACGCGCTGCGCACGACAACCGGGTCGCTGGCGTTGACCACGTGGATCGGCAGGTTGGCCAGGGCGGCGAAGGGTCCCGCCGGCGCCTCGCCGTCAAAGGCCGGCGACGGCTCGGGCATGACCCGCAGCAGTCCGCGCAGGTCGGTCCACTTCCAATCCTCGTCGCGCTTGGACGGAAGCTGGGCGACGTCACCGGTCTTGAGGGCGGTCGCCAGGCTCACGCAGCCCTCGCGTACTTGTCGTAGCCTTCGCGCTCCAGCTCAAGAGCGAGGTCGGGGCCGCCCGAGGCGGCGATCCGGCCGCCGGCCAGAACGTGGACGCGGTCGGGTTTGATGTAGTCCAGCAGCCGCTGATAGTGGGTGATCACCAGCATGGCTCGGTCGGGGGAGCGCATGGCGTTCACGCCATCGGCGACGATCTTCAGGGCGTCGATATCGAGGCCGGAATCGGTCTCGTCAAGGATGAGGAATCGAGGCGAAAGCATCGCCATTTGAAAGATTTCCATCCGCTTCTTCTCGCCACCGGAGAAGCCGACATTGAGCGCCCGCTTCAGCATCTCGAAGTCGATCTTCAGCGAGGCGGCCGTGGTCCGCGCGAGCTTCAGGAACTCCGGCGCGGTGACCTCGGGCTCGCCGCGCGCCTTGCGCTGGGCGTTCATGGCCGTGCGGATGAAGGTCAGAGCGGGGACGCCCGGGATCTCGAGCGGATACTGGAAGGAAAGAAAGACGCCGCGGGCGGCCCGTTCGCTGGGATCCAGCGCCAGCAGGTCCTCGCCATCGAGCGTGGCGGTCCCCTGGGTGACCTCATAGCCCCCACGGCCGGTCAGGACGTAGGACAGGGTCGATTTTCCGGCCCCGTTCGGCCCCATGATGGCGTGCACTTCGCCGGCCGGGACATCGAGGGTCAGGCCCTTCAGGATCGGCTTGTCGTCGACGCTGGCGTGCAGGTTCTCGATCTTCAGCATCAGACGGTCTCGTCGGCCAGGTACTGGGCCATCACCTCGAGGGCCTGCTCGACGGTCTGGACCGTCTGCTGCTTGCGCGGGGCGGCGGTGGACGTGGAGGCCGAACGCTTGTCGGCCGAACGCACCGTGGCGGTCCCGGCCTCGAAATAGGCGTCGATCAGATAGTCCTCGTGGTTGAGGCTGACCGTGTAGCGCCGGCGATCCAGGGTCAGGCCCTTCTCGCGCAGGAAGCCGACGTCTGCGGAAAGCGCTTCGTGCAGCTGCTCGGCCCGGGCCAGGTCCTCTTCCTGTTGCCGGCGTTCGGCCTCCTCCCGCTCGTGACGGGCGGCGTCACGTTTGGCGTGTTCGGCTTCGAAGGCGCGGCGAAAGGACATGGCGAGGTTCTCGAGGGTTGCGAGGGTCATCCGACGGACCCTTCAAGGGAAATGGCGACGAGCTTCTGGGCTTCCACGGCGAACTCCATGGGGAGCTCCTGGAGCACCTCCTTGACGAAGCCGTTGACCAGCAGTTGGACGGCCTCCTCCTGCGAGAGCCCGCGCTGCATGGCGTAGAACAGCTGGTCTTCGGAAAGCTTGGTGGTGGTGGCCTCGTGCTCGAAGACGCACTGGCCGTTACGCGCCTCGACATAGGGGACGGTATGGGCGGCGCATTCCTTGCCGATCAGGAGGGAGTCGCACTGGGTGAAGTTGCGCGCGCCCTTGGCCTTTGGATGGGCCGAGACCAGGCCGCGATAGGTGTTTGACGACCGGCCCGCCGAGATGCCCTTGGAGATGATCCGCGAGCGGGTGCCCTCGCCCAGGTGGATCATCTTGGTGCCAGTGTCGGCCTGCTGGCGGCCGTTGGTGATGGCGATGGAATAGAATTCGCCGACGCTGTCCTTCCCGCGCAGGACGCAGGACGGGTACTTCCAGGTGATCGCCGAGCCGGTCTCGACCTGGGTCCAGGACACCTTGGAACGGTCGCCGCGGCAGTCGGCGCGCTTGGTGACGAAGTTGTAGATCCCGCCCTTGCCGGTCTCCGGATCGCCCGGATACCAGTTCTGGACTGTGGAATATTTGATCTCGGCGTCGTCCAGGACGATCAGCTCGACCACCGCGGCGTGGAGCTGGTTCTCATCGCGCATGGGGGCGGTGCAGCCCTCCAGGTAAGAGACGTAGGAGCCCTTGTCGGCGATGATCAGGGTGCGTTCGAACTGGCCGCTGTTCTCCGCATTGATGCGGAAATAGGTGGAGAGCTCCATCGGGCAGCGCACGCCCGGCGGCACATAGACGAAGCTGCCGTCGGAGAAGACAGCGGCATTCAGGCAGGCGTAGTAGTTGTCCGAGACCGGGACCACCGATCCCAGGTACTGCTTCACCAGCTCGGGGTGCTCGCGGATCGCCTCGCTCATCGAGCAGAAGATCACGCCGACCTGAGCCAGCTCCTTCTTGAAGGTGGTGACCACCGAGACGGAGTCGAACACTGCGTCGACGGCGTATTTTGGCGCGCCCACGACCCCGGCCAGCACCTCCTGCTCGCGCAGCGGGATGCCCAGCTTGGCGTAGGTGGCCAGGATGTCAGGGTCGACCTCGTCGAGGCTCTGCGGACCGGTCTTCTCCTTCGGCGCGGCGTAGTAGTAGCTGTCCTGGTAGTCGATCCGCGGGAAGGCGACCTTGGCCCATTGCGGCTCGTCCATGGCCAGCCAGCGCTCATAGGCGTCGAGGCGCCAGTCCAGCATCCACTGGGGCTCGTCCTTCTTGGCCGAGATGAAGCGCACGATGTCGGGCGACAGGCCCTTGGGTGCGAAGTCCTGCTCGATGTCGGTGACAAAGCCGTGCTTGTACTTCTCGAGGCTCTCGACGTGTTCGATGGTCTGTTTGACAGCGGCCATGGGCTTACCTCCTCACGCCGCCGGCGCGCGACGCGCGGCGTGACGGATTTCACTCCAGGCGTCCACGAAGGCCGCCCAATCGTTTTCTGTCGTACCCCAGCCGCCCGAGACGCGGATGGCGGATTCGGCCAGTTCGCCGAGCCCCATGGCCGACAGCACGTGGCTGGCCTTGACCTTGCCGGACGAACAGGCCGAGCCGGCGCTGACCATGAAGCCGGCGAGGTCGAGCTTCATCACCTGCAGGTCGGAGGGATGGCCCGGCGTGGCGACACAGAGGGTGTTGGGCAGGCGCGGCGAGCTCTCGGCGATGACCACGGCGCCCTGCGCCTTGAGCTGCTCGGCCGCGATGTCGCGCATCGGGGCCTGGTCGTTCACGTCGCGCATCGCGGCCATGGCGGCGGCGCCGAAGCCCGCGATCCCGGGCACGTTCTCGGTCCCGGCCCGGCGTCCCCGCTCCTGCCCGCCGCCGTGCTGGCGGCGGACCAGGGTGGCGCGGGGTCCGAAGGTCAGGGCGCCCACGCCCTGCGGCCCGCCCAGCTTGTGGGCCGACGTCGAGAGGGTGTCGGCGCCCAGGGCGCGGCTGTCCGTCGCGATCTTGCCCGCCGCCTGGATGGCGTCCACATGCAGCCACCCCTCGGCGGCGCGGACGATCTCGGAGGCCTCACGGACCGGCTGGATCACGCCGGTTTCGTTGTTGGCCAGCATCAAGGCCACGAACGGCCGGCCGTCGGCGGCGTCCCAGCGCGCCAGCCGCTCAGACAGCCAGGCCAGGTCGGCGAGGCCGTCGGCGCCGACCGGCAGGATCTCGACCGCCATGCCGCTGGCCTTGGCGGTCTCCAGCACGCTGTCGTGCTCGATGGCGCTGACGATCAGGCGCCTGGAGCCGGTGGCCACGGCGCTATCGACGGCCAGCGCATTGGCCTCGGTGCCGCCGGAGGTGAAGACCACTGTGGAGGCGGGACCGCCGATCAGAGCGGCGACCTCGGTGCGGGCCTGCTCGACCAGGGCCCGGGCGGCTCGGCCCGCCGCGTGGATCGAGGAGGGATTGCCGCCCATGGCGCAGGCGCGGGTCACCGCCTCCAGCGCCTCGGGGCGCAGCGGCGCGGTGGCGTTGTAGTCGAGATAGACCCGGGTCATGCCGCCTCCACATGCGAGGGGCCCAACCGACCGGTGACGACGTCGGCCAGGGAGACGGACGCCAGGTAAGTTTCGAGTTGCCGCCCCATCTCTTCCCACAGGTCGTGGGTCAGGCAGCGCTCGCCCTTCAGCATGCAGCCCTTGCCCTTGGCGCTGCAGCGGGTGGCGCGCAGGGGCTCGTCGACGGCCAGCACGATGTCGGCGATGTTGGTTTCCTCGGCCGAACGCACCAGCCGATAGCCGCCGCCGGGACCGCGCAGGCTGCGCACCAGGCCGCGGCGGCGCAGGCGGGCGAAGAGCTGCTCCAGATAGGAGAGGGAGATCTGTTGGCGGGCGGCGATTTCCGACAGGGCCACGGCGCGGTCGCCCTCGCTGAGCGCACCTTGCCGGCGCGCGAGGTCGGCCATGGCCATCACCGCATATCGTCCCTTGGTCGAGAGGCGCATGTCGCTCCTGCTGGCCCGCACGATTTTTCGAGCATTTCGCGCGGCCCCTATGTTACAGGCCCCGCCTTGCAGCGGGACTTGTCGCCGGTACGGGCCGACGGTCGCGACTTAGGAAGACCCAGCGCGTTAGTCAAGTATTGGGCGGCGCGCATGACGAGAGGACGAGCATGCCAGAGGTGGTTCTGACCGGTGCGGCCGGGCGGATCGAGGGCCGGTATTCGGCGGGCAAGACCCCCACCGCTCCTATTGCGCTGATCCTGCACCCGCACCCCAAGGCCGGCGGCCAGATGAACCATCCGGTGGCCGTGCAACTGTTTCACCTGTTCATGAAGCGCGGCTTTTCGACCCTGCGGTTCAACTTCCGCGGCGTGGGCCGCAGCCAGGGCGAGTTCGACTCAGGCATCGGCGAACTGGCCGACGCCGCCACGGCGCTGGACTGGCTGCAATCGACCAACCCCGCGGCCTCGCAGTGCTGGGTGGCCGGCTATTCGTTCGGCGCCTGGGTGGGCATGCAGCTCTTGATGCGTCGTCCCGAGACCGACGGCTTCATCTCGGTCTCACCGCCCACCAACATGTACGACTTCAGCTTCCTGGCCCCCTGCCCGGCCTCCGGCCTGATCCTGCACGGCGGCGCCGACACCGTGGTGCCGCCGGTCGAGGTCGAGCGCGTGGTCTCCAAGCTGCGCACCCAGAAGGGCATCGTCATCGACCACGAGGTGATCGAGGGCGCCACCCACTTCTGGGCCGAGAACCTGCCGGACGTGGAGCAGCGCGTCGGGGCCTATCTCGACAAGCGCATCGCCGCCGATCCGATCTAGGCCCTGTCCCTCCTCACAAGGAGGAGGGACAAACCGTTCTAGCTCCCCTTCAGGAAATCCAGCGCCATCAGCGCCTGGGCGCGGACTCCTGCCTCCATGGCCGCTTCGTCCACGTCGAAGAACGGCGAGTGGTTGCCGCCCTTCGGGAAGCCGACGCCCAGATGGTAGAAGAAGCCCGGGACCTCCTTCTGGAAGTAGGAGAAGTCCTCGGCGCCCATGATGTAGTCGATGTCGTCGACGACCTTCCCCCCGGTCGCCCGCGCCAGGGTCGGCTTCATCCGAGCCGTCAAGGCGCGATCGTTGTCCGTCACCGGGTTGGGCGTGCCCCAGATGAACTTCGCCGTGGCGCCGTAGCGTTCCGAGATTGAGGCCACCGCCTTCTCCGCCCGGGCGATCACGTCGGTGCGCATTCCCGGATCGAAGGTTCGCAGGGTGCCGGTCATCGCCATGTCCTCGGGGATGATGTTGTAGCGCAGGCCCCCATGCAGCGTGGCCACGGTCAGCACCGTCGGGGTCTTGGAGACGTTGATCTGACGGGAAGCGATCTGGTTGAAGGCCGTGACGATGTCGGCCGTCAGCGACGACATGTCGATGCCTTGCCAGGGCATGGAGCCGTGCGCCTGGCGCCCCTTCAGCTGGATCTCGAAGCGGTCCGAGGCCGCCATCATCGGGCCGGGGCGCCAGACGATGGCCCCAACAGGACCGGGGAAGGCGTGCAGGCCGAAGATCGCGTCGACCTTGGGGCTCTTCAACACACCTTCCTTGACCATCAGGGTCGCGCCGCCCTCCTCGCCCGCGGGCGGGCCCTCCTCGGCCGGCTGGAAGATAAAGACCACCGTGCCCTCGACCTGGTCCTTCATCCCCGCCAGCACCTCGGCCGCGCCCATCAGGATCGCCACGTGGCTGTCATGGCCGCAGGCGTGCATCACCGGCACGGTTTGGCCGTTGTACTGGGCGGTGACCTTGGAGGCGAAGGGAAGCCCCGTTTGCTCGGCCACCGGCAGGGCGTCCATGTCGGCGCGCAGCGCGACCACCTTGCCGGGCTTGGCGCCCTTCAGGATCCCCACCACGCCGGTCTTGCCGACGCCGGTGCGCACCTCGAAGCCGAGCTTGCGCAGGTGGTCGGCGACGATCTTGGCGGTCCGCACCTCGCTGTTGCCCAGCTCGGGATGCTCGTGGAAGTCGCGCCGCCAGGCGACGACCTTGGGCTGCATCGCCTTGGCCGCGGCGAACACGGCCGCGTCGTAGGGCTGGGGCGTCGGCTTCTCCTGGGCCTGCGCCCCCGTGGTCAGTGCGAACGCCGCGGCCGCTCCGGCCAGCCAATAGGCCTTGGACATAGATGAACTCCCCGATTCATGCCGTTGGTCGGGCGACGCGCCCGCCGGTCATGGGCGCGGTGACGCCCGTGGTCTTTGGATATGAGATCGCCAGGCCGCGCAGGGTGCGCGCCGCGAGATAGGCGAAGGCCTCAGCCTCGATGGAATCGCCGCGCCAGCCATGATCCTCCGCGCGCGTCACCGGAACAGCCAGCCGTTCGGCGAAGGCCTTCATAAGCTGCGGATTGTGCCGTCCGCCGCCGCACACGACCAGCTCCGTCGGCACGCCGCCCATCAGCTCGAAGCCCAGCTTGACCGCCTCTGCGGTGAAGGCCGTCAGGGTGGCGGCGGCGTCCTCGAGCTGCAGCTTGTCCAGCGGCGCCAGCGGGAAGTCGTGACGGTCGAGCGACTTGGGCGGCGGGGCTTTGAAATAGGGATGGTCCAGCAGTCCGCGCAGCACGGTCTCGTCCACCTGGCCGACGCTGGCGAACTTGCCGCCCGCGTCGTAGCGGCCGGCGCCGCGCCCCTGGACCAGCAGGTCGAGCATGCCGTTGCCAGGCCCGGTGTCGAAGGCGGCGATGTCGCCGGTCTCCGACCAGAATGTGACATTGGCCACCCCACCCACATTGAGGATGGCCAGGGGCGGCTTCAGCCCCGCGGTCCGGGCCCGCGCCAGGTGGTAGATCGGCGTCAGCGGGGCGCCGTCCCCGCCGGCGGCCACGTCGGCGGCGCGGAAGTCGTAGGCCACGGGCACGCCCGCGGCGTCGGCCAGCCACTGGGCGTCACCAAGCTGGACCGTTCGCCCGAGGCGCCCCTCGACCGGACGTTCATGCAGCACGGTCTGGCCGTGCATGCCGATCAGGTCGATGTCGGACCAGGTCAGGCCGTGGTCCGCCAGGAATCCCTCGGCGGCCTCGAAGTGGTCGCGGGCCACGGCGGCGGCGGTTTCCCGGAAGATCTCCGGCTCCGGCGCGCCGCGTGGCCACTGCAGGGCCTGGCGGGTGGCCTCCAGGATGAGATCGCGCAGGGCGTCGGTCAGCTTGCGCTCGCCCGCCGGGCCGAACGCCGCGATCGTCTCGCCGTCCGTCTCCAGGATCGCCATGTCGCAGGCGTCCAGCGACGTGCCGGTCATGAACCCGAGGACTCGCATGGAGAGCTTGACTGCCATGCCCTCGCGCCGGTAGCTAGCGGCCATGATCGAACGCCGCTCCGCCAACCCGGCCAGCTATTACCGCCTGCCCTAAAGCAGGCGCGGTTCGATCCCTTGCGCCTACCTCACCAGGTCGGCGCCTATCTCATCCCAGAGAAAAGACGGTCTCCGGCCTCCCGCCGACCAGGAGCCTGTCAGATGTCCCTCGAAATGCTTGCAGACCGCGTGTTAGAGCGCCCTGCGTCTTCGCCAGAGTTATCGCCCATGTCCGCCGACCAGAACTTCAAGTCCCAGTTCCTGCGCGTTATGCAGGAGCGTGGCTACATCCACCAGATCACCCATCCGGCGGAGCTGGATGAAGCCGCGGCCAAGGGGACGATCACCGCCTACATCGGCTTCGACGCCACGGCGTCCAGCCTGCACGTCGGCCATCTGATCCAGATCATGATGCTGCGCCGCCTGCAGCAGGCCGGCCACAAGCCGATCGTGCTGATGGGCGGCGGCACCACCAAGGTGGGTGATCCGACCGACAAGGACGGCCAGCGCCCGCTGCTGACCCACGATCAGATCCAGGCCAACATCGCCACCATCAAGGGCACGTTCGAGCGCTTCCTCACCTTCGGCGACGGACCGACCGACGCGGTCATGGTCGACAATGACGATTGGCTGTCGAAGTTCGGATACGTCGAGTTTCTGCGGGACTACGGAGTCCATTTCACGATCAACCGGATGCTGGCCTTCGACAGCGTCAAGGCCCGGCTCGACCGCGAGCAGCCGATGACCTTCCTCGAGTTCAACTACATGCTGATGCAGTCTGTGGACTTCCTGGAGCTGGAACGGAAGCACGGCTGCCTGCTGCAGATGGGCGGCTCCGACCAGTGGGGCAATATCGTCAACGGGGTCGAACTGATCCGCCGGGTGGACCAGAAGCCGTCCTTCGGCCTGACCACCCCCCTGCTCTCCACGGCCTCCGGCCAGAAGATGGGCAAGACCGTGGGCGGCGCCGTCTGGCTCAACGCCGACATGCGCAGCCCGTACGACTACTGGCAGTTCTGGCGCAACACCGAGGACGCCGACGTGGGCCGCTTCATGAAGCTGTTCACCGATCTGCCCATGGCGGAGATCGCCCGCTACGAGGCCATGCAGGGCGCGGAGATCAACGAGGCCAAGAAGGTGCTGGCCAACACGGCCACCACCCTGCTGCACGGCGCCGACGCGGCCCAGGCCGCGGCGGAAGCGGCGCGCGTGGCCTTCGAAGTCGGCAGCGTGTCGGATGACATGCCGACCCACGAGGTTCCCGCCGCCGAACTGGAGGCCGGCATCGTGCTCGCGGCCCTGGCCGCGGACGCCGGCCTGGCCGCGTCGCGCGGCGAGGCGCGCCGCCTGGCCCAAGGTGGCGGCCTGCGGGTCAACGACAAGGCCGAGACCGACGCCAACCGCGCCATCACCTCCGCCGATCTGGTCGACGGCGTGGTCAAGCTGGCGGCCGGTAAGAAGAAGATCGTCCTGGTGAAGCCCGTCTAGGCCTGGAGAGACGCGATGTCCGAACTGACCGAAGGCGCCCAGGCGCCCGACTTCGAACTGGCCGGGGCGAACGGCCCCATCACGCTCGCCGGCTTCAAGGGCAAGCCGCTGGTGGTCTATTTCTACCCGAAGGACGACACCCCCGGCTGCACGAAGGAATCACAGCAGTTCAGCGCCTTGGCGGCCGATTTCGCCAAGGCGGGCGCTTCGGTTCTCGGCGTTTCGAAGGACAGCCTGGCTCGTCACGCGAAATTTACAGCCAAGTACGACCTCACCGTGCCCCTCGGTTCCGATCCGGAAGGAACCATGATCGAGGCCTATGGGTCCTGGATCGAGAAGAGCCTCTATGGCCGCCAGTACATGGGCATCGACCGCTCCACCTTCCTGATCGGCGCCGACGGCAAGCTGGTCCGAATCTGGCGCAAGGTCCGAGTCGACGGCCATGCCGAAGCAGTCCTCGAGGCCGTGAAATCCCTTAAAGCTTAAGCGTGTCGCGGTGCGGCCGACGGCCGCATCGCCGCGCTTGGGCCTGGCCGGAAGAAACCCCGGGCCCCGCTCCAAATGTTGTAGATATGTCGCGCCATCCGGCGATCTGGGCCTTGGCGGGCAAGGCGGCGCGAACGGCCCTAGCTTGGCCGTTCAGCTCTCGTTAACCAACGTCGTTGATAGTCACCAGACTCAGGCCCCTTGCCCTCGCGGCGCGAAGGGTCTTGCGCGGCCTCCAATTCTCACTGCATATCCGCGGGACCAAAAAGTTCCGTAGCCGACGCGGTGGAAATGACACGCTTTGCGCGCCTTCGCCGATCGCTTGATGAGCTATTTCCCGAGAGACATATCTATGTCCGCTCCGGCGGGGAAATGCGGGCGTTCGTACTGACCACAGGCAAACAGCTGGCCGGCGCCGGCACGGTGGCGGCTGGCGCACTGTGGATGGGCGTCTGCACCGCGGCCATGCTGGTCAACGCCATGGCGATTTCGGGTCACGACCAGGAATTGGCCCGCATGCAGGCCAAGTCCGAGCGCCTGGTCGCTGATCGCGAAGCTCGCCTGAACAGCGCCGTGGCCCAGCTGACCGCCGCCGAGGGCGGCGTGGATCAGCTGGCCATCACGGTCGAGAAGCGCCACGCGGCGCTCGCCATGCTGCTCAGCGACATTAAGGACGCCCCCGGCGTCGCCACCGCCCTGGCCCCCACCATCCAGAAGGCGAGCAACATCCCAGCCACCGTCAGTCCCATGCGCCGCATCGAGCTGGTGCGCGCGGGCCAGGAACGGCTGATCGATGCGGCCGACGACTTCGCCAAGACCCGGGCCGACCGGCTGCGGCTGGCCTTCCGGCTGGCCGGCCTGACGCCGTCGTCCTACGTGCCCAAGGGCGGCTCGCTGGGCGGACCGCTGATCGAGGCCAAGGATCCCCGGGCCCTCGCCGCCGTCCTGGACGTGGACGAGGGCTTCGCCCAGCGCATCCAGCACGCGGCGACCAACCTCTCCGAGGCCGGCGCCCTGGCCGAGGCCGCGCAGAACCTGCCCTTCGCCCGCCCGGTCTCCACCGGCACCAGCAGCGGCTTCGGCGTCCGCTTCGATCCCTTCACCCGTCGCCCGGCCTTCCATTCGGGCCTGGACTTCACCGGCGGCTATAACTTCCCGATCCAGTCCACCGCGCCGGGCGTGGTGTCGTTCACCGGTGTCCGGTCGGGCTATGGCAACACCATCGAGATCGACCACGGCCGCGGCTTCAAGACCCGCTACGCCCACCTCCAGGCCATCGCTGTCCGTCCCGGCCAGCGCGTGGCCGTGGGCCAGCGGATCGGAGCCATGGGCTCGACGGGCCGTTCCACCGGCCCGCACCTGCATTACGAGGTTTGGGTCAACGGACGGGCCCAGAACCCCGGCCGTTACGTGAAGGCGGGCGACTATGTTCTCCAGGGCGACTAAGGGCACCTCCGACAAGCTGGTTCCGGACATGGCGGCGCCTCCCGAGGCGAGCCGCAAGGCTCCACGGGCCCCCTCGCTGATCTCCGACAACATCACCATCGAAGGCAGCGTCATCGGCGAGGGCGAATTGCAGATCGACGGCGTGGTGCGCGGCGAGGTCCGGGTGGACAAGGTCACCATCGGCGAAACCGGCCACGTGGAGGGCGCGATCTTCGCCGAGGTCGTCGAGACCCGCGGCCGGGTCATCGGCCAGATCAGCGCCAAGCAGGTGCGCCTGCACGGCACGGCCTATGTGGACGGCGATATCACCCACGAACAACTGGCCATGGAATCGGGCGCCTTCTTCCAGGGGCGCAGCCTGAAGTTCCAGCGTCCCGCCGCGCCGCCCGCCATCTCCGCCCCGACCCTGGTCTCGGAGACCGAGGTCCGCGAGCCCAGCGCCCAGGTGGGCTGAGACCACCCCTCAGGGTTCGGACCTGAGTCGCATCTGGATGTCCTCATAGGCCGCGGATACGAGGTCCCGCAGGGCATCGGGGTTCACCGGCCGCCCTGCGCCAAGCTCCACATGCCGCATGCGCTTGCCAGCGCCTTCCAGCAGACCCTGCGGGTCGTCGAGCATGGCGCCGCGGAAGAATCCAACATTCACATGGGCCTTGAACGCATTGACGTAGCCAAAAGGCGCGTCCGCGACGCAGGCGACCGGGCAGCCATCGTGCAAGAGCTCCACGACGTCGGGGCCGCAGCCCCGCATGTGATCGAACCAGACTCGCGCAAGCCGCCGCAGCTCGTCCGCCGGCTCCGGGAGTCGGGCGTCGATCTCGGGGCCGATCCGGACCACGCCGGCGAACCAGGCGTCGACTTCGGGGTCTCGCTGGACGGCGCCGGAGAGCCGGAAGAGCTGGCTCATCTGACATCCTCGGGGTTAGGCCGCGTCCTCATAGGCGCCGTTCTTCAGCACCGGCGCGCAATGGCTGACATCCAGCTCCAGCGCGATCTCCACATCCAATTCGTGGCCGCGGTCGCTCAACTCCCGGCCCGACATGCAGTCGCCGATGAGGGCCGGCAGGTCGGACCTGGCGCAGCGGAACGCCTCGCAGGCCACCCGGGCCTCCGCCGACATGGCCAGGCCCAGAGCCTCGATCACCGCCCCGGCGCCGATCAGGTCCTCGATGGCCGGCCTCAGCGACCCGTCCGGCCAGCGTTCGCCGGCCGGGATGACCGCGATGTCGTGGCCCTCGGCCAGGGTCCGCGCCTTGGCCGCCACGGCCGAAGCATTGCGCAGGCAGCCGGCCAGCACCACGGCGCGTCCCCCGGCCAGGGAGAGGCGCGAACCGTTCGGCGACGGGAGCAACAGACGTTCGCCGGGGTTGAGCTTCCGCAGGCTGGCCGGTGACAAGCTGAGCTGACCCCCTGCCCTCCGACTGGCAGCGAGGCGCGCGCCCACCCGCACGGCCTCGTCCCTGGCGGCGTCCTCGTCGCCGTATGGGAAGGGATAGATCTTGGCATGCCGATGGACCGCCACATCGACGGCGGTGGAGAAGGACAGCACGTCGACGATCACCAGCACGGCGCACCGCTCACGCAGCGCCTCGACCCCGTGCAGCCCCCATTCGCAGCGGACCTTCTGCATCGCAACCCGCTCCTCGCTGAACGCCCAAATCAAGACGCCTCACGGGCCCGAATTGCAAACGTCGCCGTGGCTAGGCGCCAGCGTCGCGCGTCGAGCCGACCCGCTGGGCCAGGGAGGCGCCCATGAACTCGTCGAGGTCGCCGTCCAGCACCCCCTGGGTGTCGGAGGTCTCCACCTCGGTCCGCAGGTCCTTGACCATCTGGTAGGGCTGCAGGACGTAGCTGCGGATCTGGTGGCCCCAGCCGATGTCTGTCTTCTGGTCGGCGATCGCCTGGGCCTCGGCCTCGCGCCGCTGCAGCTCCAGCTCGTAGAGCCGGGCGCGCAGCATCTTCCAGGCTTCCTCGCGGTTCTGGTGCTGGGATCGCCCAGCCTGGCAGGCCACCGCCACCCCGGTCGGGATGTGGGTCAGGCGCACCGCCGAGTCGGTCTTGTTGATGTGCTGGCCGCCCGCGCCGGAGGCCCGGTAGGTGTCGGTGCGCACGTCGGACGGGTTGATCTCGATCTCGATGGTGTCGTCGACCACGGGATAGACCCAGACCGAGGCGAAGCTGGTGTGGCGCTTGGCGGCGGCGTCGAAGGGCGAGATGCGCACCAGGCGATGCACCCCGGCCTCGGTCTTCAGCCAGCCGTAGGCGTTGGGTCCCTTGATCTGCAGGGTCACCGACTTTATGCCGGCCTGTTCGCCCGAGGTCTCTTCCAGGAAGTCGACGGTCATGCCGTGCGCGTTGGCCCAGCGGGTGTACATGCGCAGCAGCATGCCGGCCCAGTCGTTGGATTCCGTGCCGCCGGCCCCGGAATTGATCTCCATGAAGGCGTCGTTGCCGTCAGCCTCGCCCGAAAGCAGGGCCTCCAGCTCGGCGCGGGCGGCGCGCTCCTTGATGCCCTTCAACTGGGCGCGGGCTTCCTCGAGGGAGGCTTCGTCGCCCTCCTCGTCGGCCATCTCAGCGTAGCCGATGGCGTCGGCCAGGTCGCGCTCGAGCGACTTCACCGCCTCGATCTGGGCGGCGAGCTTGGAGCGTTCGCGGGTGGTGGCCTGGGCCGAGGCGGCGTTGTCCCACAGGGTGGGATCCTCGACGCGGGCGTTCAGTTCATCGAGTTTGCGGAGGGCCGGTTCCCAGTCAAAGACGCCTCCTGAGCAGGTCGATCGACTGCTCGATGTCGGCCTTGGCGGCCTCGACATCCACTCTCATGGGAAATCTCCGAACCAGACGTACTCTGGGGTCGCGGCAGATAGCGCGCGTCGAGCCTCAATACAATCCGGTCATGTCGTCAGGCTTCTTCGCCGCCGGCGGCGGCGTGGCGTTGGGGGTCAGCTTCCCGTCGGGCCAGACCTGGTTGTAGGGCTGCGGCCCGACGCTGGGCGCGGCGGCGCTGGGCAGCCTCACCTGCGGTTCCGTGCCCGGGCGGAAGGCCTCGCGGATGCCGCGCACCATGGCGAACTTGGCGTTGGTGGGCGCCTTGAACTCGGTCTTTGGCAGGTCCCTGGCCGCCTCGGCCATGAACTCGGTGAAGATCGGCACGGCCGCGGTGGTCCCCGTCTCGCCGGTGCCCAGGCTGCGGTTGTCGTCGAACCCGACGAAGATCCCGGCCACGATCTGCGGCGTGAAGCCCACGAACCAGGCGCTGCGGTACTCGTTGGTGGTGCCGGTCTTGCCGCCCACCGGCCGGTCCAGGACCAGGGCCGAGGTCGCGGTGCCCCGCTGGACGACGCCCTGCAGCATGGAGGTGATCTGGTAGGCGGTGATCGGGTCCATCACCTGATCGCCGCCGGGCGGCACGCGGGGGCTCTCGTCGCCGTTGAAGCCGACGCCGCAACGGGGGCATTCGCGCTTGTCGGCCCGGAAGATCGTCTCGCCGTTGCGATCCTGGACCAGCTCGATCAGGTGCGGCTCGATGCGGCGTCCGCCATTGACGAAGGAGGCGTAGGCCGAGGTCAGCTTGAAGGGCGTGGTTTCCCCCGCCCCCAGCGCCATGGCCAGCACCTTGTCCATGTCCTTGACCACGCCCATCCGCTTGGCCAGTTCGCTGATCTTGGTCATGCCAACGCCCTGGGCCAGGCGCACGGTCATGGCGTTGCGCGACAGCTCTAGGCCGCGACGCAGGGTGAGCGCGCCGTAGTACTTCTTGTTGTAGTTCTCCGGCGTCCAGTTCTGGCCGGCGGCGCCCTTCAGCGTGATCGCCGAGTCCATCACCACGCTGGACGGGGTGTAGCCGTTCTCCAGCGCCGCGGCGTAGACGATCGGCTTGAAGGCCGAGCCCGGCTGGCGCATCGCCTGGGTCGCGCGGTTGAAGTTCGACAGCGAGAACGAATAGCCGCCCACCATGGCCAGGACCCGCCCGGAATTGGGCTCCATGGCCACCAGGGCGCCGTTGACGATCGGCACCTGGCGCAGGTGGAAGCCGCCGCTCTCGGCAGGCTCGACGAAGATCAGGTCCCCGACATTGAGACCCTTGCCGGCCCGGGCCCAGGTCACGTCCTGGCTGATGATCCCGCCGGTCATTCCGCTGTCGGCGGTCTTGACCCGCACCGTCGTCCCCGACGACTCGGTCACCAGGGCCGCGCGCCAGTCGCGGCGCTCGGCCGGCGGCTTCATCTTCTTGGCCATGGCCTCCCAGCCATCGGCCACCTCGACCCGGCCCCAGGCTCCCCGCCAGCCGTGCCGACGGTCATAGGCCTCAAGCCCGTTCATCAGCGCCACCCGCGCGGCGGTCTGCAGGCGCGGATCGAGAGTGGTGCGCATGTAGTAGCCGCCCTCGTTCAGGCGCGGCCCCAGGGTGGCCAGGCCTCGGCGGCGGACCTCCTCGACGAAGAAGTCGCCGTCGCGGTACTTAGCGCGGCTAGGGGCGTTCTGGACCTTCAGGTCCTCACGCTTGGCGGCCTCGGCGGCCTGTCGGCTGACCCAGCCCAGGCCAGCCATCTCGTCCAGGATCCAGTTGCGGCGGATGATCGCCTGCTGCTTGCGGCGGAGGGGGTGGTAGTTGTCCGGCCCCTTGGGCAGGGCCGCCAGATAGGCGCTCTCGGCCAGGGTGAGGTCCGAGATAGACTTTCCGAAATAATTGTAGGCCGCCGCGCCCACCCCGTAGGACCGGTAGCCCAGCCAGATCTCGTTCAGATAGAGCTCGAGGATCTGCTCCTTGTTGAGCGTCTTCTCCAGCCGCCCGGCCAGGATGGCTTCCTTCAGCTTGCGCCCCACCGTGGCGTCGCTGGTCAGCAACACGTTCTTGGCCACCTGCTGGGTGATGGTCGAGCCGCCCTCCAGTCGCCGGCCCTGGGCCGCGTTCTGGACGTTCTTGGCCATGGCCCGCACCAGGCCGAGGGTGTCGACCCCGGCGTGGCGGAAGAAGTTGCGATCCTCGGCCGCCAGGAAGGCCTGAGCGAGTTGCGGCGGCATGGCGTCATAGGGCACGTAGATGCGCCGCTCGCGGGAGAATTCCCCGATCAGCACCCCATCCCAGGCATAGGCGCGGGTGGCGGTGGGCGGGCGATAGTCCACCAGGTCGCCCGCGTCGGGCATGTCATGGAAAAGCCATGCCGCGTAGATGGCGACGGAGAACCCGGCCAAGGCGATTGCGCTCAGCACGGCGACGCCGGCGATCGCGACCCATCTTTCGGGGGGATTCAAGACTGACTGACCTCCGCGGGCCGCCGGGCCACGCTAAGATTCTGATCTAGCGTGCATCGCTGCGGGCGCCAACGGCCCTAAGCGCGCAGATCAGCCGATCAGCGGGCGGCGAGACGGGTCTGCTGGCCGAAATAGTCGTCGATGGCGTCGCCAACGCCGCCCATCAGGCGGCTGCGGCTGCCGGCGTCACGCAGCGTGGCTTCGTCGGCGGGATTGGTGATGAAGCCCATCTCCAGCAGCACGGCGGGCACGTCGGGGGCCAGCAGCACGGCCAGGCCCGCCTCGCGGTGGCTGCGGCGCAGCAGTTGCTGGTGGTCGTCGATCCGCGACAACAGCACCTCGGCGAAGGTCGCCGAGCGGTTGCGGGTCATGCGCTGGGTCAGGTCCAGCAGGATCGTCGAGACCCCGTTGTCGCCATGGGTTCCGGCGCGCATGAACCAGTCGTCCTTGTTGACGAACTTGGCCGAGCGGCCGCTGGCGCGATCGGCCAGGGTGTACACGCTGGCGCCGCGCAGGCTCGAATCGGTGCCCGAGTCGGCGTGTAGCGAGATGAACAGGTCGGCGTCGGCGCGCCGGGCGATCTTCACCCGGATGTCGTGGGCGACATAGACGTCCGAATCACGGGTCATCACGACCTTGTAGCGCCCGGTCTTTTCCAGGCGGGTCTTGAGCGCCCGGGCCGCGGCCAGGGTCACATCCTTCTCATTGCCCGTCGCGCCCTTGGCGCCCGGGTCCTTACCGCCGTGGCCGGCGTCGATGACGATGACCTTCTTCAGCGATAGCGGCGGCGCAGTGACCGGAACCACGGGCAGGGGCGCGGAGGTCATGCGCACGCCGGCGGCGACCATGGTTCGGGTCGGCGGCGCCTTGGCGGCCAGGTCGATCACATAGCGGTAATTGCCGATCCCATCGGCCGGCGGCAGCAGGAACCGGCGCTTGACGACCACGTCGGCGGCGAGATCGACCCGCAGTCGGGCTCCCGCGGCCCCTTGATCCACAACCCAATTCTTGACGAGACCGAGTCCCGCGCCCTGCAGCGGACCCTCCACCGAGGCGCCGCTCAGGTTCAGAACGAGCCGGCGGTCCTGCGCGCCGTCCGAGGCGATCCTGCCCGTGGCCGAGCGGTTCATGTCGATGACGATGCGGGTCTCGACCTGGTCTCCGCCCAGGCGGACCTTCAGAATCCCGGCGGTGACGCTGGCGGCCTGGGCCGCGGCGACGACGGCCAGGCAGCAGACGCCCGCGGCCGCAGCGGCCAGCACGCGCACGCTATTCGCCCGAAACAGTCCGCCAACCCGCGCGAACATCCAACCCCACACGCAACAGTTTGAATCTGAACCGTCATATAGCCTTAAGCGGCATGGACAAACGGTTAACCCGCGTGGGTCGCGAGCACGACGACCGCGCCGCTTTCCTTTTGTCGCTTAGTGTAGCAATGTCGCGCCGCGCTGGAGCGCGCCTTGCGTCGCAAGGCCGCAGTCCGCGCGAAGCCAGCGTCAGCTCATCGCCCCTCGGCGACGACGCATCATCCGATCCGCGTCCCGCTGAGTGGGGCGCGCCTGGGAACACACCAATGGGCAGCGCCGCTCGAGCCCCTTTCCGGCCTACCGCCCGCGATGTCGCTTTCGACACCGCGAACGGCGGATGCGCGCGCGCCCTCCTGCAAAACCGGCGGCGCCCGAACCTCGAGTTCGCGGCGCGCCACGGAGACCGCCTTAATGCCCAAGAAGATGCTTATCGACGCCGCTCACGCCGAGGAAACTCGCGTGGTGGTGATCGACGGAACCCGAGTTGAAGAATTCGATTTCGAGAGTCAGAACCGCAAACAACTCAGAGGCAATATCTATCTCGCCAAGGTGACGCGCGTTGAGCCGTCGCTGCAGGCGGCCTTCATCGAGTACGGCGGCAATCGTCACGGCTTCCTGGCCTTCAACGAAATCCACCCCGACTACTACCAGATCCCGGTGGCCGACCGCGAAGCGCTGATGCGCGAAGAGGCCGAGGAAGAGGACGATCACCCCGAGCCCCGCGGCCGTTCCTCGTCCAACGACGATGAGGACGATGACGACGCCGTCGAGGACGACGACGACGTCATGGAGGAAGAGGTCGCCCGGCGCCGCCGGCGGCTGATGCGCAAGTACAAGATCCAGGAAGTGATCCGCCGCCGGCAGATCATGCTGGTTCAGGTGGTCAAGGAAGAGCGCGGCAACAAGGGCGCGGCTCTGACCACCTACCTGTCCCTGGCCGGCCGCTACGGCGTGCTGATGCCTAACACCGCCCGGGGCGGCGGGATATCGCGCAAGATCACCACGGTCACCGACCGCAAGCGTCTGAAGGGCGTCGTTCAGAGCCTGGACGTGCCGGACGGCATGGGCCTGATCGTCCGCACGGCCGGCGCCAAGCGCACCAAGGCCGAGATCAAGCGCGACTACGAATATCTGCTGCGTCTCTGGGAGAACATCCGCGAGACCACCCTGCATTCCGTGGCCCCCGCCCTCATCTATGAGGAAGAGGACCTGGTGAAGCGGACGATTCGCGACCTCTACGACAAGGACATCGACGAGGTCTGGGTCGAGGGCGAGGCCGGCTTCAAGGAAGCGCGCGAGTTCATGCGCATGCTGATGCCGTCCCAGGCCAAGAAGGTTCAGCCGTATCGCGAACCGATGCCGCTGTTCGTGAAGTACCGGATCGAGGACCACCTCAGCCAGATCTACTCCCCGGTGGTGCCGCTGAAGTCCGGCGGCTACCTGGTGATCAACCAGACCGAGGCCTTGGTGGCCGTCGACGTCAACTCCGGCCGCGCCACCCGCGAGCGGAACATCGAGGCCACCGCGCTCAAGACCAACATGGAAGCGGCCGAGGAGGCCGCCCGTCAGCTGCGCCTGCGCGACCTGGCCGGCCTGATCGTCATCGACTTCATCGACATGGATGAGTCGAAGAACAACCGTGCCGTCGAGAAGAAGCTGAAGGACTCGCTGAAGGACGACCGCGCCCGCGTCCAGATGGGCAAGATCAGCTCCTTCGGCCTGATGGAGATCAGCCGCCAGCGCCGCCGCTCCGGCGTGCTGGAAGGCACCACCCACGTCTGCGAACACTGCGGCGGCGCCGGACGCGTGCGCACGGTGGAGTCCAGCGCTCTCACCGCGCTGCGCGCCCTGGAGATCGAGGCCCTGAAGGGTGGCGGCGAGGCGACCCTGAAGGTCCCGCGCGCCGTCGGCCTCTATATCCTCAACGAGAAGCGCAACCATCTGGCGCGCGTCCATGAGAGCCTCGGCCTGTTCATCACCATCGTGATCGACGACGCCCTGGCCCACGCCGACCACGAGATCGAGCGGACCTCCAGCGAGACCCGGCCTGAACACCAGGCCCTGATCAGCCGCGCCCCGATCCAGGCCTACCAGCCGGTCGACGAGGACCTCGCCGACGAGACCTACGAAGACGAGGACGAGGACGAAGAAGGCTTCGAGGACGAGGAGGCGGTTGATCGCGAGGCCACCGACGACGACGAGGCCGAGCATCGACTGCAGGACTCTGAAGAGGGCGATGATGATCGCGGCCAGCGCCGTGGTCGCCGCCGGCGGCGTCGCGGTCGCCGCGACGGCGAGCCGCGCGAGGCCACCGATCGTCCGGCCGCCGCCGCCGTCCCCGCCGCGGCCGAGGCCGCCGGTTCCGACACCGAGGACGACGGCCAGGGCGGCCGCCGTCGCCGCCGCGGCCGCCGTGGCGGTCGCCGGATGCGCGACGACGGACGTCCGACCGACGTGTTCTCCTGGACGCGCCCCTGGGTGCCCTATGGCGACGACCCGTTCGTCTGGCACGATCCGGCGGAAGACATCCCGGCGCCGCGCGCGCCGGTGGCCGCCAATGACGAACGTCCCGCGCCGGTTGCACAGGCCCAGCCGGTGATCAGCGGTCCCGACGTCGATGTCTGGGTCGAGCTGCCCGCCGTCGACGACAAGCCGAAGAAGACCCGCTCACGCCGGGGCCGCGGACGCGGTCGCGGCGAGGACGGCGAGAGCCCGGCCGAATCCGCTGTCGAGGCCGAAGCCCCGATGGCTGAAGCCCCCTCGGTGGAAGCGGTCGTCGAGCCGGTGATCGAAGCGGCTCCCGAGCCGGAACCCGCCGTCGAGGCGGCGCCGGTGAAGAAGCCGCGCGCGCGCCGCACCAAGGCCTCCATCGCCGCCGAGGCCGCGGCGGCCGAAGCGGTCGCCGAGACCGCCCCGGAAGCCGCCCCGGAACCCGAACCGGAACCTGCTCCGACCCCGGCCCCGCCCGTCGTGGCCGTTCGCGAGCCGGATCCCGCCGAAATCGGCGCCAAGCCGCCGGCGGCGGCCCGCAAGGGCTGGTGGCGAAGGGGCTAACACCTAAATGCGCTTTCGGGCCCGGTTTCCACTCGTCCCGAAAGCGCGCTAGGCTTCGACCAACGATTTGGCGGGGGGCGCTAGGAGTTTGTTCGGCATGGTCTCCCCTGCCCGTTCTTTTTCCCGCATCGCTCTGGCGGCGACCGTCGCCTTCAGCATCGCGCTTCCTGCCGCGCCCGCCCGCGCCCAGGACGAAGGCATCGCGCTGATCCGCGACACCGAGATCGAGGAGATCCTGCGCAAGGACTCCGAACCTCTCTTCAAGGCGGCGGGGGTCGACTCGAAATCCATCGAGATCCTGCTGATCGGATCTAAGGAGCTGAACGCGTTCGCCGCGCCCAGCACCATGGCCGTCTTCACCGGCCTGATCCTTGAATCCGACAATCCCAACCAGCTCCAGGGCGTGATCGCCCACGAGGTCGGCCACCTGGCCGCCGGTCACTCGGCGCGCTCAGGCGAGATGAGCTCGGCCGGCATGAAGCCCTTCCTGCTGACCATGGGACTGGGCGTCCTGGCGGCCCTGGCCGGCGCCCCCGACGCGGCCGCCGGCCTGGTGAGCAGCGCGGGCTATTTCGGCACTCTGGGCGCGATGGGCTACAGCCGCGAGCAGGAGAGCCGCACCGATCAGGCCGGGGCCGCGATGCTCGAGCGGGCCGGGATTTCGGGCAAGGGCCTGGCCGACTTCTTCGACAAGTTCCGCTACCAGGAAGTGTTCCAGGAGGCGCGGCGGTTCGCCTATTTCCGATCCCACCCGCTTTCGTCGTCGCGGATCGACTCCCTTCGCCACCGCGTCGAACAGAACGCCAGCTACGACAAGGTCGACACGCCCGAGGCGATCGAAGAGCACAAGGTCATGAAGGCCAAGCTGGACGGGTTCCTCAACCCGACCACGGCCATCGTGAAGTACGGCGAGAAAGACACGAGCTACGCCGCGCGGTATGCCCGCTCGATCGCCTACTACCAGATGAAGCAGCCCGATCAGTCGTTGAAGCTGATCGACGCCCTGCTGATCGAGCACCCCAAGAACCCCTATCTCTGGGAACTCAAGGGTCAGGTGCTGTTCGAGTTCGGGCGCGCCAAGGACGCCGAGGCGCCGCAGCGCAAGTCGGTCGAACTGAAGCCAGACGCGCCGCTGCTGCGGGTCAATCTGGGCCAGACATTGATCGCCCTGGACGAGCCGACCAAGATCGAGGAAGGCGCGGCCGAGCTGCGCAAGGCGCTCACCCAGGAAGACGACAACGCCGTGGCCTGGCGGCTGCTGGCCCAGGCCTATGACAAGCAGGGCAAGGAGGGCCTGGCCCGCCTGGCGACCGGTGAGTACCACTTCGCGCTCGGCGACGCCCAGCAGGCGCGCGTCTTCGCCATGCGCGCCCGCGAGAAGCTGACCAAGGACACGCCCGAGTGGCGGCGCGCCACCGACATCGTACTCACTTCCAAGCCCAGCAAGGACGACCTGAAGGACCTTGCCCGGGAAGGCTCGATCATCCGCAGTTCCACGCGCTAGCGCCAGGCCGGCCGATCGCCTATCTCCGCAGGATGACCCCGATGTTCCGCACCGCCGTGGCGCTCGCCGCCCTCCTGTCGCTCACCGCCTGCCAGAAGGCCGAGGACGCGGCCTTCGGCCAGAAGGTCCGCGCCTATCTGCTGGCCCATCCCGAGGTGATCGAGGAAGCCGTGCAGAAGCTGCAGGAGAAGAAGCAGGTCGAGGCGGCCAACATCGCCAAGGTGGGCCTAGTCAAGCACCGCGACGCCCTGGAGCGTGACCCGCGCGACTTCGTGGCAAATCCGAACGGCAAGATCACGGTGGTGGAGTTCTTCGACTACCGCTGCGGCTACTGCAAGGTCAGCGCTCCGGAGATCCTGAAGCTGATCGAGGAGAACCCCGACGTCCGCTTCGTCTTTAAGGAATTCCCGATCCTGACCCGCGAGTCGGCCATGGCGGCCCAGGTGATCCTCTCGCCCAAGGCCAAGCCCAAGACCCTGGAGCTCCACCGCGCCTTCATGGCCGAAAAGGCGCTCAGCGAGGAGAGCATCTACCGCCACCTGCGCGCCGCCGGCGTCGATCCGGAGGCGGCCAAGGCCGAGGGTCGCGGCGCGGCGGTGATGAAGCACCTGGCCGACACCCGCGCCCTGGCCGGAAATCTCGGCATCGACGGCACCCCGGCCTTTATCGTGGGTGATCGGATGATCTCCGGCGCGGACATGGCCGGCCTGCGCGCGGCGATCGCCGAGGCCAAGACCGCCAACCTGAAGACCATCAACCAAGCCAAGGTCGACGGCGCCACCGGCTAGCTCGCCGCCGCCGGAAGCGGACGGCGCACGGCTCTGGAACGCGAGCCCTCCCCTACGTCAGGCTTTCCGGAGCGACGCGGCGCGGCTAGGCTTGATTCTACGCTTAGGCGCCAGTCCGTCGAGACGGAGGCCAGGAAGCAGGATGCACGAACGCGTGCTGGTGATCGGGTCGGGGATCGCCGGGCTGTGCGCCGCGCTCGCGCTGGCGCCGACCGGGCGCGACATCGTGATTCTCGAGCGTGACCCGCCCCCGCCCAAGGGCGACCCCAACGCCGCCTTCGACGACTGGAACCGGCGCGGGGTCGGCCATCTGCGCCACAGCCACGCCTTCCTGGCGAGGCTGCGCACCCTGATCCGCGACGAGCATCCGCGGCTGCTGGCCGACTTGCTGAGCGCGGGCTGCCGGGAACTCGGCTTCGAGAGCATGCTCACCGACCTGCACAAGGCCGACTACCGGCCCGAGGCGGTCGACCGCGACCTGGTCGTGCTGACCAGCCGCCGCACCACCCTGGAGCTGGTCATGCGCCGCTATGTGGAGCGGTGGCCCAATGTGCGGGTGGCCTCGGAGACTTTCGTGCGCAGGCTGCTCGTGCAGCACGATCCCCAGGGCCTGCGCGTCGTGGGGGTCTCCGTCGCCGACGCGGCCGGGCCGCGCGACGTGATCGGCGACCTGGTGATCGACGCCGGCGGCCGCACATCTTCGGGGATCGAACAGCTGGTCGAGGCCGGGGCGCCGATTACCGAGGAGAGCGAAACCTGCGGGATTCTCTACTTCACCCGCCACTACCGCCTGCTACCGGGGGTGAATGAGCCGCCACGGGGCAAGGCGCCGGCCACCGGCGACCTGGGTTTCCTGAAGTTCGGGGTGTTCCCGGCCGACAACGGCTGCTTCTCCATCACCCTGTGCGTGCCCGAGATCGAAATGGAGCTGCGCAAGGCGATCGTCGCCCCGGAGGTGTTCGACGCTATCTGCGCGCGGATGCCGGGCCTGGTCCCCTGGATCGACCCGGCCACCGCCCAGGGTGTCAGCCGGGTGTTCGGCATGGGCGAACTGCACAGCCGTTGGCGCGACCTGGCCAAGGACGGCGCCCCGGCCGTCCTCGGCTACTTCGCCGTGGGCGACAGCCTGATCCGCACCAATCCGCTCTATGGGCGCGGCTGCTCCTTCGCCGCCGTGCAGGCCTATCTGCTCCGCGACGTCCTGGTGGAGACCGACGATCCGGTGGTGCGGATGGCCGACTTCCAGGAGCGGGTGACCCGCGAGCTCCAGCCCTACTACACCAGCATGCGCGACCAGGATCGCTCGGCCATCAAGCGGGCGCAGCAGACCCTGACCCCGGGATTCCGGCCCAGCCTCAAGAGCCGGGTGATCAAGAGCTTCCTCGACGACGGCGTGAGCATCGCAATCCGGTCGGACACCCAACTCCTGCGTCAGGCCCTGCGTGGCTTCCACATGCTGGAGCATCCCTCGGCCTGGCTGAAGAAGCCGGGAAACCTGGCCAAGGTGCTGGGCTTTTGGGCCACTGGCCGTCAACAGAAGGCTGCTGCCTATCCGCCGAAGCCGGGCCCGGACCGCGATACCCTGATGCGCGCCGTCGGCCTGGAGCCGGAGGCCGACATGCTGAAGGTCGCAATGACCGGCTCCAAGGCCCGCGCCGCCCTCCGCGAAGGCGTCGTCCAGGCGCCGTAAGAATAGGTCCTCCCCCAGCGCGCAGCGCGATTTGGGGGAGGTGGATCGTCGCTTCTTCGCGACGAGACGGAGGGGGCTTCATCCACGGGGGACTGGGTCAAAGTCCCCCTCAGTCAGCTTCGCTGACAGCTCCCCCAGGAGGGGAGCATACTAGGTCAGGATTCATCCGCCGGCCGATTGAACAAACCGCCGGCCGCCATCTGCTCGCGCATGGCCTCGGGGGCGGCAGTGGCCATCTTGTCCATCTCCACCAGCTCGGGCGGCACGTACCAGTGCAGGGTGTCGGCGTGGTAGGCCTCCCACACCACCTTGGCGACCTCGACCGGCGGGATGGCGCGGAACAGGCCTTCCTTGGGCGCATTGGCCACCGTCTCCGGCGGCAGGATCGGCGTGTCGATCAGGCCCGGCAGGACATCGGCGACCCGCACCCCATAGGCCTTGAACTCCACCGACAGCGCCTCCGACAGCCCCTTCACGGCGTGCTTGGTGGCCGAATACACCGCGATCCCCGGCATGCCGAAGGTGGCCGAGGACGACGAGGTGGTGAAGCACAGCGAATTGGGCGTGGCCTTCAGCAGGCCGATGCCCTCGTGGATGCCGATCAGCACCCCCATCAGGTTGACCTGGACGACAGCGATCACGTCCTCGAAGGGCTGGTCGGCGAAGGGGCCGCCCCGGCCGATCCCGGCGTTGTTGTAGAGGATGTCCATCTGGCCGCCGGTGGCCTCGCCGAACGCCTTTAGCGCGGCGCGATAATCCTCGCGGTCGGTGACGTCGAGCGGCCGAACGATGCAGTTGTCGGCGCCCAGCTCGGCCTCCAGCGCCGTCAGGCCGGCGCTGTTGACGTCATACCCGCCCACGAACCACCCCTTGCCCGCGAACAGCCTGGCGGTCTCGCGGCCCATGCCCGAGGCCGCCCCTGTGATGAAGATCGATTTGCGTCCGTTCGCGCGGCCCATCAGATCAGTCCTGTCGTCGGCGAGGAGGCTTCGCCGAACACCTTCTTGGGCATGCGGCCGGCCAGGAAGGCTTCGCGCCCGGCGATCACCGCGTGCTTCATGGCCCGCGCCATGCGGATCGGGTCCTTGGCGTTGGAGATGGCGGTGTTCATCAGCACGGCGTCGCAGCCGAGCTCCATGGCGAGCGTCGCGTCCGAGGCGGTGCCAAGGCCCGCGTCCACCAGCACCGGGACCTTGGTCTGGTCGATGATGATCTTCAGGTTCACCGCATTGAGGATGCCCAGGCCCGACCCGATCGGAGCGGCCAGCGGCATGATGGCCGCCGCGCCGGCGTCTTCCAGCTTACGGGCGAAGACCGGGTCGTCGGTGCAATAGACCATCACCTGGAAGTCCTCGGCGATCAGCATCTTCAGCGCGCGCAGGGTCTCTTCCATGTCGGGATAGAGCAGGTTGGGGTCCGACAGCACCTCCAGCTTGACCAGATCCCAGCCCCCGGCTTCGCGCGCCAGGCGCAGGGTGCGAACCGCCTCCTCGCCGGTGAAGCAACCGGCCGTGTTGGGCAGGAAGGTGAAGCGGTCGGGCTTCACATGGTCGACCAGCATGGGCTGGCTGGGATCACTGAGGTTCACGCGGCGCAGCGCTACAGTGACGATCTCGGCGCCCGCCGCCTCGGCTGCCGCCGCGTTCTCCGCATAGTCCTTGTACTTGCCGGTGCCCACGATCAGCCGCGAGGTGAAGGTGCGGCCGGCGACCGTCCAAGTGTCCTGGTTGTGAACCGACCCGTCCATGTCAGCCGCCTCCGATAAAGTGCACGATCTCGATACGGTCGCCGTCGGCGAGCGCGGTGGCGCCATAGGCCGAGCGCGGTACGATTTCCAGGTTGCGTTCGACCGCCACCTTGCGCGCGTCGAGGCCCAGCTCCGCCACCAGGGCGGCGATGCTGGACAGGCTTCCGAAGGCCCTTTCCTCGCCGTTGATAGTCAAAGTCATGACGACCTCGTGAAGCGCCAAACCGCCGAATGCTTGTGACCCCCGCCGCCGACCGTTACAAGACGGCGGAATCGACGGCGGAGCCGAATGTCGAAACCGATCTATGTGCTTAGCGGACCGAACCTCAACCTCCTGGGGGTCCGAGAGCCGGAGATTTACGGAAAAGAGACCCTGGACGACGTCCGCACCCGATGCGAGCGACGTGCGGGCGCGCTGGGCCACGCCATCGTCTTCCGTCAATCCAACCACGAGGGCGAGCTGATCGACTGGGTCCAGGAGGCCCGTCTCGAGGCTTGCGCCCTGGTGATCAACCCCGCGGGCTACGGCCACACCTCAGTCGCCCTGCTGGATGCATTGAAAACACTGGATATTCCAGTTATCGAGTGCCACCTCTCAAACCCTGCGGCGCGCGAGGCGTTCCGCCGCGAAACCTATGTCTCGCTGGCCGCGACCGGAGTGGTCTCCGGCTTCGGCGGGGCGAGTTATGAACTGGCCGTCGAGGCCGCCGCGGGCCTCGTCCGCTAGGTCTCAACCAAGTTAAGGATTTTCATATGGCTAGCAGTCCCAAGGCTCCTGCCGATCCGATCGACGCGCGTCTGGTGCGCAAACTGGCCGACATCCTCACCGACACCGGCCTCTCGGAAATCGAAGTCGAGCGTGACGGACTGAAGATTCGCGTCGCCAAGACCCTGACGTCGGCGCCGATCCACTATGCGGCGGCTCCCGCGCCGGCCGCTCACGCGGCTCCCGCGGCGGCTCCGGCCGCCGAGGCGGCCCCCGCGCCTGCGGCGGAAACGCGCAGCAAGGCCGACACCATCAACTCCCCGATGGTCGGCACCATCTACCTGCAGCCCCAGCCGGACGCTCCGGCGTTCATCAAGGTGGGCGACACAGTCGCTGTCGGTCAGACCCTGATGATCGTCGAGGCGATGAAGACCATGAACCCGATCCCGGCGACCAAGGCCGGCAGGGTGGTGGAGATCCTCGTCGAGGATGGGCAGCCGGTCGAGTTCGGCGAGCCGCTCGTCGTCGTCGAGTAGGACGATGTTCGAGAAAATCCTCATCGCCAATCGCGGCGAGATCGCCCTGCGGGTCCACCGGGCCTGCAAGGAAATGGGCATCTCCACGGTGGCGGTCCATTCCGAGGCCGACGCCGGCGCCATGTGGGTGCGGCTGGCCGACGAGAGTGTCTGCATCGGCCCGGCCCCGGCGGCCAAGTCCTATCTGAACATACCCTCGATCATCGCGGCGGCGGAGATCACCGGGGCTCAGGCGATCCATCCAGGCTACGGATTCCTTTCGGAAAACGCGCGCTTCGCCGAGATCGTCACCGCCCACGGCTTCACCTTCATCGGCCCCAAGGCCGAGCACATCAAGATGATGGGCGACAAGATCACCGCCAAGCAGGCGGTGAGGGACGTGGGCATCCCCGTTGTGCCCGGCTCCGACGGCGCCGTGACCACTGAGGAGGAGGCCTTTGCGGCCGCCAAGGAGATCGGCTTCCCGGTGCTGATCAAGGCCGCCGCCGGAGGCGGGGGGCGCGGCATGAAGGTCGCCCAGAACCAGGACGAGCTCTACGAGGCGGTCTCGACCGCCCGCGCCGAGGCTCGCGCGGCCTTCGGCGACGACGCGGTCTATATGGAGCGCTACCTCCAGACCCCGCGCCATATCGAGTTGCAGGTGATCGCCGACAGCTTCGGCAATGTCTGCCACCTGGGCGAACGCGACTGCTCCCTGCAGCGCCGCCACCAAAAGGTGCTGGAAGAAGCCCCCTCCCCGGTCATCGACGCCGCGGCCCGCGCCAAGATCGGCAAGGTGGTGGTCGATGCGATCAAGGCCATCGGCTATCTGGGCGTGGGCACCATCGAGTTCCTGTACGAGAACGGCGAGTTCTTCTTCATCGAGATGAACACCCGCCTGCAGGTGGAGCACCCGGTCACCGAAGCGATCACCGGCATCGACCTGGTCCGCGAACAGATCCGAATCGCCGCCGGGATGCCCCTGTCGTTCAAGCAGGAGGACGTGGTCTTCGAGGGCCACGCGATCGAGTGCCGGATCAACGCCGAGAACCCGAAGACCTTCGTCCCCTCGCCGGGCCTGGTCACCGACTTCCACGCCCCTGGCGGCCTGGGCGTGCGGCTCGATAGCGCCCTCTACGCCGGCTATACCGTCCCGCCCTACTACGACAGCCTGATCGGCAAGCTCATCGTTCACGGCCGCGACCGCGAGGAGTGCATCGCGCGCCTCAATCGCTGCCTGGGCGAGATGGTGGTCGGCGGCATCGAGACCTCGATCCCCCTGTTCCAGGAGCTGCTGCAGCAGCCTGACATCCTGGCCGGCAAGTACGACATCCACTGGCTGGAACGATGGATGAAGGCCCAGTCAGAGGCGTAGTCGCCCCCCGCGTCGCGGGCGGCCGGCCATGAGCGGCCGGTTCGGGGCGCAGGAGCTGCTGGATTGCTACGCGCGCGGCGTCTTTCCCATGGCCGACGCGCGGGAGGACGAGCGGGTCTTCCTGATCGATCCCGAGAAGCGCGGGGTCCTGCCGCTGGCGGGTTTCCACGTCTCGCGCCGCCTGGCCCGGACCGTCCGCGCCGAGCCCTTCGAGATCCGCATCGACACCGCCTTCAGCCAGGTGGTCGAGCTCTGCGCGGCCGCCACGCCGGGTCGAGCAGAGACCTGGATCAACGGGGTGATCGAGCGCCTGTACGGCGAGCTGTTCGAAAGGGGCCACGCCCATTCGGTCGAATGCTGGAAGGACGGCCGCCTGGTCGGCGGACTCTACGGCGTGTCGCTGGCCGGCGCCTTCTTTGGCGAAAGCATGTTCTCACGGGCGACCGACGCCTCGAAAGTGGCTCTGGTCCACCTGGTCGCGCGGCTGATCGCCGACGGCTTCGTCCTGCTGGACGCCCAGTTCATGACCGAGCACCTGACCCAGTTCGGCGCCGAGGAGATCCCGCGTGCTGAATACCGCCGAAGGCTGGGCCGCGCGCTGGCCCGCGAGGCCAAGTTTCAGCGCTGCGCGGTGGGCGGCGGAGCCGCGGCCCTGCAGGTGATCAGCCAGGCGTCGTAGACCGGATGCTCCAGCGGGTTCAGGCCCGGCGAGGCGGCGTACATCCAGCCTCGGAAGGCCTGGCGGGGCGGCGGGACGGGCTTGCCCGGCGCGGGGCGCGGCTGGGATTCCACTGTCAGGTGGACCATGGAGTCCTCCACCGCCTCGTCGTCTGCCGAGCGCTCACAGGCCTTCACCGTGAACACCAGGTTCTTGTAGCGTACGGGTTTGCCGACCGCGGCCTCGAAGCGCATGGATTCGGCGGTCACCTTGTCCAGGGCCTGGATCACCGCGACGTCGTAGCGGGCGCGCTTGATGGCGGCTTCCGCGGGCTTGGCCGCGACCTGGGCCTTGGGGGCCGGCGCGGGAGCCACTTCAGTGGCCTCGATAGGCGGCGTGACGATCGGGGGCGGCGCGGCCACCTGCACCGGCGGCGCCTCCTCGGCGGGCGCGGCGTCGGGGGTCGGCGGCGGCACGGCCAGCGGCGGAGGCTGGACGGGCGGCGGGGCCGGCGCGGGCTGGGCCACGACGATCCCGGCCGCGGCGATCGCGCCCAGGGCCGCCAGGCCCGCGAGGATCGAACGCCGCACCATGACTATTCCGGCCGCCAGGCCTCGTAGTCGCCCGTCGCCTTCTGCCGCTCGCCGCCGCGGGCGATGGAGCCCTTGGGACGCCAGGCGTGGACCGTGCCGGTCAGGTTGGGGATGTGGTCCCGCTCCCAGGCCTGGCGCTTCAGCGGCTCGAGGGTGGGGGGCTCGTCGAAGGTGTGGTGCAGCCAGCCGTGCCAGTCGGGCGAGACCTTGGAGGCCTCGGCATAGCCGTCGAAGATCACCCAGCGGCGCTTGCGGCCGTCATAGGAATCCTTGGTGTCCTTGGCTTCGTAATATTTGTTGCCGTTCTCGTCCTGGCCGATGAAGACGCCGCGACGACCCACGGTGAAACGGATGCCGATGGTCGCGCCGTTCCACCAGGTGAAGAGATCTTTGAGCACGTTTGGGAGTTCCGGACAGAGCTACGAAGCGGGCGGACTATAGGTCCCAGGCTCCCGGGCGTCCAGCGACGCAAGCCTCGCAATATGTTGGGGATGGCCGGGGTGGCGACCACAACATGTGTTGCTCGACAAAGCGGCTCTCCCTAGACTCAGGTCTCGGGAGAACGATGCATGCGTAGCGAGACGGCGAGGATCGAGCGACGGCTTCTGGAGCGCGCCGCGAGCGTCGCCGAGGTCCTGGCGCCCGCCTCCTGGACCGACGCGCGGGTCGAGGCCTGGCTCGACTGGCTGGACGAGACTTCCGACCTGCCCGCCGCCCTCTTCCGGTACGCCGAGGACCTGGTCCAGCGCGGCGACGTCGCCGGCCTGTTCGATTCGGCCCGCTCGCGCGGCGGGTTCCGGCGCGACCTGGGCGCGGCCATGCTCTCGGGCCAGATGGCGATCTCCGCGCCCCGGCTCGGCCAGCGCATGCCGCTGGTCCAGGCCGCCGACGGCGAGTTCGCCGGCGCCCTGGTCACCCTGCGGGCCGAACACCGCGGCCGGGCCATGGCGCGCGCGGCCATGCGCGAGCTCACCGGCCGGCTGCAAGCCGTCATGGACGCCATCCTGCGCTGCGAGGGCGACCCGGCCGCTTGCGCCGACGTCCGCGCCAACGCCAGCCTGGCCCGCGCCGCCGAGGCCGCCCGCGCCGCCGGCGCCACTGACGCCATGATCCTGGACGCCGTCGCCCTGGCCCGGGCCGGCGAGCATGACTGGTCCGCACTCGAGCCGGTATTCAGCGACGTCGATGGCCTGGAGCTGGTCTGCGTGGGAGGTGAGGAGCCCGACCCTCGCCTCGCCGTCGCCGCCTGGGAGACTGGGGCTGTCGCCGCGGTGTTCTCCGCCGAGGCCGGCCAGGCCGTGGCCCGCGGCTGGGGCGGAGTACGCGGCGCGCTCAACGTGCTGGCCTTCGGCGCCGGGCAGGATTTCGACGCCCCGGGCTTCGACGCGGCCGTGGCGCTGCTGGGCGTGGCCCTGGCCGCGGCGGCCGACGATCGGCCCGTGGCGCTCGGCCTTGCGGGCGTGGCCGACTGGCTGGTGGCCCAAGGGCTCGCCTATGATTCGCCGGCCGGTCGCAGCGCGACCCAGGAGCTCTATCGCCGGGCGAGTTCGGCCCTGATTTCAAGCGGCGTGAAGCTGAGCGGCGGGCTGGCGGTGTTCGACGATCCGGAGCTGGCCCTGCGCCTAGGGGGCGTGGGCGCCTCGGCCGCGCCCTGGCTCGGGCCGATCACGGTGGCCGAGACCGAGGACGGCGCGATCGCCCGCGTGCTGTCCGAGGCGAGCCTGCAGGGCCTCACCGTCCTGGGCGGCGACATCGCCCAGGCCCGGGCGCATCTGTTGGGCCGCCTCGACCTTTCCGAGGCGCCGGGCGTGAGCCACGCGGCCCTGCACGCCAAGGGCTTCACCGATCACGAGATCGCCGCGGCCGAGGCCGCCCTGCCCTTCGCCACGCGGCTGTCCGACGCCTTCGCCGCCATCGACGCCGGCTTCCTCTGCGACGTGCTGGGCGCCACCGACGCCGACCTGGCCGATCCGTCGTTCGACGTCCTGAAGCTTGCGGGCTTCAGCGACGCCGAGGTGGCCTCGGCCGAGGAGTACGCCCTGGGCTCAGGGGCGCTCGCCGAGGCCGAATTCCTGACTCCAGCCCAGCAGGCGGTGTTCCGCACCGCCGACGATCTGGGTCCCGCGCCCTATTTCTCTCTGTTGGCGGCCATCCAGCCGGCCCTGTCGGCGCCCGCCATGCCGGACCTGGAGCTTGAGTGGGACACCACGCCCGCCGACGCCCGCGCCCTGATGAGCGCCGCGGCCCGGGCCGGCGTGGCCGCGATCCGGGTCCGCCGCGCGCCGCCCCCAGCCGATCTCTCGCTGGACCTGCCAAGGGCCTCCGAGCCGCCGCCGCGCGCCGCGCGCGACGCCGGTCCCGACGCCCAGGAGCGCCCAGCCGCCGAACGGATCGTCGAGCGCATCGTCGAGCGCGACCGCACCCGCCGCAAGCTGCCCGACCGCCGCAAGGGCTATATCCAGAAGGCGGCCGTGGGCGGCCACAAGGTCTATCTTCACACCGGCGAGTACGACGACGGCGAGCTGGGCGAGATCTTCATCGACATGCACAAGGAAGGCGCGGCCTTCCGATCGCTGATGAACAACTTCGCCATCGGCATCTCCATCGGCCTGCAGTACGGCGTGCCGCTGGAAGAGTTCGTCGACGCCTTCGTGTTCACGCGCTTCGAGCCGGCCGGTCCGGTCACCGGCAACGACTCGGTACGTTCGGCGACCTCGATCCTCGACTACATCTTCCGCGAACTGGGCGTGTCGTACCTGGCGCGCGACGACCTCGCCAACGCCGACCCAGGGGAGCTGAACGCCGACGGCCTGGGACGCGGCAAGCTGGACGACGCCGAGGAGCACCCCGGCGAACCCCAGCCCGCCAGCCACTTCATCTCCCGCGGCTTCGCCCGCGGCGCCGCTCCAGACAACCTGGTCTTCCTGCCCTCGGCGAAGGAACGCGGCCAGCCGCCGAATGCGCTGGAGGCCGACGTCTGCGCCGCCTGCGGCGATGTGGCCGTTGTGCGCAAGGGCGCCAGTCTGATCTGCGAGACCTGCGGCGTGCGGGCGGACGGCCACGGCGGGGACATGACCGGCTAGGCGAATGGCCGCGTTCACGATCAATCAGGTCTTAAAGCTTGGCCTGTAGACTTTGGCGGTCAGGTTCGGAGACCGCCATGAAACCGCCGGTAGTTATGTTGGGCCTGGCCCTGCTCGCGGCGGCTGTTCCCGCGGCCGCCCAGAACAAGGGCCAGATCAGCCAGGCCCAGCGCGGCGCGAGCTGCCCCAAGTGCAATCTTTTTCAGGCCGACTTCACCGGCCTGGAGATCCAGGGCCGCAATTTCGCCGGCGCGCGGCTCCGCCAGTCGGACATGTCGCTGGCGGTCATGAACCGCACCAACTTCGCTGGGGCAGACCTGCGCGACGTCGAGGCCTATGGCGCGGTGTTGTCCAGCGGCAATTTTACGGGCGCGGACCTCACCCACGCCAGCTTCGTGGGCGCCTACCTAGCGGGGTCGAATTTCACCGGCGCGAAGCTGGAGGGGACGAATTTTTCCGGCGCCAGCCTGAACGGCGCCAAAGGCTTGTCGCAAGCTCAACTGAATAGAGCGTGCGGCGATCCTTCGACCGGCCTGCCGCCAGGCCTGCGGATCCCCGCCTGTTGAGAACCGTTCGCTAAGTCGCTGAGAATTACCGCGAATTAAGTAGCCTACCGCAGCTTGTGCAGGCACATCATCACGCCATGGATCGCAATACTCGACCCCTGACGCCTCGGTTCGCCGCCCTGCTGGCCGCGATCGCCGCCACCGCCGCCTTCGCGCCCGGCCTGGCCAGCGCCGCCATCGGCGACAAGGACGTGGCCCGGATGGTTTCGTTCGGCGGCGCCTGCAGCCGCTGTGAACTCTCCGGCCGTAAGCTCAACGGCGCCCAGTTCATGGGCGCGAACTTCTCCGGCTCGGCCCTGGTCGGCTCGGACCTGCGCGATGCGCGCTTCTTCGGCGCCAACTTCGCGGGCGCGGACCTCTCTCGCGCAGATCTCTCCGAATCCGAGATGGTGGGCGCCAATTTCGCCTCCGCCGTGCTGGTCGACGCGCGGATGCGCTCGGTGGAGGCCAAGGGCGTGAACTTCGCCTCGGCCAACATGGCCCGTATCGACATGCGGGATTCCGAGGCTGTCGGCTCCAACTTCGCCAAGGCCAACATCTCGTCCGGCCGCTTCCAGGCCGCAGCCATGAACGGCGCGAACCTGACCCGGGTCGACGCCCGTGGCGCCAGCTTCCGCGACGCGGAGTTGTCCGGCGCGACGATGTCCGGCGGCCGTTTCGATCAGGTGTCCTTCCGCGACGCCGACCTCGACGGCGCCAACCTGATGGGCTCCAGCTTCTCCGGGGCCGACTTCCGCGACGCCAGCCTGCGCCATACCCACATCACCGGGGCCGATCTCTCACGCGCCCAGGGCCTGAGCCAGGAACAGCTCGACGAAGCCTGTGGCGATGCTTCCACCAGGCTGCCCTCGGGTCTGACCGTGCGCTCGTGCAGCCGCAAGATCCGCTTCGTCGGCGCCCATCACGCACCGGTTCCCGCCGTCAAGGCCATGCCGGCGGTTCCGCCGGCTCCGCCGGCCCCGCCCGCGCCCCGCTACATCGTCGCCAACGACTAGGCGTCTCCGCCCGCGCCGTCAGACCTTGATCGGGGGCGCGAGCCGGATGTGCAGTTCCTTGAGCTGACGCTCCTCGACTTCCGACGGGGCGTTCATCAGCAAGTCCTGACCTTGCTGGTTCAGCGGGAAGGCGATCACCTCGCGAATTGCGGTCTGGCCGGCCAGCAGCATGACGATGCGGTCGATGCCGGGCGCCAGGCCTCCGTGCGGAGGCGCGCCGTGACGGAACGCGTTCAGCATGCCGCCAAACTGCTCCTCCACCACGTTCGACCCATAGCCGGCGACCTCGAAAGCCTTCAGCATCAGCTCCGGACGATGGTTCCGGATCGCGCCGGAACACAGCTCGTAGCCGTTGCAGACGATGTCGTACTGGTAGGCCAGGATCGACAGCGGGTCCTGGGTAAGCAGGGCCTCCATCTCGCCCTGGGGCATGGAGAAGGGGTTGTGCGAGAAGTCGACGCGCTTCTCCTCCTCGTTCCACTCGAACATCGGGAAGTCGACGATCCAGACGAACTCGAAGCGGTCCTCGTCGATCAGCTTCAGGTCGGTCCCCACCTTGGTCCGGGCGCTGCCGGCGAACTTGGCGAACGCCTTGGGATCACCGGCCACGAAGAAGGCGGCGTCGCCCTGCCCCAGGCCGAGCTGGCCCATGAGCGCGCCGGTGGCGTCTGGGCCGAGGTTCTTGGCGATCGGGCCACCCCAGCCGCCCTGGTCCTCGCTCCAGAAGATGTAGCCGAGGCCCGGCTGACCCTCGCCCTGGGCCCAGCTGTTCATGCGGTCGCAGAAGGCGCGGCTGCCGCCCTTCGGCGCGGGGATGGCCCAGACGGCGTTCTTGGCGTCCTCGAGGATGCGGGCGAACAGTCCGAAGCCGCCGCCCCGGAACCGCTCGGACACGTCCTGCATGATCAGCGGGTTGCGGGTGTCGGGCTTGTCGGTGCCGTACTTCTGCATGCTCTCCCGGTACGGGATGCGCGGGAACGGATACGGCGTCACCGGCTTGCCGTCGGCGAATTCCTCGAAGACGCCGTGCATCACCGGCTCGATGGCCGCGAACACGTCTTCCTGGGTCACGAAGCTCATCTCGACGTCGAGCTGGTAGAATTCCAGGCTGCGGTCGGCGCGCAGGTCCTCATCGCGGAAGCAGGGCGCGATCTGGAAGTAGCGGTCGAAGCCCGAGACCATCAGCAGCTGCTTGAACTGCTGGGGCGCCTGGGGCAGCGCGTAGAACTTGGTCGGATGCAGACGCGAGGGCACCAGGAAGTCGCGCGCGCCTTCCGGCGACGAGGCCGTCAGGATCGGGGTCTGGTACTCCAGGAAGCCCTGGCCGATCATGCGGTTGCGGATCGAGTGGATGACCTTCGAGCGCAGGACGATGTTCTTGTGCAGGGTCTCGCGGCGCAGGTCGAGATAGCGGTGCTTCAGCCGGATCTCTTCGGGATAGTCGGGCTCGCCGAACACCGGCAGCGGCAACTCGGCGGCCTCCGACAGCACCTCGACCGAGCGCACCCGCACCTCGACCTCGCCAGTGGGCAGGTTGGCGTTGATGGTCTCGGCCGAGCGGGCCACCACCTCGCCGTCGATGCGGATCACGCTCTCGGCGCGCAGGCGTTCAATGACGTCGAAGCCCGGGGTCTCCGGGCTCATGACCAACTGGGTCAGGCCGTAGTGGTCGCGCAGGTCGATGAACACGAGACCGCCGTGGTCGCGCTTGCGATGGATCCAGCCCGAAAGTCGGACGGTCTGACCCGTGTCGGCGGCGCGCAGGGCGCCCGCGGTATGGCTGCGGTAGGCGTGCATTTGGAGTCGCTTGGGCTCTGAAAATCGAGGCGCGGAAGGGCGCATGTAGGCCCCCGAAAGTCAAGGCGAGGCGCGCGCTCCGACAGCTTGACCGTCGCGAGAAGGCCATGAAAAATCGCTGCGAATGCTGGACCAAGACAGCATCGCCTCGCGGCCGCATGAAGTGAAGTCCTGCTCCCCGCCAAAGGTCCCCTACGACGACAACCTCGGCTAATCCCCGGCAGTTCATCGCGCCTTGGAAGGCGTCCGGCCCGGCGGATAGTGTTCGAATATAGGTGAAACCAAGCGGGAATGTGTCCAGTATTATAAAATACTTAGAGGTAGAACGGAAACAATTTCGATCTCAAGGGTTGTATGACCCAAGAGGTAACTGGCTAATGCCAAATCCCACGATAATATTCGTTGATGACGACTTTATCTGCAACCATGACATCTGCGAGATACTCAACAGAGCGGACTTCACGGTTGTAACCGCCTATTGCGCTGCCGCTGCACTCGACGCCATCGCCACGGGTGACCCTCTGTCGGGCCTGGTGACTGACATCGACCTTGGGCCCGGGGCGGATGGTTTCGAAGTCGCCCGCCGCGCCCGCGCGGCCTACCCCGACCTGCCGATCATCTATATCTCGGGAACCGCGGCCGGCCGGCACCCCTTCGAGGGGGTCTCCGACTCGACATTCCTGTCCAAACCCTGCTCGCCCCAGCAGATCGTCGCGGCCCTGAACCGCGCGATCCGGCTCGAGGCGACCTGAGTGCTCTATCGCGCGGCCCTGGTCATTGGTCTCGCGGGTTTCTGCCTGGCCGCCGCCCTCGCCATGGCGTCGGGCGGTTAGACAGGACACGACGAAAGACCGCGTTAAACTGGTGGCCTCGCTGCAGTCCCGAGGCCATTTTGAACCGTGTCGTCATCCTGGGCTGCGCCGGCAGCGGCAAGACCACCCTGGCGCGCCGGCTGGCCGAGCGCATCACCGCGCCCCTCATCTGCCTGGACGAGATCTGGCCACCATACCAGGCGACGAACGACGTCCAGGCCTTTCGCGAGGCGGTGATCGAGGCCCACGCCACGGATACCTGGGTCAGCGACGGGAACTTCGCCCTGGCCACCTTCGACATCCGCCTGCCGAGCGCGGACCGTGTGATCTGGCTCGACCGATCCGGGCCGTCCTGCGCCTGGCGCGCAACGACGCGCCTGCTTCAGCCCGGCGAGCACCACCGGCCGCGCGACCTTCTCAAGGTGCTTCGGTTCATCCGGAGCTTCGACCGCATCAATCGCCCGCGCATCGAGACCGCGCGTATCGAGCACGGCCCGCATGCGCCGGTCGTCCGCCTGAGGAACGACCGCGAGATCGCGGACTTCCTGCGAGCGGCTGCCCCTATTTCGGCTTGAAACGCTTGCTGGTCGGGAAGCCCTTGGGCGCCAGCTTGCCAGCGGCCGCCCGCTTGGCCAGCCAGTCGCGCCACTCGCCCCAGACCCGGGTGCGCCCGGCGGTGTCGATCCAGGTCGCCCCCTCCTCGGCCTTGAACACGATGGCGTCTCGCAATCCGCCCTCGCGGTAGGACTGAAGCTTGACGCCCTTGCCCCGGGGCATTTCCGGCAGCTCGGCCATGGGGAAGATCAGGATCTTGCCGTTGTCGCCGATGACCCCCAGGTGGTCGCCCGTGGCCCGCAGGGCGAAGGCCGCTCCCTTGGCGCCGGCGTTCAGCACCTGCTTGCCGGCGCGTCGGAAGGAGATCGCCTCCTCCTCGGGCAGGACGAAACCGTAGCCCTCCTTCGAGGCGATGATCCGCTTGGTCCCCGGCCGATGCGGGAAGACGTCGACGATGGCGGTCTTGTCGTCCAGGTCCAGCATGAGCCGCAGGGGCTCGCCGTGGCCTCGCGCGGACGGGAGCTTGTCGCAGGGGATGGTGAAGAACCGGCCGTCGGAGGCGAAGATCAGCAGCTTGTCGGTGGTCTCGGCGGGGACCACGAAGCCGTGCTTGTCGCCCTCCTTGTACTTGAGCTCCGAGGGGTCCTCGACCTTGCCCTTGGCGGCGCGGATCCAGCCGCGATCGGACAGGATCACGGTGATCGGCTCGCGCACGATCATCGCCTCGATGGCCGCGTCCGCGTCGACGGTGGGCGCGTCGGCGAAGATCGAGCGGCGGCGGCCGAGCTCGGTGTCGGGCCCCAGGACCTTGCGCACCGCCTTCAGGCCCACGCCCACCAGCTTCCATTGCTGCCTGTCGGAGGCCAGCATGGTGACCAGGCCGTCGCGCTCCTCGGCCAGTTCGGCATGTTCGCGCCGCAGCTCCATCTCCTCCAGCTTGGCCAACTGGCGCAGGCGGGTGTTGAGGATGGCGTCGGCCTGCAGCTCGCTGAGCGCGAAGGCCTCGATCAGCTTGGCCTTCGGGTCGTCCTCGTAACGGACGATGCGGATCACCTCGTCGAGGTTGAGGTAGGCGATCAGCAGGCCGTCGAGGATGTGAAGCCGGGCTTCGATCTTGCCCAGGCGGTGCCGGGCGCGGCGCACCAACACCTCGCGGCGGTGGTCGAGGAAGGCCTGCAGGGCCTGGCGCAGGCCCATGACGCCGGGAGAGCCCCGGGCGTCCAGCACGTTCATATTCACCGGAAAGCGGGTTTCGAGCGCCGAGAGCTTGAACAGGCTCTCCATCAGCACCTCGGGCTCGACATTGCGGCTCTTGGGCTCGAGCACCAGGCGCACGTCCTCGGCGCTCTCGTCGCGCACGTCGCCCAGCAGCGGCGCCTTCTTGTTCTCGATCAACTCGGCCAGCTGCTCGACCAGGTCGGCCTTCTTCACCTGGTAGGGAATCTCGGTGATGACGATCTGGTAGGTCCCGCGACCGCCGTCCTCCTTTTCCCAGAGTGCGCGGACCCGGACCCCGCCCCGGCCGGTGGCGTAGGTCTCGATCATCGAGGCCTTGGACTCGACGATGACTCCACCGGTGGGGAAGTCCGGCCCAAGGACGTGTTCGGCCAGCTGCTCGGTGGAGGCATCGGGACTGTCCAGCAGCAGCAGGCAGGCGTCGATCAGCTCGGCGGCGTTGTGCGGCGGGATCGAGGTGGCCATGCCCACGGCGATGCCGCTGGAGCCGTTTGCCAGCAGATTGGGAAAGCCGGTGGGCAGGACGACGGGCTCTTCGTCCTGGCTGTCATAGGTGGGCTTGAAGTCGACGGCGTCCTCGTCGATGCCGTCCAGCAGCAGCATGGCCGCGGCCGTCAGCTTGGCCTCGGTGTAGCGCATGGCGGCGGGGTTATCGCCGTCGATATTGCCGAAGTTGCCCTGGCCGTCGACCAGCGGATAGCGCTGGGAGAAGTCCTGGGCCATGCGCACCAGGGTGTCGTAGATCGACTGGTCCCCGTGCGGGTGATAGCCGCCCATCACCTCGCCGACGACCTTGGCGCACTTGCGGGCCGCGTTCTCGGGATTGAGGCGCATCTCGCGCATGGCGTAGAGCACGCGCCGCTGAACAGGCTTCAGGCCATCGCGCACGTCGGGCAGCGCCCGGTCGGTGATGACGGAGAGGGCGTAGGCGAGATAGCGCCGCGACAGGGCCTCCGTCAGGGGCTCGTCGATGACGCGCGGGCCGTCGCCGGGCGGTTGGGTCTGAACTGTCATGCCGAATCGAACCTGGATGCTCGTCCTGTTCTAGCGGTCGCCGGGCCAATCGTCGCCGCGACGGAAAGACTCTCCACAGCCGGTTTCCCATGGTCGCCGATTCCTCCGGAGAGATCGGATCGTATGGGTCCCGGCCTTCCGCTTCGCCCCAGGCTGGATGGCAGCCGTTGAGTTACAGCCGGTCGGCTTCGTTCAGCCGGTCCACCAGCCAGACGCGGGCCGGCGGCAGCGGCCGGTTCAGCGGACCGAACACGAACAGCTCCAGGAAGTGGGCCGTCAGGTCGAGGCCGGCGCGCACGTCGCCCTCGGCCAAGCCGCCCTGGGACGAGAGCATGAAGGGCGGCAGGGCCAGCAAGCGGTCCTTATAGGGCTCCCCCGCCGTGCGGCTGACGGCCCGACCGGTGCGCGGGCTCACATAGATCAGGTCGTCCACCGCCCCGGTGGACGCGCACTTGGAAAGGTCCAGCCCAAAACCAAGGTCCTGCAGCAGGCCGGCCTCGAAACGCACGAAGATCGCCGGCCAGATGTCGGGCGCGAGGAGCGACTGAGTCAGGGCCTCGAAGGCCAGGAAGGCGCCGGGATGGGGCTCGCGCTCCGGCAGGGCCGCGGCGGCCACGGCGGCGGCCGCCGAGAGACCCGCGAGCGCCAGGGGATCGTCGAACAGCGCCGAAGGCCCCTCGCCCACCGGCTCGAGGGCCGCCGAGCCGAGCTGGTCGGACATCCGCGAGCGGTATTGCAGGATCACCCGCGCCCCGGCCTGCAGGAAGGGCTTCATCCGCCGCGAGGCCCCGCCAGCCACATGGGCGGCGTACTTGCCGTGCCGCGCGGTCAACAGTTCGACGATGGCCCCGGTCTCGCCATGCGCGCGGGCCGAGAGGACATAGGCGTCGTCCTCGAACTCCATCAGGGGGCGGCCGCAGCGACGGCGCGCGCCAGCACGGGTCGCCAGTCGGCCGCCACCGGCAGGCCGAAGGTCGAGGCCAGCTCGGCCTCGAGTTCGTCCAGGCTCAAGTCGCGGCGCTCCATCGCCCCGTCGTTGGTTCGCACGGTCAGGCGGCTGTCGCGCAGGATGTAGCGCGCCTGCGGCGTGGTCTTGCAGACGATCAACAGATGGCGGAAATGCGAGCTGGGATGGGTGGAGGAGAACCAGTTGTTGAGCTCGTAATCCTGATCGAGCTGGATATCCGGCGGGATCTGGTAGACCGGCGCCCAGTCCTCGCCGAGCTGGGCCTCCATCAGGATGTCGTCGCCGACCTGGGACAGCCGGTAAGTCTCGTGCGCCGTCGGCTGTGGTCCGCGCTCGGCGAACCTCAAGGGGGCGGTCGGCACGCAGCTGCCGAAACCGACATCGCAGAGCCAGGCTTCGCTCTCGATCGTCACGCGCAGCACCATGTGGGTACGCTGGCGCAGGGGAGCGTCAAGCGGCTGCTGCCACCGGACCCGCGCGATCAGGCCCTCAACCTGGAAGCCGAGCTCGATCAGCACCCGCTTGAAGAGACTGTTCTGTTCGTAGCAATAGCCGCCGCGCCCGGCGCCGATCAGCTTGGCGTCGACGGCCTGTGGGGCCAGGTCGACACCCCGGTCGAGCAGGACATCGACGGCCTCGAAGGGGATCGAGGCCGGGTGCAGCTCCAGCAGGCTGCGCAGGACAGCCAGCGTGGGTTCGCGCGGGCCGTCATAGCCGATGCGGGCGAAATAGGCGGTGACATCGGTCATCGGGCTCACCTATGGGGCCTAGGCGTCGAAATCCAGGCCCACGTCGCCGTAGAACTCCCGCTTGTCGGCCCAGCGCTCATCGACCTTTACGTGGATGAACAGGTGGACCGGCCGGTCCAGCAGTTCGATCAGCTCCTCGCGGGACTTTTGGCCGATCCACTTCAGGGTCTGGCCGTTCTTGCCCAGGATGATCGGGCGCTGGCTCTCGCGCTCCACATAGATCTGCTGCTCGATGCGGACCGAGCCGTCCTTGCGCTCTTCGAAGGCGGTGGTCTCGACCGCCGCCGCATAGGGTAGTTCCTCGTGGACCCGCAGGAACAGCTTCTCGCGGGTGATCTCGGCGGCCAGCAGGCGGGCCGGCAGGTCGGCGGTCTGCTCCTCCGGATAGAGCCAGTGGCCCTCGGGCATCAGCTCGGCCAGCCGCGCCTTCAGGTCGTCGACCCCTTGGCCGTCGGCCGCCGAGATCATGAAGACCTCTGAATAGACGCCGGTGTCGAACAGGCGCTGAGACAGGCCCAGCAGGCGGTCGCGGCGCATGCCGTCGATCTTGTTGAGCGCCAGTATGGCCTTCTTGCCGGCGGCCTTCAGGCCCTCGACGATGGTTTCCACGTCGATGGCCGATCGCTTGTCGGCCGACTTGGCGCCCGGCTCAGCGGCGGCCAGCTCGGCCACGGAGTCGACGAGGTGGACGATGCAGTCGGCCTCCTGCGCCCCGCCCCAGGCCGAGCGGACCATGGCCCGGTCCAGCCGGCGGCGCGGCGCGAAGATGCCGGGGGTGTCGACCAGGATGATCTGGGCCTCGCCGGCCATGGCCACCCCGCGCACGGGAAAGCGCGTGGTCTGGACCTTCTGGGTGACGATCGAGACCTTGGCCCCCACCAGGCGATTGGTCAGGGTCGACTTGCCCGCATTGGGGGCGCCGATGATCGCGGCGAAGCCGGCGCGGGTGGTCATTAAGTGCCTTCTCGTTTCAACAACATGGCCATGGCCGCGGCTTTCTCCGCTTCCTGGCGCGACCGGCCGTCGGCCAGTTCGGGTTCGTGCTCGCCCACGCTCACCGAGACGGTGAAGGAGGGCGCGTGGTCGGGTCCGGTGCGGTTTACCACCTTATAGGCCGGAAGGGGCATGCCGCGCGCCTGGGCCCATTCCTGAAGCTGGGTCTTGGGGTCCTTGATGCGCGGCTCGTCCAGCCGGCTGAACTCCTCGGACCAGAACTCCAGGAAGAAGGTCCGCGCCAGATCCAGGCCGCCCTCCACATAGAGCGCGCCCATCAGGGCCTCGCAGGCGTCGCCGAGGACCGTGTCGTTCTCGCGCGCGCCGATCTTGCTGGCGCTAGGGGCCAGGCGCAGGGCCTCGGCCAGGCCGATCCGGCGGGCGACCCGGGCGCAGGCGTGATAGTTCACCAGCGCGGCCATCAGCCGGCTCATCTCGCCCTCGCGGGCCTCCACGTCGAGCGCCATCAGGCGTTCCGCGGCCAGCAGGTTCAGCACCCGGTCGCCCAGGAACTCCAGCCGCTCGTAATGCCGGACCTTGGTCGCACCGTCGCCGACGCTGGCGTGGGTGAGCGCCCGTTCCAGGAGCTCGCGATCGTGGAAGACGTGGCCGATGCGGCCTTCGAGTTCGGCGACCGCGGCCTTGCGTCTATTCACTTGAGGACTTGGAAGAACCGGCTGGGTCGAGCGTCAAGGAACCAGGTCCACGGCTTGAAGATCGAGGCTTCCTTGTCCCAGGACAGCATGATGATCTGGGCCTTGCCCACCAGGTTCTCGGCGGGCACGAAGCCCACGCCGATCTCGGCCGGCACGCGGCTGTCCAGCGAGTTGTCGCGGTTGTCGCCCATGAAGAAGTAGTGGCCTTCCGGCACCACGAAGACGTCGGTCTTGTCGACCTCGCCGTCCGGACCGAAGTCGTAGGTCACGAACGTCTTGCCGTTCGGGAAGGTCTCCTTGAAGCGCTCGACGCTGCGGGTGAAGCCGTAGCCCGAGTCGATCATCACCGGAGGCAGGCCCTCGCTCGGCACCAGCTTCTCGTTCAGATAGAGCTTGCCGTCGCGCATCTGGATGCGGTCGCCCGGCAGGCCGACCAGGCGCTTGATGTAGTCGGTGCGGCCGTCGCGCGGCAGCTTGAAGACGACGATGTCGCCCCGCTGCGGCGCGCGCTCCATGATCCGGCCGGTGAACACCGGCGGGCTGAACGGAATCGAGTGCCGCGAATAGCCGTACGAGAACTTCGAGACGATGATGTAGTCGCCTTCCAGCAGGGTTGGCTCCATCGAGGCCGACGGAATCGTGAAGGGCTGGAAGAACAGCACGCGCAGGAACAGCGCGATCAGCAGCGCGTAGGCGACCGTTTTCACGATCTCCACGAACTCGTTCACCGCGCCGGATTTTTCCGGGGCCGCGGCGGTCTGCGCCTGTTCGGTCATCAACAACGTCCTGACAGATGTCCGAGCTTCGGACAGTGAGCCTAGCTAGACGCTGCTTACGCAAGGAGCAAGCCAGAGCCCCGTGAACTCTGTGTCACGTGACCTCCGCATTTCGACGCAGCCGGCGATTGCAGGACAGAGCCGGCCGAAGTGGTCTGGCCCGGCGCGCCAAGGCGGACCATTGCGGCCAAGCCGCGATGCCCTATCTAGTCGCCGCATGACGCGCCCCGCCCTGCCCTGGTTGCATGTCCTGCTCGCCGTGGCCGTGGTCGCGGTGTGGGGCACCAATTTCGTGGTCATCCGCATCGGCCTTGACCACCTGCCGCCCCTGACCTTCGCGCTGCTGCGCTTCACCTTCGCCCTGCTCCCGGCGGTGCTCTTCCTGAAGAAGCCGGACGTGCCGTGGCGCAACCTGGCGGCCTATGGGGTGCTGATCGGGGCGGGTCAGTTCGGCCTGCTCTACATCGCCATCAACGGCCACATCTCACCGGGCCTGGCCTCGCTGGTGGTCCAGACCCAGGTGTTCTTCACCATCGGCCTGGCCATGTGGATCGCCAAGGAGCGCATCCGGACCTTCCAGATCGCCGCCCTGGCCCTCGCCGCAATCGGCTTGCTGGTCATCGTCGCCCATACCGACGCCAGCGTGACCCCGCTGGGCCTGGGCCTGGTGCTGCTGGCCGCGGCCAGCTGGGCGGGCGGCAACGCCTTCTCCAAGGCCGCGGGCCAGGTGAACATGCTGGCCTACGTGGTCTGGGCCAGCCTGTTCTCCCTGCCGCCCCTGCTGGTCCTGGCCCTGGTGTTCGAGGGTCCCACCGCCATGATCCAGGGCGTGCGGGCGGCCGACGCCGCCACCTGGGGCGCGGTGATCTGGCAGTCGGTGGGCAACACCCTGTTCGGCTACGCCGCCTGGGGCTGGCTGCTCTCGCGCCACCCAGCGGCGACCATCACGCCGATGGCCATGCTCGTGCCGGTGTTCGGCATGGGCGCCTCGGCCCTCTGGCTGGGCGAGTCCCTCCCCGACTGGAAGCTGCTGGCCGCGGGCCTGGTGATGAGCGGCCTGGCGCTCAACATCTTCTGGCCGGCCATGGAGCGGCGCCTAGCGCGAGCCTAACCGCCGCATTCCGCCGCCCGACCCAGCAGGAACGCCTTCTCCCGCGCGTTGCGGCTGAAACCAGCGGCCCGCTCGAACTGCTCCCTGGCCTCGGCCAACCGGCCGGCCCGAAACAGGAAATCGCCCTTGGCCGCCGGCAAGGGCGCATAGCTGCGCAGGGCGGCGGCCTCGATCCGGTCGACGAGGACCAGGCCGGCCTCGGGCCCGAAGGCCATGCTGTAGGCCACGGCCCGATTGAGATCGACCACCGGCGAAGGCATGACCCCGCTGAGCCTGTCGTAGAGCGCCGCCATGCGCTTCCAGTCGGTGTCCTCCGCCCTGCGCGCCCGCGCGTGGCAGGCCGCCAGCGCGGCCTGCAGGGCATAGGGACCGTCGGCGCCGCCCAGGGCCTCGGCGCGCTCCAGGGCGGCCAGGCCGCGGCGGATCAACATCTGGTCCCAGCGGGCGCGATTCTGCTCGGTGAGTGGGATCGGAGCGCCGTCGGCCGCCGTACGAGAGGCCAGCCGCGAGGCCTGGATCTCCATCAGCGCCAGCAGTCCGAAGACCTCGGGTTCGTCAGGCGCCAGCCGAACCAGGATGCGGCCCAGCCGCTGGGCCTCTGCGCAAAGGGCCGGGCGGATCAGGTCCTCGCCGGCCGTGGCGAAATAGCCCTCGTTGAAGACCAGGAAGATGACCTCCAGCACCGACGCCAGGCGCGCTTCCCGCGCCTTGGCCCGAGGCGTCTCGAACGCCAGGCCCGAAGCGCCGAGCGTGCGCTTTGCGCGGACGATGCGCTGGGCGATGGTCGCCTCGTTGGAGAGGAAGGCGCGGGCGATCTCGTCGGTGGTCAGTCCACCGATCAGCCGCAGGGTCAGGGCCACCAGCGCCTCGGTGGACAAGACCGGATGGCAGGCGGTGAACATCAGGCTCAGAAGCTCATCGCCGATCTCGTCGTCCATGGTCGCTTCGATGTCTTCGACGCCGACCGCGCCTTCGTCCTCCAGGTCCCGGCCGATCTCGGCGTGCTTGCGCGCGAGCATCTCGTTGCGGCGAAACCCGTCGATGGCCCGGCGCTTCGCGGCGGCCATCAGCCAGGCGCCGGGATTATTCGGGACCCCGGTCTTCGGCCACTCCGACAGCGCGATGACCAGGGCGTCCTGGGCCAGCTCCTCGGCCTGGCCCACGTCGCGCACCATCCGGGCCAGGCCCGCGATAAGCCTGGCCCGTTCGATCCGGAAGACCGTCTCGATCGCCTGATGGGTCTCGCTCGCCGCCACCTCTCCAGCTTAGGGAAACGCCGAGCGGCAAGGCAAGTCTCGCCCGGTCTCAGCGGTCGGCCAGCTTCTCGCGCAGCCTGTCCTGCCGTTCGGCGACCTCCGGCGTCATGGCGTCGCCGAAGTCCGCGGCCTCGAACAGCGGGCGGATCTCGATCTCACTGGGACCCATCATCGGGTTGGGGCAGCGCTTCACCCACTCGACGGCCTCGGCCATGTCCTTGACTTCCCAGATCCAGAATCCGGCGACCAACTCGCGGGTCTCTGCGAAGGGGCCATCGATGACCGTGCGGCCGGGGCCGTCGAAGGCCACGCGCTTGCCCTTCGCCGAAGGATGCAGACCATCGCCGGCGAGCATGACGCCGGCGTTGACCAGCTCTTCGTTGTACCTGCCCATGGCTTCGAGCAGCTCGGTCGAGGGCATGATCCCCGCTTCGCTGTCCTTCGTCGCCTTGACCATAACCATGACACGCATCGTCGCTCTCCTTTGCTTGATTGAGGCCGCACACGCGTCCTTGCCCAAACGACGAGCGAGCGGCGACGGGATCGACAGGGGCGTTCGATTTTTTCGAGAAGGTTTCGACCGCTCGCCCCCTAAGGCCGCACGCGCAGCCCTTCCAGCAGGGTCCTGAGCGCCGCAACATAGGCGCGAGGATCGCCACCATGAGCGCCGGCCACCGCGGCCTCTGTGACCGCACCCAGCAGCAGGCGGCCCAAAGGTTCCACCGGCTGTCGGGCGATGGTCCCCTGGTCCATGGCGATGCCCAGGGCGCGCGGGATCAAGGCTCCGAAATAGCGGCTGTCGATCTCGCGCCAACGCTCCCAGCCCAGGACCTTGGGTCCATCGCCCAGGATGATCCTGCCGTTGGGGCCCTCGGAGCAGGCCTCGAAATAGGCCGCCGTGCCGAGACCGATGGAGGCCAGCACGTCGCGGGCGTCCCGAGAGGCGGTCATCACATCCCGCGCCAGGATCTCGGAAGCCTCCTCGAAGACCGCCTCGAACACCGCCTCCTTGGTCGGGAAGTGATGATAGACCGCGCCCTTGGCCACGCCGGCGGCGGCGGCGATCTGATCGACCGAGGTGGCGGCGAAGCCCTGGGTTCCGAACAGGTCGGTCGCGGCCCCCAAGATGGCCGCGCGGGTGGCGGTGCGTCGCTCAGCCTGTTTCGCCATGGCCTCAACCTAACAGCGGAACCATCACCCGCCAATTGACATACCGCCGCTCGGTCGGTAAATACCGACTTCGGGTCGGTTTATGTAACTCCTCAGGTACCAGCCATGGTTTCGCCAACGCAGATCGAGAAGGCCGCCCGCTTCGCGGCCCTGCACCGCTCGGGATGTTTCGTGCTTCCGAACGCCTGGGACATCCCGAGCGCCCTGCTCTGCCATGAGGCCGGCTTCCCGGCTGTTGGCACCAGTTCGTTGGCGGTGGCGCTGGCGCACGGGGTGCTGGACGGCGAGGAGATCGGCCGCGACCGGATGCTGGCCGCCAGCGGCGCCATCGCCCGCCGGGTGCCGATCCCGGTCACCGCCGACCTGGAGGCCGGCTACGGCCCCTCCCCCAGTGATGTCGCCGAAACCGTGCGCATGGCGATCGAGGCGGGCCTTGTCGGCTGCAATCTCGAGGACACCGATCCCCTGACCCGCGGCCTCGCCCCCGCCGTGCGCGCCGCCGAGCGGATCGCCGCGGCGGTGCAGGCGGCCAAGGCCGCGGGCCTCCCCGACTTCGTCGTCAACGCTCGCACCGATCCCTACTACCACCAGTCCGCGGACCCGGCGGCGGCCTTCTCCGAGGCGGTGGTGCGGGGCAATATGTATCTGCAGGCCGGGGCGACCTGCGTCTTCGTGCCGGTGCCCAGCGACCTTGAGACCGGCAAGTCCCTGGTCACCGCCATCGATGGCCCGGTCAATCTGATGGCCGCGCAGAAGGTCGCCACGGCGTCCTTCCGCGAACTCGCCAACGCGGGGGTCCGCCGGATCTCCATGGGCGGCAGCCTGATGGCCGCCACCTACGCCCAGGCCGGCGCGGTGCTGGACGAGGTCCGGGCCAGCGGAAGCTTTGACTACGCCCTGCGCAGCGGCTCGGCCTTCCGCGACCTGGCCCGGCTGGTCTCCCGCCATCCCGAAGACAGCCACGCCTGAGGAAGCCCATGCCCAGCCAAGAAACCCTCGACGCCTTCGTCGCCCACGTGATCAGCGGCGACCATGTGGGCGCCATCGAGCGCTACTATACCGACGACGCCTCCATGCAGGAGAACAACGACCCGCCTCGGGTCGGCCGAGACGTGCTGATGGCCAGCGAGGCCAAGGTTCTGGCCCGGGTCGAGCGGGTGACGACCGAACTGAAGGCGCCGGTCCTGGTGGACGGCGACCAGGTGGCGATCCGCTGGCGCTTCGAGTTTTTTCCCAAGGAGGGCCCCTCGCGCATCATCGAAGAGGTCGCCTGGCAAACCTGGCGCGGCGACAAGATCGCCCGCGAAACCTTCTTCTACGATCCCAGGCAAATGACCGCCTGAAGTCCCGGGCTCCTCCAAGCCTTCCAACGTGCCCAAGCCCTCACCTCGCCCATCCCGGTTCGCCGGGGTGGGCGCTTTTTTTGCTAGTCCGGCAAGGCCTCGATGATCACGAAGGCCTGGGCGTAGGGATGCTCGTCGGTCAGCGACAGGTGGATGGCCGCGTGATGGCCCGGCGGCATGATCTGGCTGAGCCGGGCCAGGGCCCCGCCGGTGAGCGCCATGGTCGGCTGGCCCGAGCGCAGGTTGACCACCCCCATGTCGCGCCAGAACACCCCGCGCCGCATCCCGGTGCCCAGCGCCTTGGCGCAGGCCTCCTTGGCGGCGAAGCGCTTGGCGTAGCTCGCGGCGCGATCGGGCTTGCGCTCGGATCGGCTGCGCTCGATCTCGGTGAAGACGCGATTGGTGAACCGCTCGCCGTGCCGCTCCAGGGTCTTGGCGACCCGGCGGATGTCGGACAGGTCCGAACCCATGCCGATGATCACGCGGCCCGCTCCGCCAAGAGCATTTTCCGCCGAAGCGGCCGCCGGTTCGGCGAAGAAAATGCTCTCATCTTGAAATCCCTTGAGCCAATTCCGCTTCGGAATTGGCTCGGGCCTGATCCATCAAGGCGCGCATCCGCTGGATCGCTGGGACCAAACCGACGAAGATGGCTTCGCCGATCAGGAAATGGCCGATGTTCAGTTCGGCCAGGTCCGGAATGGTGGCGATCGGCTTGACCGTCTCGTAGTCGATCCCGTGACCGGCGTGGACTTCAAGCCCCAGGCGTCCGGCCTCGGCCGCGGTGTTCCGCAGGTTCGCCAGCAGCCGCTCCGCCTCGCCGGTCCGTTCACGCACCGCGTCGCAATAGGCGCCGGTGTGCAGCTCGATCACCTGGGCGCCGATGTCCTTTGAGGCCTGGGCCTGGATCGGATCGGCGTCGATGAAGCAGGAGACGCGGATGCCGGCATCGACCAGGCGGCGCACGACCGGGGCGATGGCGTTGTGGCCGCCGGCCACGTCCAGGCCGCCCTCGGTGGTGCGCTCCTCGCGGCGCTCGGGCACCAGGCAGGCGGCGTGCGGCAGGTGGGCGAGCGCGATGGCCTCCATCTCCGCCGTCACCGCCATCTCAAAGTTCAGCGGCCGGCCTCGCTTCCGGGTGATCACCGCCAGGGCCTCGATATCGGCGTCCGAAATGTGCCGGCGGTCCTCCCGCAGGTGAGCTGTGATCCCGTCGGCGCCGGCCGCCATGGCCAGTTCGGCCGCCCGCATCGGATCTGGATAACTTCCGCCCCGGGCGTTGCGGATGGTCGCCACGTGGTCGATGTTCACCCCCAGGCGCAAGCGGCTCATGCGCGCAGCCTCTTGCTGCCCGGCTCCTCGGCTGGGAGGGCCGCCAGTTCGGGCGGAAGCTCGCCCGCGGCGTAGGACGGCACGTCGATGGTGGCCAGGGCCACCAGCGGCCAGCCCACATCGGCCTTGCCGCCGGACCGATCGACGATGCAGGCGCAGCACAGCACCTTGCCGCCAGCGGCCTCGATAGGCTCGACGGCTTCGCGGAACGAGCCGCCCGTGGTGATCACGTCCTCCACCACCACGACCTTGGCGCCCGGCGCGATCGTGAAGGCGCGGCGGAGTTTGAACTTGCCGTCCTCGCGCTCGACATAGATCGACGGCACGCCCAGCCAGCGGGCGACCTCATATCCCGGGATGATCGCGCCGACCGCCGGAGCCACGATCACGTCAGGCTTGCCGAACTGCGCGACGATCTTCTCCGCCAGCGCCTTGCACAGCCGCGCGGTGCGCTCGGGATACTGGAAGACCAGGTTCTTCTGCAGGAACATCGGGCTGTGACGCCCCGAGGCCAGGATGAAGTGGCCTTCGCGGAGCGCGCCAGCGCCGCGGAATTCCTCGAGGACGTCTTGGGTGTTCATGCTGGGCCTCCTGGCGTGCGGATTACCGAACCCCTGCCAAGCTGTCATCGACCAATTCGCCTGGGGACCGCAGACCGGCTGGTCGCCGAGACCCCCGACGCCATCGCCGACAACCGGCCGCGCCGCGGACCTGACGTCTCACCACGCCCAGCTCCAGTCCTTGGCGGTGGGGCGGCAGCCGCCGTCCGCCCAGCCCTTCCAGGCGCGGCCGCGAACGACCTTGCCGGCCTTGGCGCCGGTGGGCTCGCCGTCGGACAGGACAACCGCGCCATTGACGACGACGTGGCTCACCCCCGTCGCGAACTGCTTGGGCGCCTCATAGGTCCCCTTGTCGCCGACCGTGGCCGGATCGAACACCACGACGTCGGCGAAATAGCCGGCCTTCAGCAGGCCGCGATCCTTGAGACCCAGGTTCCTGGCCGGCAGGGCCGAGAGTCGGTGGATGGCGCTCGGCAGGCTCGTGGCCTTCTCTTCGCGCACGTACTTGCCCAGCAGGCGGGCGAAGTTGCCGTAGGCGCGGGGGTGGGTGCTGGATTTCATGAACACCCCCTCCGGCGCCTGGGCCGAGGCGTCGGAGCCGAAGCTCATCCACGGCAAGGCCGTCTGGCGCCTCACGTTCTCCTCCGACATCAGGAAATAGACCACCTGGACGCGGCTGCCGTCCTCGATGACCAGGTCGATGGCGGCGTCCTCCGGCGAGACGCCGCGCGCCTTGGCGACGTCGGCCAGGGTCTTGCCGGTCAGGCCCTTCAGCGCCGGGTTCTTGAACCCGACCAGCAGGGTCCCCTCGGGTCCGGCGTGGCGATAGAGGTTCTCGAAGGCCGGCGTCTCCTGGCGCATCTCGGCCAGGACCTTTGCTCGCGTCGCCGGGTCCTTCATGCGGCCGATCCAGGCCTCCACCCCGCCCGCCTGCACCCAGGGCGGCATGGCGGCGTCCAGGCCGGTGGAGCCGGCTGTGTAGGTGTACATGTCGGCGGTGATCCGCTGGCCCCTGGCCCGAGCGGCCTCGATACGGGCGATGGCGGCCTCGATCTTGGGCCAGTTGGCGCGGCCCGCGGCCTTCAGGTGATAGATCTCGGCCGGCGCGCCCGAGAGCCGCGAGATCTCGATCAGCTCGTCGATGGCCTCCAGCAAGCGGTCGGCCTCCGAGCGCATGTGGCTGATATAGATGCCGCCGCAGCGACCGGCCTCGGTGGCGAGCGCCGTGAGCTCCGGGGTCTCGGCATAGCTGGCCGGGGCGTAGATCAGCGACGAGCCGACCCCCAGCGCCCCGTCCTCCATGGCGTCGACCACCAGCTTGCGCATGGCCAGGAGCTGCTCCGGGGTCGGATCGACATCGCCCTCCCCCAGCACATGCTGGCGCGCGCTGGCCGCGCCGATGAAGGAGGCGACATTGACCGAGATCCCCCGCCGCTCGAGGTAGGTCAGGTACTCGTCGAGGGTGGTCCATTCGATGGGATACTTGATGTCCCCCATCCGCTGGACCTCCAGCCGCTTCATCTCCGGCGACAGCGGGCCCATGGAAGTCCCCTCGCCCATCACCTCCAGGGTCACGCCCTGCTTCAGGTCCGACAGGCCTCGCCCATCGACGATCAGGCTCTCGGTGGCCCAGGAAAGCATGTTGACGAAGCCGGGCGAGACCGCCTTGCCGCCCGCGTCGATCACGGCCTTGCCGGCGCCGGGCGCGCGGCGCCCGACATAGGCGATGCGGTCGCCCGTGACCGCCACCTCGCCCCGGAAGGGCGCGCCGCCCGAGCCGTCATAGATCTCGGCGTCGCGGATCAGCAGATCATACGCCGGGGGCCCGGGCGGGGTGGCGCAGCCGGCGAGCAGGATGGCGGTGAGCGAGAGGGTGGCGAGAGTTCTCATCGGCCCATCTGATGTGAGAATCTGCGCCGTGTCAGGCCGCGCGAATTTTTTTCGAATCTCCGGGAACCAAAGCCCGGGGCGCCTGTTGATCATTTGGTTGAACGCGAAAGCCGACAACCACGCCCGACCTGGCTTCCAATGAAACGGAAAACGGATCGGACAAGAAGCCCGGAGGATTTCCCCGATTCACCTCGGAGCGACCCCCGGGCTTCGCTGTATCTGGACCTAGCCCTTAGCCCGATCCACCGTCTCGATGGACGGGTTGGCCCGCAGGGCCGCGGCGATGTGGGTCAGGTGCTTGGCGTCCTTGACCTCGATATCGAAATCCACGTCGAAGAAGTCCGCCTGGCGACGGTGCATGCGCAGGTTGACGATATTGCCGCCGGCCTCGCCGATCACCGTGCAGGCCTGGCCCAGCACGCCGGGCGCATTGTGGATGGTGGCGGTCAGCCGCGACAGGGTGACGGTGTTGCGCTCGGCCTCGGGCGTCCATTGCAGGTCGCGCCACAGCTCTTCGCGGTCCTCGTATTCGGCCAGGGTCGCGCAGTCGATGGTGTGGATGGTCAGGCCCGTGCCGTCCGGTTCGATGATGCCGACGATGCGGTCGCCGGGCACCGGGGTGCAGCAGGCGCCGAAGTGCAGCGACACCCCCGGCGTCAGGCCGCCGCCGCGCACATAGAGCCGGGCGGCCTTCCCGCCCTCGATACGGGTGGTGGCGGTCGCCGCCTCCCGGTCTGCGGCCTTCAGGCCGGGGAAGATCACGTCCAGCACCTGGGTCGGCGATAACCGCCCGCGCCCGACCGTCTCGAACAGTTCGTCTTCGCCGGCGATGGCGAAGCGCTCCAGCGCCGGGCGCAGGGAAACGTCCTTGCGCGCCTTGCCGGCCTTCTCGAAGGTCTGGTCCACGGTGGCGCGGCCGAGCCGGGTGAACTCTTCCTTCTCCGTCTGGCGGATGTGGCGGCGGATCGCCGAGCGGGCGCGCCCGGTGACCGTCAGCGAGCGCCAGTCCGGCGGCACAACGGGCTTGGGTCCCCGCACCACCTCGACCACGTCGCCGTTCTGCAGGATGGTCCGCAGCGGCTTCAGCTCACCGTTGATCTTCACCCCGATGCAGGTGTCGCCCACGTCGGTGTGGACGGCGTAGGCGAAGTCCAGCGCCATGGCGCCGCGCGGCAGGCTGACCAGCTTGCCCTTGGGCGTGAAGACGAAGGCCTGGTCGAGATACATTTCGAGCTTGGCGTGCTCCACCAGCTCCTCGACGTCGCCGCCGTGCTCCAGGACCTGGACCAGGTGGCGCAGGTTGAGCAGCGGATCGCGGCCCCCGGCGTCGGCCTGGGCCTCGGCGTCGAAACCGTAAGACTTGTCCTTGTAGCGCCAGTGCGCCGCCACCCCATCCTCGGCCACCCGGTCCATGGCCTCGGTGCGGATCTGCATCTCGATGCGCATGCCCTTGGGGCCGACGACCGTCGTGTGCAGCGAGCGGTAGTTGTTGCGCTTGGGCGTGGAGATGAAGTCCTTGAACCGCTCCGGCACGCTGGGCCAGGCCCGGTGGATGACCCCGAGCGCCGCGTAGCAGTCGCTCTCGGTGTCGACGATCACCCGGAAGGCGTAGATGTCTGAGAGCTGGGAGAAGCCGATCGACTTGCGCTGCAGCTTTCGCCAGATCGAATAGGGGTTCTTCTCACGGCCGAAGACCCGGGCGGAGATGCCGCCGTTCTCCAGCTTGGCGGCGATTTCGCCGGAGACCACCGCGACCGCCCCGCCCTGCTCGACCCGCAGGTTCTCCAGCCGGCGCCCGATGGCGTCGCGGGCCACCGGGTTCAGGTGCTCGAAGGCCAGCTCCTCCAGCTCCGAACAGATGCGGTGACAGCCGATGGACCGGGCCAGGGGGGCATAGATGTCCAGGGTCTCGCGGGCGATGCGCTCACGCTTGGCCGGGCTGGTGATGTAGTGGAGCGTGCGCATGTTGTGCAGGCGGTCGGCCAGCTTGACCATCAGGACGCGGACGTCCTTGGAGATGGCCAGGATGAACTTGCGCAGGTTCTCGGCCTGCTTGGTGTGCTCGCTGTTGAGCTCCAGCTTGGTGAGCTTGGTGACCCCCTCGACCAGCTCGGTGATCTCGGCCCCGAACAGGGCCTTGATGTCGTCGGGGGTGACCGGGGTGTCCTCGATCACATCGTGCAGCAGGGCCGTGACGATGGTCGAGGTGTCGAGCCTGTAGTCGGTGAGAATGCCCGCCACCTCGATGGGGTGGGCGAAATAGGGGTCGCCGGAGGCGCGCTTCTGCGAGCCGTGCATGCGCATGGCATAGACATAGGCGCGGTTGAGGATCGCCTCGTCCGCGGTCGGGTCGTACGAGCGGACCTTCTCGATCAGCTCGTACTGGCGCAGGAGTTTGGGACGCTTGCTGGACGGCGCGTCCCTTTGGTCGGCGGCGGTGGCCGCCTTCAGAGTGAGGGGTTCTGGGCCTTCGAGGCTCAGTACCGCTCCTCCTGGCCGCCGTCACGGTCGCTCTGCAGCGCGCGGACCAGTTCCAGCTCGCTCATTTGCATGTGGGTCGGATCGGCCAGCAGAGCGAGGGTTTCGGCCTCTTCCTCGGCTTCCGAACGCTCGTCGACCCGTTGCAGGGTCCCGATCAGGTTCTCGCGCAGCTCGTCGGCGTCGACCACGTCGTCGGCGATCTCGCGCAGTGAGACGACCGGGTTCTTGTCGTTGTCGCGGTCGACGAGAAGCTGGGCGCCGGCCGAAATGGCGCGGGCGCGATGGGCCGCCAGCAGCACCAGGCTGAAGCGGTTGGGAACCTTCTCGACGCAATCTTCGACGGTGACGCGGGCCATGGAATCCTCAGAGGAGCGGTAGAACCCCGCAAAATAGAGGTTTTGCGCCCATTGTGCAACGCCGCATGGCCGTGGCGTCCGGCCTCACCCCGATTTCGGCGCCGGCGCTCCAAGGGGCGTTGCGTCCAGGCCCACTGTGGCCGCCGCCGCCAGCTCCGCCGCCGTCCTACCCAGCACCGGGTGTCGCCACTCCGGCGCGATCTCGGCCAGCGGCCCCATGACGAACAGGCGCTCGTGAGCGCGTGGATGCGGCAGGGTCAGGTTCGGGTCGTCGCAGACCGTCCGGCCGTGGGCGATGAGGTCGAGATCGAGCGTCCGCGCGGCGTTTCGCGCACCCCTGACGCGCCCGAATGCCGCTTCAAGGTTGAACAATGTTCGGATTACGCGTTCAGGGGCTAGCCGAGCCTCGACAAGCACGACGCCGTTGCGATACTCCTGACGGCTCGGGTCCGGCCAGGCGGCGGAGCGCCACCAGGACGACCGGGCCACCAGAGGCAATCCCGCCTCTGCGAAACGAGCGAGCGCCGCCTCGAGAAGGGCTTCGGACGACCCAAAGTCGCCGGCGATATTTCCGCCAAGGGCGATGATGACCGCCTCGTCCGCCTTCAAGCCCAACGCCCCATTTCCAGGATATCCGTAATCATGACGTTCTACCCCACCGACAGGCTTGCGCTCTTCATCGATGGCGCGAACCTGTATTCGGCCGCCAAGGGGCTGGGCTTCGATATCGACTATCGCAAGCTGCTGGAAGAGTTCCGCAAGCGCGGCGTCCTGATCCGCGCCTATTATTACACCGCCCTTGTCGAGGATCAGGAATACTCTCCGATCCGTCCGCTGGTGGACTGGCTGGACTACAACGGCTTCCGCCTGGTGACCAAGCCGGCCCGGGAATACACCGACGCCCAGGGCCGCAAGCGCTGGCGCGGCGACATGGACGTCGAGATCGCCGTCGACATGCTGGAGATGGCCGGCCACGCCGACCATCTGGTGCTGTTCTCCGGCGATGGCGACTTCCGGGTCCTGGTCGAGGCCGTGCAGCGCAAGGGCGCGCGGGTCACCGTGGTCTCCACCGTCAAGTCGCAGCCGCCGATGGCGTCCGACGACCTGCGCCGCCAGGCCGACAGCTTCGTGGATCTGGCCGACCTGGCCGACATCATCGGCCGGCCCTCGCGCCTGCCGCGCTTCATCCAGGAAAGCCGCACCACCCAGGCCGACCGTGACGCGGACGCCGATATCGACGCCGAAGCCTAGTGTCGGTCGAACTCTGGGGCGCCGAGCCGCCCCGCGACTGCCCGCTCTGCCCCCGGCTGGTCGCCTATCGTGCGGCCAACCGCGCCCAGAACCCCGACTGGTGGAACGGCCCGGCGCCGTCCTTCGGCGATCCTCATGCGCGCCTGCTGGTGGCGGGCCTGGCGCCCGGCCGCACGGGGGCCAACCGCACCGGCCGGCCGTTCACCGGCGATGGCGCCGGCTGGATGCTCTACGAGACCCTGATCAAGACGGGCTTCGCCCGCGGCGTCTACAAGGCCGAGCCCAATGACGGGCTCGAGCTGGTCGACTGCATGATCACCAACGCGGTGCGCTGCGCTCCGCCCGGCAACAAGCCTGAGACTAGCGAAGAGAACACCTGCCGTCCGTTCCTGAACGCGCGCCTCACAGCCCTGCCCCGGCTCAAGGTCATAATCACCCTGGGCGACGTCTCGCGGCGCAATGTGCTGAAGGCTATGGGGCTGAAGGCCTCGGCCGGCCTGCCGGGCCACGGGACGGAGTTCCAGGCCGGGCCCTATGTGGTGCTCAACAGCTATCACTGCTCGCGGCTCAACACGAACACCGGCCGGCTGACGGCTGAGATGTTCGAGGCCGTGTTCCGTAGGGCGCGGGAACTGGTCCACGGCTAGGGCATTCACATGGCTTAGCGATGGGGCGACGCTGTGCCGACTGTCAATTACAGTGACGGACTTGAGCCGGCGTGCCAGAGTGCGTGGCCGCTACGCTGCGTTGGCAGATGAATGTCCGATTGTAGCCGGATCAAGCTGAAGAGGCGCGTTTGAGCAGAGCCGCTCCGGAAATGCGGAGTATCGCCAAACGGCTGATAGCTTTCGAGACGCCAGGGAACATGTCAGCCGAGGCGGACCATCCCCCTGCGTTTCGCGCCACCGACAAACTGCGTCCGCATCTTTCCATGCTGATGGGTCGGGGCGGCTTTCAGGCCCTGCTTGCGCGCGCGCTGCTGCTGGCCACCGCCGACGCTTCCTGGCTCACGGAGGTGCAGGTCCTCGCGGATGGGGAACTGGGGGGCCTTGCGGTCGCCCAAGCGAGACTTGACGCCACCGAATTTTCCGAAGGCGAAATCGTCCTCCTGGCCCAACTGCTCGGACTGCTGGTGGCCTTCATCGGTCCGGCTCTGACCTTGCGCCTGATCACCCAGATGTGGCCGCAGCTCTCGTTCGACGACGCGGATTTCGGCGAGGCGGCAAACTAATGAGAAAGCCTAGTAAGATGGCCAAGTCAGCCCAACCGAAGGCGGGCAGGCGCACGCCGCCCAAGGTCACGATCAAGAAGCTTCCCACCAGGGTGCAGGGGCTCGACGACATCCTGGGGGGCGGCATCCCGGAGTTCTCGTTCAACCTGATCGGGGGCTCGCCGGGGGGCGGCAAGACCACTTTGGTGCACCAACTTGCGTTCGCCAACGCGACCAAGGCCAGGCCGGTGCTCTATTTCACCGTGCTGGGCGAACCGGTCATCAAGATGCTGCGCTACCAGCAGCAGTTCTCATTTTACGACGACTCCAAGGTGGGCGGGGACCTTCGGTTCATCAACCTGTCCGAAGCGGCCCTCCAGAACGACCTGACCGTGGTGTTCGAGGAGATCGCGGCTCAGGTCACCGCGGCCAATCCAGGCGTCGTGGTGATCGATTCGTTCCGCAGCCTCGCGCGAAGAGCGACCGGCGAGGCGGGCGAGATGGAGATTCAGGCGTTCATCCACCGCCTCTCCCAGTTCCTGGTAAACTCGGAGGTCACGACGTTCCTGGTGGGGGAGTACGCCCACGACGAGATCCGCGACAATCCGCTGTTCACCATGGTCGACAGCATCCTCTGGCTATCGCAGGTGACGGAGCGAAATTCCGTCGTGCGGAAGCTGCAGGTCCTGAAGTTGCGCGGCCAGGCCTCGGTGCCGGGATTGCACACCATCCGGATCACTGACGATGGCCTCCAAGCCTTCTCACGCACGCTCGGGCTCGAAACTGCCAGGGCCAGACCCCAGCGACGCCGTCGGCTTTCCATGGGTATTCCCGAACTGGACAAGATGCTCGGCGGCGGCGTTCTGGAAGGCGACAGCGTCCTGGTGGCGGGCCCGTCGGGGACGGGCAAATCGGCGCTGGCGACCCAGTTCATCGGTGAGGGCCTCCTCCGCGGGGAGCCGGGGATCATGGCGATTTTCGAGGAACGCCCGGATGGCTACGTCCACAGGGCGGACGCGTTCGGCCTCAAGCTCAAGTTGGCGCAAGAGGCCGGAAACCTCGAGGTCCTCTACCTTCGTCCCCTGGACCTGTCGGTTGACGAGACCATGCTGGCGATCCTGGACGCCATCAAGAGAGTGGGCGCAAAGCGCGTGGTCATCGATTCCCTGGTGGGCTTCGAGATGGCGCTGGCGCCCAGCTTCCGGGCCGACTTCCGGGAGTCGCTGTACCGAATGATCGGGGCGCTGACCGGCGCGGGGATCACGATCCTCAGCACGGTCGAGGTGGAGGACAACTTCACCTCCCTTCAGTTCAGCCACTATGCGGTGTCATTCCTCACCGACGACATCATCCGCCTGCGCTATGTGGAGATCGACGGCCAATTGCGGAAGGTGATCGTCGTGATCAAGATGCGCGGAGGCAACCACAGCAAGGATATCCGGGAATATGTGATCAACGACCAGGGGGTCGTCATCATCGAACCCCGGAATACGGACTACAGCCACTTGAGCACCGGTATCCCAGTCCGGACGGGCCCCCGCAGGCAACAAGACGACGAAAAGCCTCCGGAGCCGAAAGCGGTCGAATAATGCCGTCCTCTATGACCGGGAACGTGAAGTCGATCGGAGCCCTTTCGAGTTCCTTCGACCATGCGCCTTGGGCCGTGACTGAGCTTTCCGGAGAGACGCATATCGTCCGTTACGCCAACCCCGCGTTTTGCCGCCTGATCGGCAAATCAAACGATGAGGTTATTGGCAGACCGTTCGACGGATTGGCCCCGCAAACAGACGAGTGCCTGACGCTGCTGGATCGCGTCTACAGTACGGGGACGGCGGCAAGCTACACGGCGGAAGAACAGGCGGCGCCTTGCCCTCTCTTCTTTTCCTACACTCTGTGGCCGGTCAAGGCCGACGGCCGTACGGCGGGCGTCATGATCCAGGTGACCGAGACAGGGCCCCTTCACGAGACCAGGCAGGCGATCAGCCAGGCCCTGCTGCTCGGGGCGCTGCGCCAGCATGAACTGGTCGAGGCCGCGGATTCGGCGAACGTCGAGCTACAGGCCGAAATTGGCGAGCGCAGGCAACTCGAGCGCGACGCCAACATGCTGACCAACGAGGTGTCGCACCGGGTCAAGAACAACCTGCAGGTGGTCGTCGCCTTGCTCGCAAACGAGATCAGGCGGACGCCAGCGCCTTGGGTGCAAGGCTATCAGGCCATGCAACACCGCATCATGGCCATCGCCCACCTCTATGACCTGATGTCGCAATCCAGTCGTGGCCACACCGTCGCCCTGGACACGTACCTTACGGAAATCGCCAAGTCCCTGTCGGCGAGCCTGCTGGGCGACACCTCCGGCATTCGGATAGCCGTCGAGGCGGAAGCCCTGGAGATCGATTCAGAGCGCGCCGTGCCCTTCGGCCTGCTGGTCAACGAGTTGGGCACCAACGCGGTCAAGCACGCCTTCCCTGGGGGAGTCGGGCTGGTCACCCTTGCCGTCCGGCGGATCGGGAACGAGGGCGAGCTGAGCGTGACCGACGACGGAATCGGCCTGCCCGCCCAGGGCCAAACAAGCACGCCGGGGAAACATGGCGCTGACTATGTGGCGATCTTCGTGCGCCAACTTCGAGGGGTCCTGGTCAGATCGGGGGCGCCAGGTGTTGGGACGACCGTCAGCATACGCTTCCCATTGAATGTCTCCTGATCCCGAAGCGCCCGGCGTCCGCCCGCGCGTTCCTGACCGCCGGACTGGAGGCCCTGCCCAGACTCAAGGTCATCGTCGCCCTGGGCGAGGTCTCGCGGCGCTGGTCCACGGTCGGCGCATCGGGGTTGTTTAGGACGAAGCCCGACGTTCCGACCGCGCGGCCTGCCAGACCTCGCGGGCGGCGTCGGCATTCATCAACGCGATACCGAGCCCCACCATCAGGTCCGGCCATGCCGAACGCCAGACCAGGGCGGTGACGAAGCCCGCGGAGATGATGGCGACATTTGCAAGCGCGTCATTGCGCGCCGAGAGGAACGCCGCCTTGGTCAGGCTGCCTTCCCGATGGCGGTGGCGAGCGAGCATGACGGCGCAGGTAAGGTTCACCCCCAGCGCGCCGAGTCCGGCGATCGACAGCGGAATCGGATCGGGCGCGACAAGGGTGTTGAACTTCTCCCATGCCGTCCACAGAGTCGCGATCCCGGGCACAAGGAGCATGGCGGCGAGCAGCATGCCGACTGAGGCGCGACGCCGTGCCGTCCAGCCGAGAGCCGCCAGGATCAGCAGGTTGACCGAAGCGTCCTCAAGAAAGTCGATCGAGTCCGCGAACAACGAGACGGACCCGATGGTGCTCGCTACGGTGAACTCCACGCCGAAATAGGCGAAATTCAGGAGCGCCACGAGCACCAGGACCCTGCGAAGCGCCGGGTCGGAGCTATTCGGAACCTGGTCGATCTTCTCCCCTCCAAGCGCGTGGCGCGCCGCGGTCAGCGCGCCGGTCGGCTCCAGTAAAAATACCGCCAGGCCGGTTTGAACCCGAATCCACGATAGAGCGAGCGGGCCTTGAAGTTGGCTTCCTCCACCTGGAGGAAGACCCGGTCGATCCCGCGGTCCCGGGCCGCACCGGCCAGGCCCGCCAACACGCGGCCGGCCAGACCCTGGCCGCGACGGGAAAAATCGGTGCGCATGCCATGCACGCTGGCCCAGCCGTGACCGAAGGCCGCCACTCCAACCGCCACCGTCCGGTCGCCGTCCCGCACCCCGCCATAGACCGCGTCCGGAGAGCGTGTGAGCGCGGCCACGCGATTGGCGCCGTCGGCGGGATCGAAGCCCTCCCCCGTGAACACCCGCGCCCAGCCCTCGGCGGGCGCCTCGGCGACCTCGGCGGGCGCGCCGCGGGCGGCGGCGATCATGGCCGCGGCCGAGCCGACCTTCACGAGGGTTGGCTGTTCGAAGCCGTAGCCCCGACGGGTGAGTTCGGCGCGCACCGGCGCCAGGCCCGGCAGGTCGGCCAGGCGGAAGGCCGGCTCCAGACCGTGCTCGGCGAAGGCGGCCTCGATGCGATCGAGGATCGAGGGCGAGTAAGCCGGATCGTGGCTCAGGGGGACCGCGCTCTTGGCGCGCCGGATCGTGCCGGGTTCGAGGGCGACCAGCCAGCCATCGAACTCGGCGACCGCGCGCGGGGCGACTGCGGAGAGCGTCGCGCGTTCGATGGCCTCGACGTCCACTAGCCCTTGTCGCGCATCAGGCGGGCCTTATCGCGCTGCCAGTCCCGTTCGGCGGTCGCTTCGCGCTTGTCATGGGTCTTCTTGCCCTTGGCCAGCGCGATCTCCAGCTTGGCCAGGCCCTTCTCGTTCCAATAGAGCTTGGTCGGGATGAGCGTGCGGCCCTCCCGCTGGACGGCGCCGATCAGCTTGTCGAGCTGCTTCTTATGCAGCAGCAGCTTCCGATGCCGACGCGGCTCGTGGTTGAATCGGTTGGCCTGGGCGAAGGGCGGGATGTCGGCGTTGATCAGCACGATGTCCTTGCCCTCCACCGAGGCGTAGGACTCCGCGATATTGGCGCGGCCGAGACGCAGCGACTTCACCTCCGAACCGGTCAGCATGATGCCCGCCTCGAAAGTCTCCTCCAGGAAATAGTCGTACCGCGCGCGGCGGTTCTCGGCGATCAGCTTGCCGGCCATCAGACCACGCCGGCGTCCCGCATGGCGGCGACGACCTCGATGCGCGAGGCTTCCGAGCAGGGTACGATGGGCAGGCGCACGTCCTCGAGGCACAGGCCCAGATGGGCCAGGGCGAACTTGGTGGGCGCCGGCGAGGCGTCGGTGAACAGCGCCTTGTGCAGCCGAATGAGCCGGTCCTGGCCATACAGCGCGCCGGCCCACTGGCCCGTCATGGCGTCGTTGTAAAAGTGGGCGCACTGCTCGGGCGCGACATTGGCCGTCACCGAGATGCAGCCATGACCGCCGTGAGCCATGTAACCGAGCGCCGACGGATCATCACCGGACAACATCACCCAGTCATCGCCGCAATGCAGTCGTTGGAGACTGGCCCGGGCCAGGTCGCCGGTGGCGTCCTTGATCCCGACGATGTTCGGCAGCTTCGAAAGCCGGACCAAGGTCGGCTCGTTGATGTCGACACTGGTCCGGCTCGGCACGTTGTAGATCAGCACAGGCAGCTGAACCGCCTCATTGATCGCCGCGTAGTGGGCGTAGAGCCCTTCCTGGCTGGGGCGGTTGTAGTACGGCGTCACGACCAGGGCCCCATCGGCGCCGACAGTCTTGGCGTGGCGGACCAGCTCGATGGCTTCGGCGGTGGAGTTGGAGCCCGCCCCGGCGATCACCGGAAGGCGGCCGGCCGCGACCTTGACGCACAGCTCGACCGCGCGGCGGTGCTCGTCATGGCTGAGGGTGGACGTTTCGCCCGTGGTGCCGACCGGCACCAGGCCGTGGACTCCGCCCTCGATCTGGCGCTCGATGAGCGAGACGTATGCCTGCTCGTCCAGCGCGCCGTCGCGGAACGGCGTCACCAGCGCTGGCATGACGCCCTTGAACAATGGATCTGACATGGTCTGCAAAAAGCCGTGAAAGCGGGGCCTATTAATTGCGGCCTCAAGATTTGGCCGGACAATATGGCGGGCGGCCCCCGCGCCGCAACATATCTATGATGAGACCGGAGTTCGTCGACTTGCACTTCAAGGCCCGCAAAGCGTTCCTGACCGCCACGGCCGCGATCCTCGTCACGAGCGTCGCCCAGGCCCAGCCCGCGCCCACGCACCAGGTCTATGAGGGCCCGCCGCGCCCGATCGAACTGACCCAGACCCCGCAAACCGCCTACCGCCGAGCCTTGCCCGACGCCGATTCCACGGCCCTGCGCAGCGCCCTGGACGCCGCCAAGCGGGCCGACGTCACCGGGGCCCGCTCGGCCATCGGAATGATCGGGGACCCGATCGCCAAGAAGATCGCCACCTGGGCCCTGGTCGATGCGGCGGCCGAGTCGCTGTCGTTCTTCGAGGTCGACCAGGCTCGTCGGGACCTGGCCGGGTGGCCGCGCGGCCAGCGCCGGCTGCAGGCGTCCGAGCGGTTGCTGGAGACTTCGGGCCAAAGCCCACAACGAATCATCGAATGGTTCGGCGGCGGCGAGCCCCAGACCGCCGAGGGCGCCATGGCCCTGGCGTCCGCCTATCAGGCCACGGGCAAGGCCAAGGAGGCCGCCGAGCTGATCCGCGGCTTCTGGCGCAACCGGATCTTCGAGGTCGCCCCGCAGAGGGCCATGCTAGCCCGGTTCGGGGCCGTGTTGACGCCCGAGGACCACGTCCGCCGCGCCGACGTCGTGCTCTATGGCGCACAGGGGCCGGCCGCCCGCGAGCTGCTGCCCCTGCTGCCGCTGGACCACCTGGCTTTGGCCCAGGCGCGGATGGCCTATCGCGCGGGCGCCGCCAACGCCAACGACCAGGCCGCCGCCCTGCCCCCGCAGTTCGCCAACCATCCGGGCCTGGCCTTCGAGCGGGCCGCCTTCTACCGCAAGCGCAACCTCGAGAACCTCGCCCTGGCCCAGGTGCGCTATTTCCCGACCGAGGCGCCGCATTCCGAGATGGCCGACCGGATCTGGGACGAGCGCTACCGCCTGGTGCTGTTCGCCCTGCGCAACGGCGACGCCCAGGGCGCCTACGCCGCCGCGGCCAACAGCGGCCTGACCTCGGGCGGCGACGCGGCGGACGCGGAGTTCTACGCCGGCTGGCTGGCGCTTAATCGCCTGCGCAACCCGAAGCAGGCCGATATCCATTTCGCCAGCCTGGAGAAGATCGGCTCCTCGCCGATCACCCGCGGCCGGGCGCTCTACTGGCGTGGCCGGGCGGCGGAGGCCGCGGGCGACAAGGCCAAGGCCAACGGCTTCTATTCGGCCGCCGCGCAGCACAACACCACCTTCTACGGCCTGCTGGCCGGCGAGAAGGTGGACGGCGGACGCCTGACTCTGGGCCAGGACCCGTCGGTCACCCAGGCCGACCGCGCCCGCTTCGAGGGGCGCGATTCGGTGCGCGCGGCGCGCCTGCTCTACGAAATGGGCGACAAGGACCGCTTCCGCGCCTTCGTCCTGGCCCTGGACGACGTCCTGCCGACGGGCGAGGAACAGGCGTTGCTGGTCGACCTGGCCCGCGGCTACGGCGATCAGGACACCTCCATGAAGGTCGTCCGCACCGCCGCCCAGCGCGGCTTCATCCTGCCCGGCCGCGGTTATCCGGTCCGCACCCCGCCCCCGGTGTCCGGAGCGCCCGAGGCCGCACTCACGCTCGGCATCACCCGCCAGGAAAGCGGCTTCGATCCCATGGTGCGATCGGGGGTGGGCGCGCGGGGCATGATGCAGCTGATGCCGGCGACCGCGGCGATGACCGCCCGCAAGGTCGGGATGACCTATTCGCCGGGCATGCTGGACGATCCGGACTACAACATGCAGCTCGGCCAAGCCTATCTGGGCGAGATGATCGGAACCTTCTCCGGCTCCTATCCGATGGCCATCGCCGCCTACAACGCCGGACCCGGACGTCCCAGCCAGTGGACATCCTTCTGCGGTGACCCGCGCGGCGGCTCGACCGATCCGATCGACTTTATCGAGTGCATTCCGTTCTCGGAGACCCGCAACTACGTCATGCGGGTGATGGAGGGGATGCAGGTCTACCGGGCCAAGCTCAACGGCGGCAGCGCCCCGATCACGCTTTCCAGCGACCTGAGGCGCGGCGCCTATGGGACCTATGCCGGTCCCGCCCAAAAGACGGCGACTCGCCTCCCGCTAGGCGGGGCGAACGCGCCGATTCCGAACCCCCAGTAGGGGTTGGTCCCAGTAGGGCTAGTCGGCGACCAGGCCGTGCATCAGGCCATCGAGCGTGACTTCGATGATCTCGTCGGTGGGCGCCCAGTCGAAGTTCGGCCGGGTGACCATCAGGGTCACGACCCCGTGGCATGAGGCCCACAGGGCCTGGGCGGCCGAATCCGCCGTGCCGGTGCGCAGGCGGCCCTCGGCGGCGATCTCGCGCACCACGCCGGAGAAGATCTCGTAGCATCGGGCGCCCGTATCGGCGGTGCCCTCGTGCCATACGCCCGAGATTTGTCGGGCGCCGGAGAACACCAGCTCGTAGGCGTTGGGATGCTCGAACCCCCAGCGCATATAGGATTCCAGCATCAGCTTGACCCGCGTGGCGGCGTCCACGGGCTTGGCGGCGATGACGCTGTTGCGTTCCAGCAGCTGGCCGATGGTCCGCTCGCAGATCTCGAGCAGGATGCAGCCCTTGTCGGGGAAGTGCATGTAGAGGGCGGTGGAGGACACCCCCACCTCGTCGGCGATCTTGCGGATCGTGGCGCCTTCATAGCCCTCGGCGACGAAGATGCGCTCCGCGGCCTCCAGAATCTCGGCGCGACGCAGATGGCCGTCGCCCTTGGGCTTGCGGGCCGAGCGTCTCGTGGTCACTGCCGTGGTCACGGGAATCCTTCCGAGGTCTGAGCACTGCGCGAACCATAACCGTGTCTTGGCGAGTCCGCCCCCGGAAAGTGAGGCATTTCCGTGACTAAGGCCAGACTGCAGATTCAGGCGCTCACATCTCCGCAGCTTGACGGAACCGCAGCGCCGGGCGCCAACTTTCCTTGGGGATGTCTCACGGATTGGAAGCGACCATGAAACTACCGGACGACCAACTCCAACGCTTAGCCCTGCATAGCGCTTTCGGCCTTCACCTCATCGCCAAGTGGATGGCCGGGCGCAACGATGTCGACCCCGAGATCCGCGACCGCCTGAGCGTCCATATCGCCGCCCTGGAAGGCGTTTTCGCCTTCAACGGTCACGACTGGATCAAGGAAGAGATCGAAAGCACGGAGGCCGCGCTACAGAGCCACTAGTCGCGAAGCTGGACGGCCGGGCGTCCGAACGGCTAGTGCGGGGCGATGAGCAAGATCGCCCCCGCCGTCGCCGAGGCTCCCGGCGTCATGCGCACCACAGGCTGGAGCGACTACGCCCTGCTGGACAGCGGCGATGGCCGCAAGCTGGAGCGCTACGGGCCCTATTCCGTCGTCCGGCCCGAACCGCAGGCCCTGTGGAGCCCGAAACTGGCGCCGGAGGTCTGGGCGCGGGCCGACGCGGTTTTCGATCCCAGCGACGAGGAGGACGCCGGCCGCTGGCGCTTCCAGGGCAAGCCCAAGGAAAGCTGGCCCATGGCCTGGGGCGAGGCCAGGTTCCAGGCCCGCTTCACCGCCTTCCGCCACCTGGCCTTCTTCCCCGAGCAGGCGGCCAATTGGGCCTGGCTGGACGAAAAGGTCCGCGCCGCAGGAGGCCAGCCGAAGGTGCTGAATCTGTTCGGATATACGGGCGTGGCGAGCCTGGTCTGCGCGGCCGCCGGCGCGGCCGTCACCCACGTGGACGCCTCGAAAAAGGCCATCGGCTGGGCGCGGGAGAACGCCGCCCTGTCGGGGTTGGAGGACCGGCCGATCCGTTGGATCTGCGAGGACGCCCGCCGCTACGTGCAGCGCGAGGTCCGGCGCGGCTCGCGCTATGAGGGGATCATCCTCGATCCGCCGAAATACGGCCGCGGGCCTGATGGCGAGGTGTGGCGGCTATTCGAGAACCTGCCTGAACTTTCGACGCTATGCGCCGAACTTCTATCGGAAAAGGCCTCCTTCCTGCTGCTCAACGCCTATGCCGAACGCATCTCCGGCGCGGCCCTGGCCGGTTTGCTGGCCGACAAGCTCGGCGGTCGGGGCGGACACATCGAGTGGGGTGAGCTCGCCCTGGTCCAGGACGGCGGCGAACGCCAGGTGGGGATGAGCTTCTACGCTCGGTGGGCCGCGTGACCGGCCGCGCCGTCACCTCGCTCACCAATCCCACGGTCAAGGCCGTGCGCGCCCTGCATCTTCGCAAGGAGCGGGACGAGACCGGCCTGTTTGTCGCCGAGGGCCTGAAGATCGTCACCGAGGCGGTGGAACTGGGCCAGGCGCCGCGCATCCTGATGTACGGCCAGGAGGCGCAGGGCCATCCCCTGCTCCGCCAGGCCATCGCCGCGACCCAAGCCGCGGGTGGCGAGGTCATCGAAGTGACCCAGGAAATTCTCGCCAAGGTCTCGCGGCGGGATAATCCGCAGGCGGTGGTGGGCGTCTTCGCCCAGGTCTTCACGACCCTGGCGGACCTGAAGCCGGACGCGGCGTCCTGCTTCGTCGGGCTGCACCGTGTCCGCGACCCCGGCAACCTCGGGACGATCGTGCGCACCGCCGACGCAGCGGGCTGCGGGGCGGTGATCCTTGTGGGCGAATGCTGCGACCCGTTCTCGGTGGAGGCCGTGCGCGCCACCATGGGCTCGATTTTCGCCGTGCCGATCGTCAAGACGACCGAGGCGGAGTTCGCCGCGTGGCGGGCGTCCTGGCCGGGCTCGGTGGTGGGCACGCTGCTGACCGCCGAGGTCGACCACCGCCAGGCGACCTACGCCAAGCCAGCCCTGGTCCTGATGGGCAACGAACAGCAGGGCCTGACGCCGGACATGGCGGCGCTGTGCGACGTCAACGTCAAGATCCCCATGCGCGGCCGCGCCGACAGCCTGAACCTGGCGGTGGCCACCGGGATCATGATCTACGCGGCGACCTAGGTCCCGCGCGGCTTGGCGCGTGCGGTGGGCGCGGCGGTCGCCGGGTCTTCCGGCCAGACGTGCTTGGGGTAGCGGCCGCGCATGTCGGAACGGACGTCCTTCCAGGACCCCCTCCAGAAGCCCGGCAGGTCCTTGGTCATCTGGACCGGGCGGTGGCCGGGCGAGAGCAGCGACAAGGTGATCGGGACGCCGCCGACGTTTGGGTGGTCGTTGAGGCCGAACACCTCCTGCACCCGCACGTCGACTCGCGGCCCGCCCTCGGCGGCGTAGTCGATGGCGAAGCTGTTCCCGGTGGGGGCGGTCCAGCGGATCGGGGCGGCGGCGTCCAGCCGGCGCTGCTGGTCCCAGGGGATCAGGGCGCGGATTGCGCCGTCCAGGGCGTCGGGTTTCAGGGCCGCCAACGCCCGGACGCCGGTCAGCAAGGGCGTCAGCCAGTCATCCAGCCTCCCCACGAGCGCCTCGTCCGACAGGTCGGGCCAGGCCTCGCCCTCCCGTAACCTCAGGAAGGCCGCGCGCCGGCGCAGGCTGCTGGTCGCCTCGCTCCAGGGCAGGGCCGACAACCCCTCGCGACGCACCCGCTCGGCCAGGGCCGCGGCGATGAGCACCGGGTCCGGACGCTCATCGATCTCCTCGCGGATGGCCAGCCGTCCCAGCCGGACGATCCGCTTGGCGCGCAGCCGCCCGCCGCCGCTCTCCTCCAGCCGGGTCTCGGTCTCGAGTTGGCCGGCGAAGACCCTCGCCAGATCGGACTCATCGAGCGGCGCGGCCAGCAGGATGCGGTCGCGCCGCTCGCCGCCGCCCAGTTCGGCCACCGCCAGCCACTTCTCGCGGGCCAGCGCATCGCTGGGCTCCACGAACGCGCCGCGACCGCTGACCAGCTGGAATTCTCCCGGGGCGCCGCGCGCCTTGGCGATCCGCTCGGGGTAGGCGAAGGCCAGCAGCAGGCCGTCGTCGAGCGGCGCCTCGCGCCCGGCCTTGCCCGCCAGGCCGGCCCAGCGGTCCGCCAGGGCCCGGGCGTCGCGGGCGCGGGGAGATCGGTCGCGTTCGAACCCCTCCAGCCGATGGCGCAGGTCGGCGTCGCGACCGCCCAGGCCGCGCTCGGTGACCAGGGCGGCGATCCGCGCGGCGCGTCCGCCCTGCCCGCTCAACTGGGCCTTCAGCACCATGTGGGCCAGGCGCGGCGCCAGGGGGAACTCCGCCAGGGCCTCGCCGTGGGCGGTCAGCACCCCGTCGTCGGTCAGGGCCTCCAGCCGCCGCAGCAGGGCGCGCGCCTCGGCGAAGGCGGCCGCCGGCGGTGGATCGAGAAAGGCCAGGCTGGCGGCGTCCTTCGCGCCCCAGCGGGCGAGGTCCAGGGCAAGGCCCGAGAGGTCGGCGTCCAGGATCTCGGGATCGGCATAGGCCGGCAGGGCGCGGGTCTCGGCCTCGTCCCACAGCCGGTAGGCGACCCCGGGCTCGGTGCGCCCGGCCCGGCCCCGACGCTGGTCGGCGGCGGCGCGGCTGACGCGAACCGTGGCCAGGCGGGTCAGGCCGCTGGCCGGATCGAAACGCGGGACCCGCGCCACCCCCGAATCGATCACCACCCGCACGCCCTGGATGGTCAGGCTGGTCTCGGCGATGGAGGTGGCCAGGACCACCTTGCGCACACCCTGCGGCGCTGGGGAGATGGCGGCGTCCTGTTCGGCGGGATCGAGGGCGCCATACAGCGGAGCGATCCGCACGTCGGGTCGCCGCAGCCGCTCGGCCAGAAGCTCGGCGGCGCGGCGGATTTCCCCCTGCCCCGGCAGGAAGACCAGGACGCTGCCGGCTTCCTCGGCCAGCGCCCGCTCAACGGCGCGGACGACACGGTCCTCGAGGCGCAGGCGATCGTCACGGCCGAGATACCGGGTGTCCACCGGAAACGCCCGGCCCTGGCTCTCGATCACCGGGGCCTCGTCCAGCAGCCGGCCCACCGCGGCGCCATCCAGAGTCGCCGACATCACCAGGATACGCAGATCCTCGCGAAGCAGGCCCTGGGCGTCGCGGGCCAGGGCCAGTCCAAGGTCGGCGTCCAGGCTGCGCTCGTGGAACTCGTCGAAGATCACCGCACCGACCCCGTCCAGGGTCGGATCGGTGAGGATCATCCGGCTGAACACGCCCTCGGTGACCACCTCGATCCGGGTCCGGGCCGAGACCTTCGACTGCATCCGAACCCGGTAGCCCACCGTGTCGCCGACCCGTTCGCCCAGCGTCTGGGCCATGCGCTCGGCCGCGGCGCGGGCGGCCAGCCGGCGCGGCTCCAGCATTACGATCTTGCGGCCGGCCAGCCAGTCGGCGTCCAGCAATCGCAAGGGGATGACAGTGGTCTTGCCCGCCCCCGGCGGCGCCACCACCACGGCCGACGTGCGCTCGGAGAGCGCTGTTCGCAGCACGGGCAAAATTTCCTCGACGGGGAGCATGCTGCGGTCTAGCCGGGCCGGGTTCCCGCGCCAAGCGGCCGCTCATTCCCCGGGCGCCGGGTTTGGCGCAATCGGTCCGCGTGCGTTGGCGCTTGACCGCGCGCCGCCGAAAAGGCCACGTAACGCCAAATCATGACCGCGCGGCGGGGGCCGCCGGAACTCCTGGAGGAAATATGTGGCGAGTTAAATCGCTCGACGCGATTCTTGCGACCGCTGAGAAGAAGTCGCTGCACCGCTCGCTGGGGCCATTCCAGCTCACCATGCTGGGGATCGGGGCCATCATCGGCACCGGGATATTCGTGCTCACCGCCGAAGCGGCCCAGAAGGCCGGGCCCGGCATGATCGCGGCGTTCATCATCGCCGGCTTCGTCTGCGCGGTCGCCGCGCTCTGCTACTCCGAAATGTCGTCCATGGTCCCGGTCTCGGGGTCGGCCTATACCTACAGCTACGCCGTGATGGGCGAGATGATGGCCTGGATGGTCGGCTGGGCGCTGATCCTGGAATATGCGGTGGCGGCCGGCGCGGTCTCCGTGGGCTGGTCCGGCTACGTGGTCGGGCTGGTGGAGAACGCCTTCAGCATCGACATCCCCAACGCCCTGGTCCTCGGACCGATGGACGGCGGGATCATCAACCTGCCCGCCGCCCTCATCGCCCTTGTGGTGACCGCCCTGCTGGTGGTCGGCACGCGGGAGTCGGCGACGGTCAACGCCTTCCTGGTGGCCGTGAAGGTCGCCGCCCTGTCGCTGTTCTGCGTCCTGGCCCTGCCGGTGATGAAGATGGAGAACTTCGAACCCTTCGCCCCGCTCGGCATGGCCGGGATCTCGGCGGCGGCGGCCTCGATCTTCTTCGCCTATGTGGGCTTCGACGCGGTTTCGACCGCGGCCGAGGAGACCAAGAATCCGCAGCGGAACATGCCGATCGGCCTGATCGGCTCGCTGGGTATCTGCACCATCTTCTACATCCTGGTCGCGATGGGCGTGATCGGCGGCGTCGGGGCCCAGCCGGTGATGGACGCCAGCGGCGCTGGCCTGCGTCCCGGCAGCCCGGAACTGACGGCGGCCTGCGCCTCGCTCGCCGACAGCCACGTGGTCTGCTCCAAGGAAGCCCTCGCCTGGACCCTGCGCTCCATCGGCTGGCCGCAGATCGGCAACCTGCTGGGCCTGGCCGCCGGCCTCGCCCTGCCCTCGGTCATCCTGATGATGATGTTCGGCCAGACCCGCATCTTCTTCGTCATGAGCCGCGACGGCCTGCTTCCCGCGGTGTTCTCGAAGGTGCACCCCAAATTCCACACCCCCTATGTCATCACCATCATCACCGGCGTGTTCGTCTCGGCCTTCGCCGCCTTCTTCCCGGTGGGCGTGCTCGCCGACATCTCGAACTCCGGCACGCTGTTCGCCTTCGCCATGGTGGCGATCGCGGTGATGGTGCTGCGCAAGACCGACCCGGATCGCAAGCGGCCGTTCCGCACGCCCGCCGTCATGGTGGTCGCGCCCCTGGCCGCCATCGGCTGCGTCTACCTGTTCTTCAGCCTCTCGAACGAGACCAAGCTGATGTTCGTGGGCTGGGCCGCCATCGGCCTGGTGGTCTACTTCCTCTACGGCCGCAGCCGCAGCCATGTGGGCCGCGGTATCGTCGACGTGCCGGAACTGGCGGCCGACGCGCCTCCGGGCCCGGTGCCGCCGATGCCCGGCGCGCCGTCTCCGACGGATCGCAGCGCCTAGGACGGAGAGACCCGGGTTCGCCCGGGTCTTTTCATATGGCCTTCAAGGCACGATGTTAGGGCCATGAGCACCGAACCGCCCATCCGCGCCCTGATCGCCCCCGTCACGCCCCTGGCCCAGAACTGCACCATCGTCTGGTGCGCCAAGACGCGGAAGGCCGCGATCATCGATCCCGGCGGAGAGGTTCCTCGCCTGCTCGAAGCCTTGAAGGCGCACGATCTCACCCTTGAAAAGATCTGGATCACCCACGGCCACCTGGACCATGCCGGCGGCACGGCGGCGCTTAAGGAGGCCACCGGCTGCCCCATCGAGGGACCGCACCCGGACGACGCCTTCTGGATCGACGAGATCGGGACCTCCGGCGCGCGCTGGGGCATGCCGGAGGCCAAGACCTTCACCCCCGACCGCTGGCTGGCCGACGGCGACATCGTGACGCTGGGGGAGACCCAGTTCGAAGTCTATCACTGCCCCGGCCACACGCCGGGCCATGTGGTGTTCTTCCATCGCGAGGCGCGCTTCGCCCAGGTTGGCGACGTGCTGTTTCAGGGCTCGATCGGCCGCACCGACTTCCCGCGCGGCAATCACCAACAGCTGATCGAGTCCATCACCGGCCGGCTGTGGCCGCTGGGCGACGACGTCGCCTTCGTGCCGGGCCACGGCCCGATGTCGACGTTCGGAGCCGAACGGCGCACCAATCCCTTCGTCGCCGACGAGGTGCTGGCCGAGGCATGATGCTTTCAAGCGTGAAATCCGCGCGTTACGGGAGGACGTAAGGATGACGCGAATGGACACCTCGACAGACCAGCCGCACCAGGCCGCGCGCATCCTGATGGTCGACGACGACCCGGGCATCCGCGACGTCGTTTCGGACTTCCTCGGCAAGCACGGCTACGCCGTGGATACGGCCGGCGACGCGCGCGAGATGGAACAGGCCCTGGAACGCGGCCCGGTCGACCTCATCGTGCTGGACGTCATGCTGCCCGGAGAGGACGGCCTGGCCATCTGCCGCCGCCTGGCGGTGGGCGACGGGCCGCCGATCATCATGCTGTCGGCCATGGGCGAGGACACCGACCGCATCGTCGGTCTCGAACTGGGCGCCGACGACTACCTCTCCAAGCCCTGCAATCCGCGGGAACTACTGGCCCGGGTGCGCGCGGTGCTGCGCCGCGCCGAGCAGCGCGGCCAGGCCTCCAGCGCCACCGCCGGCTGCGAGTTCGCCGGCTGGCGTCTCGACCTGGTGCGCCGCGAACTTCGATCGCCCCAGGGCGTGGTGGTCAACCTGTCGTCCGGCGAGTTCTCGCTGCTCCGCACCTTCGTGGAGCGGCCCCAACGGGTCCTGACCCGCGACCAGCTGCTGGAATTCGCACGCGGGCCGGATTCCGAGGCCTTCGACCGTGCCATCGACGTCCAGATCAGCCGGCTGCGGCGCAAGCTGGACGATGGCGGCGGCCAGGACCTGATCCGCACGATCCGCAACGAGGGCTACATGTTCACCGCCAAGGTGAAACGGGGATGAGACTTCCCTGGTCGGGACGGCCGACGGCCTCGCTGTTCGCCCAGCTCCTGGCCCTGATCGGCATCAGCCTGGTGGCCGCCCAGACCATCAGCCTGGTCATGCTGTTCAATCTTCCGCCGCCCGCGCCGGACTTCTACCGGGTGAGCGAGCTCATCGCGACGTTCCGAGGCGCCCCGCCCACCTTTACCGAGCGCAGGCCGCTGACCGTCAAGCTGGTCGACGACCCACCCCAACAGCCGATGGAAGGCCGCATGGCGCCGATCATCCGCCATCAGTTGGCCGCGGCGCTCGGCGTCCCGGACGAGCGCGTGGTGATCGCCGCGACATCGCGCTTCCCGGTCTCCGATCGGCGGGTGTTCCGCATCGTCCGCGACCGCATGGCGCGTGAGGGCGGCGCCGCGGAGCGCGAGGAGCACTTCCTGATCGCGCCCTTCGACGTGGCGGTCCGCCAGCCGGACGGCAGGTGGATGGTCGTACGGCCCGAGCCCGCGATCGGGCTCGATCCCTGGCAGCAGCGGATCATCCTGTGGTTCCTGCTCTCTGGCCTGGCCATGGCGCCCGTGGCCTATGTGTTCGCGCGCCGGCTGTCGGCGCCCATCGGCCTGTTCGCCGACGCCGCCGAGCGGCTGGGGCGCGATCCGCGCGCCGCGCCGCTGTCGTTGAAGGGCCCGGCCGAGGTGGCCATCGCCGCGCGGGCCTTCAACGACATGCAGGAGCGCCTGCGCCGGTATGTGGAGGACCGCACCGCCATGGTCGGCGCCATCGCCCATGACCTGCGCACGCCGCTCACCCGCCTGCGGTTCCGTATCGAGAGCGCGCCCGAGGACAGCCGCGCCAAGATGGCCGCCGACATCGACCAGATGGAGGAGATGATCTCCGCGGCCCTGACCTTCGTGCGCGACGCCACCCGCGCCGGCGAGCGTACGCCCCTGGAGCTCTCCTCGCTGCTGGAGAGCGTCTGCGACGAGATGGCCGAGACCGGCGCCGACACCGAGGTCGAGCGGGGTGAGAAGGTGGTCCTGCACGGCGATCCGGTGGCCCTGCGCCGTATGTTCACCAACCTGCTGGACAACGCCGTGAAATATGGCGGCCGGGCCCGGGCGCGGGTCTTCCTCGACGCCGCGAGCGCCGTGGTCGAGATCGAGGACGACGGTCCCGGTATCCCGAACGAGGATCGCGAACGGGTCTTCGAACCCTTCTACCGCCGCGAACCCTCGCGCAGCCGCCAGACCGGCGGGATAGGTCTCGGCCTCGCCGTCGTGCGCTCCGTGGCCCGCGGTCACGGCGGGGACGTCTCGCTGATCAACCGCGGCGGCGGCGGACTGACCGCCCGGGTCCAGCTGCCGCTCTAGGCGATTGTTGCCACGCCGACATTGCCGCGTAACGCCGGTTTGCTCTTGAGGCGCCAGCCTGCGCGGCCCCTGAACCGACGGTTGCCTGCGGTTCAGGTAGGGCGGGCTAAGCCATTGGGCGAAATTCGGAGATCCCCCGTCGCATGAGCCGCTCCCCCGTCCGTTCCGCCAAGCGCCTGCCTCGCGCCGCCTGGATCGCGCTGGCCGTCGTGGCCCTGTTGGCCGCGGTGCTGGTCGGCTGGCAGGTGATGAAGCCCAAGGCCCCGAAGGATCCCTACCGGACGGCGGCGGTGGAGACCGGCGCGATCACCAGGGCGGTCTCGGCCTCCGGAACACTGGAGGCCCTGGTGACGGTCGACGTGGGCTCGCAGATCTCGGGCCAGATCACCCGGGTGATGGTCGACTTCAACGACGAGGTGAAGCGGGGCCAGGTGATGGCCGTGCTCGATCCTCAGACCTATGAGAGCCGGGTCCAGCAGGGCCAGGCCGACGTGGTGGCCGGCCAGGCGGCCCTGCGCCAGGCCCAGGCGGGGCTGGCCTCGGCCCAAGCCGACTACAATCGCAAAAGGTCCCTGGTGAGCCAGGGCATCTATGCGCCCTCGACCCTGGACGTTTCCCAGGCCGCCTTCCGCCAGGCCCAGGCCGGGGTGGACAGCGCCCGCGCCCGCATCGCCCAGAGCCAGGCCGCCCTGCGCAGCCAGCGCGTGGACCTGGGCCGCACGACCATCGTCGCGCCCATTGATGGGGTGATCGTCGACCGCCAGATCGAGCCCGGCCAGACCGTCGCCGCCAGCCTGCAGGCCCCGATCCTGTTCCGCATCGCCCAGGACCTGTCGAAGGTGGAGGTGAAGATCTCCGTGGACGAGGCCGACATCGGCCAGGTGCAGGAGGGCCAGTCGGTGAAGTTCACCGTCGACGCCTTCCCGGACGAGAACTTCACCGGGATCGTCACCCAGGTCCGCAAGCAGCCGGTCACCGAGCAGAACGTGGTGGCCTACGTCGTCATGGCCGAGGCCGACAATCCACGCGGCAACCTGCTGCCCGGCATGACCGCCAACGCCGACATCGTCATCCAGCAGAAGCCCAATGTCATGAAGGTCCCGGTCGCGGCCCTGCGCTGGACCCCGGCCAGCGAGAACGGCCAGACCGTGCGCGCGCCGGCCTTCGGGCCGCCCGGCGTGGGCGCCCCTGGAGGGGGTCAGCGCCAGCAAGGCGCCGGCGGCCGGCGCCAGGGCGGCGGGATGGGCGCTCAGCGGATCATCGCCCAGCTCGACCTCGACGCCGAGCAGCAGAAGAAATGGGAAGCCATCCAGACCGAGCTGCGCCAGAAGTCGGCGGCGGCGTTCGCCTCGGCCGGCGGCGACCGCGCCGCCGCGCGCGAGGCCATGCGCAAGAACATGACCGAGGCCCTCGCCAAGCTGGAACCCTCGCTGATGCCAGGCCAGAAAACCAAGCTCGTCGCCCTGCGCGCCACCATCGGCCAGGGCGGCCGCGGCGACCGATCGGGCTTCACGGGCGGGGTGGTCTATGTGCTGCGCGACGACAAGCCGGTTCCGATTCCGGTGCGGGTGGGCGCCACCGACGGCTCGTTCACCGAGATCCGCGGCGCGCTCAAGGCCGGCGATCAGGTGATCACCGGCGGCGGACCGAAGGCCAAGATCAAGGCGACCTCGCCCATGGCCGGCCCCTCGGGCGGCGGTGGCGGCGGCCGGGTGCGGATGTGACGCCGTGATCGAGATCTCCGATCTCCGGAAGCTCTATGTAATGGGCGAGGAACAGGTTGCGGCCCTGGCGGGCGTCACCCTCTCCATCGGCCGCGGAGAGAACGTGGCGATCATCGGGCCGTCGGGGTCGGGCAAGTCGTCCCTGATGAACATCCTGGGCGGCCTCGATCGTCCTTCCTCCGGCGTCTACCGCTTCGAAGGCGAGGACGTGGGGGCGTTCAGCGACGACGAACTGGCCGAGTTCCGCCGCCGGCGGATCGGTTTCGTGTTCCAGTCCTTCCAGCTCCTGCCGCGGCTGACCGCTCTGCAGAATGTCGAACTGCCCATGATCTATGCGGGCCTGGCCCCTCGCGAGCGCCGCGAGCGCGCCGCCGAGATGCTGGAACGCGTCGGCCTGGGTCCGCGCATGGGCCACAAACCGACCCAGCTCTCCGGCGGTCAGCAGCAGCGGGTGGCCATCGCCCGATCCCTGGCCAACTCCCCCGACCTGCTGCTCGCCGACGAGCCCACCGGGGCGCTTGACACCCAGACCGGTCAGGATGTGCTGGCCCTGTTCAAGCAGCTCAACAGCGAAGGTCTGACCCTGATCCTGGTCACGCACGACCACGATGTGGCGGCCTCCACCGATCGGCGCATCTCGTTCCGCGACGGCCTGGTGGTCTCCGACGAGCGGGGAGCCTGACCATGCGCTCCATCGAGATACTGCGCTTCGCCATCGGCGCCATCGTCGCCCACCCCATGCGTTCGGCCCTCACCTCGCTGGGCGTGGTGATCGGGGTGGCCGCCGTGGTGATGATGACCTCCATCGGCCTGGGCGCGCAGCAGCGGGTGACCTCGACCATCGCCGGCCTGGGCTCCAACCTGATCATCGTCTCGCCTGGCGCCTCGCGCGGCGGCGGCGGAGGCGGTGGCGGAGGCTTCGTCATGGGGGCCGCCGGTTCGGGTCAGTCCCTGAAGGACGCCGACGCCGAAGCCATCGCCAAGCAAGTGGAGAACGTCGCAGCCGTCGCCCCCGTGGTGCGCGGCCAGGCCCAGCTCACCGCCGACGGCGCCAACTGGAACAGCCGCATCGAGGGCGTGACCCCGGACTATCTTGTCGCCCGTGACCTCGCCATCGCCTCGGGCCGCATGTTCGACGAGCGGGAGGCGCGCCAGGGCCGCAAGGTGGTGGTGATCGGCCAGACCGTGGCCCGCGAGCTGTGGGGCGATCTCGACCCCGTCGGCCGCCGGGTGCGGGTGCGCAGCGTGCCCTTCGAAGTGATTGGGGTGCTGGAGAGCAAGGGCCAGTCCAGCTTCGGTCAGGACCAGGACGACGTCCTGCTGGGCCCGCTGGAGGCCGTGCGCTCGCGCATCGTCGGCCGCCGGGCCCGCGGCGACACCGTCCAGACCATCTACGTGAAGGCCGTCGACGCCGACAGCCTGGACCGGGTGCAGGAGGACGTCGTCAACGTGCTGCGCGAGCAGCATCGCATCCGGGCCGGCGACGACGACGACTTCCAGACCCAGAACATGGCCTCGATCCTCCAGGCCTCCCAGGCGGCCGTGGCCACCTTCACCATCCTGCTGGCCGCGGTGGCCGGGGTGTCGCTCGTGGTGGGCGGGGTCGGGATCATGAACATCATGCTGGTGGCCGTCACCGAGCGGACCCGGGAGATCGGCCTGCGTATGGCGGTCGGGGCGAAGCGCTCCCAGGTCCTGATTCAATTCGCGCTCGAGGCGATCACGCTTTCGTTGGCAGGCGGCCTGATCGGCCTGCTGATCGGGGTGCTGGGCGCCATCGCGGTCGCCAGGCTGGGCTCCTGGCCAGTGGCGATTCCCCCGTGGGCGGGCCCTATTGCACTAGGGTTTTCCAGCATCGTGGGCCTGGTGTTCGGAGCCTATCCGTCCTGGCGAGCGGCGCGCCTCGACCCCATCGAGGCGCTGAGGCGCGAATAGGTCGCAGGCGACGACTGCACTTTCCTCGCAACCTCAGCCGCATCTGGCGAGTTTGCTTGACCGTAACGGAAGTCGTGGCGTCGCCGCTCCCCCCCAACGGTCGACGCATTAGAGGAGTCGCTCATGGACCTTGATCCGAACGCCAAGCCGAAATCCCGCCGAGGGTTCGCCGCTATGAATCCCGAACGCCGACGCGAGATCGCCCGCAAGGGCGGCGCCAGCGTCCCGGGTGAGAAACGTAGTTTTGCCAAGGACCGCGACCTCGCGGCTTCGGCGGGTCGTAAGGGCGGTGAATCGTCGCGCGGGGGCGGACGAACGCGCGGCGATCGCCTGGAGAGCTAGGCTCTCAGCAGGACCACCGCGAAGCTCGGAGCGGGGCTTTCCCAGCGCCGCTCCAGCTTCCATCCCGCCTGTTCCGCCAGCCTCTCGAAGCCGTCCACGGTGAACTTGTAAGAGTTCTCCGTATGGATGGTCTCGCCGGCCCTGAAGTGGAACCTGGCCCCAGCCGCGCGGACGCTTTGGTCTCGCAGGCTCACCAGATGCATTTCCATCCGGCTCTCCTCCGCGTTCCACACCGCGCGGTGTGCGAAGGCCGAGAGATCGAAGTCCCCCTCCAGCTCCCGATTGATCCGCGCCAGCAGGTTCAGGTTGAAGGCGGCCGTGACTCCCTGGGCGTCGTCATAGGCGGCCACCAGGGTGGCGGCTTCCTTGACCAGGTCGATCCCCACCAGGAAGCCCGCGCCTTCGCCCAGCAGATGCTTGGCCGCGGTGAGGAAGGCGACCACCTCCTGCGGCCGGAAGTTGCCGATGGTCGAGCCTGGGAAGAAGCCGACCCGCGGCCGAGCCCCCACTTCGCCCGGCAGGTCCAGCGCCGTGGTGAAGTCGTCCACGAGCGGCGCCACCTCCAGGCCCGGATAGGCGCGGCCGATGGCCTCGGCGGCGGCGTCCAGGGCCGAGCGGCTGATGTCGATGGGGACATAGACCCCGGTCTGCGGGGCCGCGTCGAGCAGGATGCGTGTCTTGGTGCTGGCGCCGCTGCCGAACTCCACCAGGGCCGCGCCGTCCGGAATGTGGGCGGCCATGTCCGCCGCCGTCTCGCGCAGCAGGGCGATTTCGGTGCGGGTCGGATAGTACTCCGGCAGGTCGGTGATCGCCTCGAACAGCGCCGACCCCTCGGCGTCGTAGAAGTACTTGGCCGGCAGTTCCTTGCGGCGCTTGGACAGGCCCCGGCGCACGTCGTCGGCGAAGGCGCTCCCTTCTTCCTCGACCCTGACCACGGCGTCCCAGGCCAGGCGCAGGCCTGAGAACATCCAGCGCTGCTGCGGCTGGAAGAAGTTGCGATAGCTGGCCCGCGCGTGGCCCTGCGGCGTCACGCAGCTGCCGCCGCGCAGCACGATCTGGCCGATCATGAACTTGCCGTTGTACTCGCCCACCGCCCCGTCGGCCGGATGGAATCCGGGATAGGGGGCATAGGCGCTGCGGGTCCACTCCCAGGCGTCGCCGAACATCTGCCGCAGGCCGGACGTCCCGGCGAGCGTCGCGGCCGGGCCGAACTGGCCGCTGCCCAGGAAGTTGCCGTACGCCGGCAGATCGCGGGCGGCGTGCTCCCACTCCGCCTCTGTGGGCAGGCGCGCCCCGGCCCAAGTGGCGTAGGCGTCGGCCTCGTAGAAACTGATGTGGGTCACCGGGGCGTGCGGGGCGATGGCGCGCAGACCCTGCAGGGTCATGGCCCGCCAGCCGGACTGCGCTTCCTCCCAATAGAGCGGCGCGGTCCAGCCCTCGGCCTGGACCTTCGCCCAACCTTCCGAGAGCCAGAGTTCGGGGCGCGCGTAGCCGCCGTCGGCCATGAAGGCCAGCCACTCGCTGTTCGTCACCAGCCGGTCGGCCAGGCGATAGGGCTGCAGATAGACCTTGTGGCGCGGCCCCTCGTTGTCGAAAGCGAAACCCGCGCCCGAGTGGCCGATCTCCACCAGGCCGCCGGCGAAATCGACGGGCCGCGCGGGACCGGGATCGGCGCCGACCGGCAGGGCCGGAGCGGGGGCGTAGGCCGGTTTCAGCGGCGATTGGGCGAACAGGTGCAGGATGTCCATCAGGATCAGCTCCTGATGCTGCTCTTCATGGGCCAGGCCCAGGTCCAGCAGGTCGGCGCACGCGTCCTGGCGCAGCACGCGGGCCATGCCGTCATCCACATGGGCGCGATAGGCCTTGACCTCGTCCAGCGACGGACGGGTCAGCAGTCCCCGCTCCGGCCGCGGCTGACGGGGCCCCAGCGCTTCGTAATACGAATTGAACAGGTAGGCGAAGCTGGGGTTGAACGGTCGATAGCCGGCCAGCCTCGGGATCAGCAGGAACGTCTCGAAGAACCAGGTCGTATGGGCCAGGTGCCACTTGGTCGGGCTGGCGTCGGGCATCGACTGGGCCAGCTGGTCCTCGGCCGACAGATGCGCGGTCATGGCCAGGCTGGCCTGGCGCACCCGCCGGTAGCGCGCGGCGGCCTCCGCCTGGGCGGCCCGATGGAGGGCAGGCGCGGCGGCAGTCTCGTCGGTTGGCGCCATGGGACTGCTCCTGTCACCGCGTCGAAGGGAGGGCTGCGGCGGACCGAGTCGCCAAACGCCGCCGCCCCTGGGGAGTTCCGGTAACGTGGGTATTCGTCGGCCATCCGCAAGGCGGAACACGCGGAACACATGGAGTCCGGACGCGTTCACCTGCCACGAGAAGTCGGCCCCTGGCCGCGCTCGATGGCCCGGGGCGTTTCGAGGACATCATGAGCGGAGAGAGCGACTGGCGTGATGACGTCGTCGGCATGATCCCGGCGCTGCGGGCGTTCGCCTGGTCACTGAGCCACAACGGTTCGGACGCCGACGACCTGGTTCAGGATACGCTGATCAAGGCCTGGACCAATCGCGAGAAGTTCGAACCCGGCACCAACCTGCGGGCCTGGCTGTTCACGATCCTACGCAACACCTACTACACCCAGGTGATCCGCCGCCGCCGCGAGGTGCGCGACGAGACTGGGGAATATGCCGGCGCCCTACGCAGCCCACCGACCCAGGACTGGAGCGTGGCCATGCACGCCCTGCAGGACGCCCTGGCCCAACTGCCCCCCGAACACCGCGAGGCCCTGGTGCTGGTGGGCGCCGCGGGCCTCTCCTACGAGGAGGCCGCGGAGATCTGCGGTTGCGCGCTCGGCACCATCAAGAGCCGGGTCAACCGCGCCCGCGCCCGGCTGCTGAAGATCATGGACGCCGAGGACGCCACCGACGTCATGGCCCTGGAACATACGGCCGGCGCCAACCGCGCCTAGGCGGGGCGTGTCGGGCCGCTAGTATGGCGCCGACTCGCAGCCACGACCGGATCTTCCATGCGCCGCATCTGCCTCTCCGCCGCCCTCTCCGTCCTGGTCGCCGGCCCCGCTCTCGCCGCCCCCAAGGACGACGTGATCAGGATCGTGGGGAGCACGGCCTTCAAGACGGCCGCCGCGACCTTGGCAGCCGACCACGACCGCACGGTCGCCGACATCATCACCCTGACGGAAATCCCCGCGCCGCCCTTCAAGGAAGCCGACCGGGCCAGGGCCTATCGCGCCATGTTCGAGGCCCATGGTCTGAAGGACGTGGAGATCGATCCCGAGGGCAATGTCCTGGGCCTGCGCAAGGGGACCAAGGCCGGGCCGGTCCTGGTGGTCTCGGCCCACCTGGACACCGTCTTCCCGGAGGGCACGAACGTGAAGGTTCGCCGCGAGGGAACCAAGCTCTACGCCCCGGGGGTCGCCGATGACTCCCGCAGCCTGGCCGTGCTGCTGGCCTGGATCCGCGCCCTGGACGCCGCCAAGATCAAGACCCGCAGCGACATCCTGTTCGTCGGCACGGTGGGCGAGGAAGGCGCGGGCGACCTGCGCGGGGTCCGCTATTTCTTCGGCACTGGGAAGTACAAGGACCGGACCAAGGCCTTCTTCTCGGTCGACGGGATCGACCCGGCCCACGTCACCCATGTCGGCGTCGGCTCGAAGCGCTACCGGGTCACCTTCAAGGGACCGGGCGGCCACAGCTACGGCGCTTTCGGGATCGTCAATCCGATGGCGGCCATGGGCAAGGCCATCGCCGACCTCTACGCGATCCAGCCGCCTGTCGAGCCCAAGGTCACCTATTCGGCCTCGGTCACCGGCGGGGGAACCTCGGTCAACGCCATCCCCGCCAAGGTCTTCACCGAGTTCGACATGCGCTCGGCCGACGCCGCCGAACTCGCCAAGCTGGAAGCCCAGTTCAAGGCGGTGATTGAAGGCGCCGTCACCGCCGAGAACGCCGCCCGTTCCACCCGGGTCGGCGCGGTCAGCGCTGAGCTGACGCCCATTGGCGACCGCCCGGCCGGCAATACGCCCAAGGACGCCGCCATCGTGGCCAACACCATCGCCGCCATCACCGCCTTCGGCTACACGCCCAGTTTCGAGGCCTCATCCACCGACGCCAACGCGCCGATGGCCAAGGGCGTCCCGGCCATCACCATCGGCTCGGGCGGGACCGGCGGCCGCGCCCATTCCACCGATGAGTGGATCGACGTGGAGAAGGGTCCCAGCGTGCGCGGCATGACCGTCGGCCTGGCCGCGATCCTGGCCACCGCGGGCGTCGACTGACGAGCCGAGGTTATTTCCTCCTCTCCCCCCGAAAGGCGGGTGGAGAGGAGCAAGTGGGTCACAGCACTGATCAAGCCCTCAGGCCTCAGTCCTCCGGATAGATCACCGGCAGCACCAGGGCCGAGGGGTGGGCGGCGTCGTGATAGACGCTGTTGACCGCCACGCGAGGCTTCAGCCTGGCCCCCTTCGGCGCCTCGCCGGTATTGGGGTTCACCTCGAAGCGCGGGCTGTTGGACGAGGTGATGTGCAGGGCGATGCGGTGTCCCTTCTCGAAGGTGATCGCCGTCCCCCACAGGTCGATGACCAGCTCTTCCGGCGCGTTCGGCGTCATCGGCTTGATGTCGTCGGTCATGCGCCCGTTGCGGAACCGGGCGCGGACCGGGGCGTCCAGAACAATGGCCTCGTAGCCGTCGGGATAGACGTCGACCAGCTTGGCCATGAAGTCGGTGTCGGCGCCGTCGGTGGCGGCGTTGAGTTCCACCCTCACGGGCCCGGCGATCACCAGGTCCTTGTCCAGCACGGGGGTCTGGAAGCGCAGATAGTCCTGGCGCTCCGGGATGGCCCGCTGGTCCATCGGGCCGCGGTCGAAGGTCAGATTTGCGCCGCCCACGGTCTCGACAGGCTTGGCGGGATCGAAGCGATAGGTGGTCTTCGAGGCCTCCGCGGTCGGCGGCGCAGGGCTCAGGCCCTTGTCGGCGGTGAGGTAGTAGCGGATCTCGCGGTGGGCCGGCGGCCAGTTGGCCGAGGTCATCATCCGGTTCTTCGGCGAGGGAGCGCCCTTCCGGGCCGAGGCCATCATGAAGTAGCTGACCGGGGGCTCGTCCATGATCCCGTTCGGCGCGCCCTTCAGCCAATGGTCGAACCAGCGGAGTTCCTGGTCGCCGGCGCTCTTGAGCGCCTGCTCATAGGCCGGATAGGCAAGGTCGCCGGAGAGCTCGCCGTGACCGAAGGGGCCCATCAGGACCTTCTGATTGCCCCGGGCGCCCTTGGCGCCATGGTTCTGCAGCCAGGCGAAGTTGCCCGTCGCGCCTTCGCTGAAGATGTCGTACCAGCCGCCGACATTGAACATCGGGATGCGGATGTACTTGCGTTTGGCGCTCATCGAACCGCGGTTCCAGAACACGTCGTCGCCGATCCGCGCGCGGCTGGCCTCGATGACCTTGTCCTCGACGCCCTGCTCCCTCAGCCAGCCGCTGGTGTCCTTCTCCTTCGGGACGCCGCCCGGCGCGCGGTACTCGCCCAGGTCGCTCGGCGCGACCACGACATAGGCCGCCTTGAGGGCCGGGTGCGCCGCCATGGCGGCGGCGTTGCCGGTGATGCCGAGCGCCGAGCCGCCGGTGATCCCCACCTTGCCGTTGCTCCAGGGCTGGGCGGCGATCCACTCCAGGGTGTCGTAGCCGTCCTCGATGTCGTTCTCGAAGGCGAGATACGCGCCTTCCGAACGTCCCTTGCCGCGCGTGTCCTGGACGACGAACACGTAGCCGGCGTCGGTGTAGCGCTTGGCCTGGCTGGCCAGTTGGGCTGGGGCGTTCTCGCGATCCTTGGGGCCGTCCTTCAGATACGGCGTGCGCGAGATGATCACCGGCCAGGGTCCCTTCCCCGTCGGCTTGAACACATTGGCCGCCAGCTTCACGCCGTCGCGCATGGCGGCGAACTCCTCCACCGCACCGGAAATCGCGGAGGGTCCGGACTGGGCGGCCACAGGCCCCGCGGCCAACGCCAGGGCAAGCGCCGTCGTCAGCGCCAAGTGCTTGAATTTCATCGTGATCGTTCCCCCGCGGGCGTCGTGGCGTCCGCAAAATCGATTGGTTTGCAATATAGAATCTATATTGGCGCCGGTCCTAGAGACCCGCCACCCGCTTGAGCCATGCCAGCAGTTCGGCGATGACCTCGTCGCGGTTGATCTCGTTCAGCATCTCATGCCGCCCGTCCGGATAAATCTTGACGGTGACGTCGGTCAGGCCCGCGGCGGCGTAGCGGTCGGTGAGCGGCTTGAGGAGCGCCAGGTCCTGGTTGATGGGATCCTTATCGCCGACGAACACATAGATTGGGAGGTCCTTGGGAATCTTGGCGATCTCCGCCTCGTCGCGCAGCCGCGCCGAAACCCGGGCGAAGCTCGCCTCCGAGCCCGGCTTCCGAGAGAACCCGCAAAGGGGGTCGGCGATATAGGCGTCCACCTCCGCCTCGTCGCGCGACAGCCAGTCGTAGGGCGTGCGCGGCTTGGCGCCTTCGATCGCGATCTCATCCAATCGCTTGGGCGCCGAGGTGCGGTCCCCGAAGGCCGCGGTTCCGGAGAGCACCAAGCCGTCGATCCAACGGGCGTGATCGAAGACATAGGCCTGGGCGAAGAACGAACCCAGGCTGTGGCCGAGCAGGATGGTCGGCAGATCCTCCCCCTCCGACTTCCGGGCCCTTGAGGTCAGGAGCATCAGGTCGGTGATGATCTCCTCCGCTCCGTTCTCGCCGAAGTCGCCCAAGGCTTCGGGCGAGCCGGCCGTCTGCCCGTGCCCCCGGTGGTCGTCGGCATAGACGACAAATCCCGCGGCCATCATGGGCTCAAGGGGGAGTTTGTAACGCCCGGCATGCTCGCCCATGCCGTGAGCGACCTGGAGAATGGCCCGCGGCGTTGCGCCCTTAGCCGCCCAGCGAAAGGCGGCGATGTTCGCACCATCGCCGCCCGCATAGTTGAAGCGTTCCTCGTCGATTTCCATCGGACCCTCCCGCGCTCTGGCGGCGCGCCAGTCCGGCATAGCGCGGTGAGGATGCGAGGACTAGGCGAGCCGCGCCGAACGGCGCAGGCCCATGAACTGGAGCTCGGCGAAGACGGCGACCGCCAGGGCTTGGCCGATGACGAAGGCGTAGCCGACCGGCGTCGGTTTCGCCCAGCCCAGCGCCAGCAGCATCAGGCTCTCGAAAGCCCAGATGGCGTTGCCGACGATCACCAGCCAGGCCACGGCGCCGGGAAGGCTGGCGCGCGCGGCCAGGAAGCCGACGAAGGCCGCATAGGCGATCAGGAAGTATCCCGCCGGCTCCGTCAGGGCGGCTTGCAGGCCAGTGAGGCTCTCGAGCGTGGCGCCGCCGAAGGCAAGCAGGACGCCGACCGCTCCGCTGGCGACGGCGTCGGCGGCGAAAGCGCGGCGGAGGAACGGGGACGAGGCGATCATGGGTGGCTCCCTTGGCTTGGCCCGGGGGGCGTCCCAGGCGTGAGCCGAAAGTGCCGATCTCCACGAGCAGGGTCGATTACGCCCCAGGTAATGGCGCTGATGTCGCAGGCCGGCAGGGTCGGCTCGCTGTCGAGCGCCGTCAGGAAGCCGATGAGGCGGTCCGCTCGCGGCTTGGAAAGTGGCGGTGACGCAGGGATTCGAACCCTGGATACGCTTTCACGTATGACGATTTAGCAAACCGTTGCCTTCAGCCACTCGGCCACGTCACCATTTTGATTTCGTTGGGGTTTTCTCCCCACCCGCCGGTCAGTTTACAGCCGGTTTACAGCGGCCGTGCCTGACGTGTTCCAAGCGGGACGCCTTCCATAGCGAAAGAGGCGCGGCAGGGCAACGCGGTCATGCCTAAAGCCGGACATTCCGAATGGCCCCAATGGGTGGAATGCGGCCATCGGCTCCACGCCCGAGAGGAGACGTCGGTAATTCAGCCCGTGTGCGGACGCAGCCGACGTCGGCAATGGGTGGGGAGCGGAACCTCCTCCTCGCCCGCGCACCATGTTCCGAGGCTGTGGGCCAAGTGTGCTTGAACGACAGCTGTCCCGCCCTGCTCAGGCTGAACAGATGAAAGAGGATTGAGGTGTTCCAGGCTAACTTTGGACCCCCGCAAGGGAAGGGGGAATGCGCCCGACGACGCCCGGCCCATCAGCAGAGCTTCCAACGGTCGCAGGAGGGTGGATTGCCGCACTCGACGCGGGCGGCCCAGGGAAGACGACCTCGATGCCGAGACATATCGGCACAGTATTGCACTCCGGTTTGACAGCTAAGCCAATCTTAAGTCTTTCAGCCTCAAGTCTGGCAAAGTTCTCGGGGGAACAAGAGCCATGGCTCGAACAGAGTCGGCAGGACTTGCGCCGCGCAGAAAGCTGGACTCCGAGATCCATCTCTTCGTGGTCTCGAACCGCAACTTCACTAACCGGGCGATCCATTTCGCCGCCACGGCCATCGGCGCACTGGCGTTCGCACCGGCGACCTGGGTGGCGCTGTGGCTGGGCGCGATCATCGGCGCGATGGTGACGGGCGGTTGGCTCAGCCGAAAGGTCGAGACCTGGACTCCGCAAACGCGAGCTGAAGTGGCCTTCCCGTCGCTGTTGGCGGTCACGACGGTGAATTCCGCCTTCTACTGCGTCGGCGCCGTCGCGTTGTGGCACTCGGGAAGCGAATTCGCGCGCATGTTCGCGGTGGTCATCCTGACCATCTGCCTCGTCTACGCACTGATGCAATACTATGCCAGCCCGCGGCTGTTCTACATCGTCTCGACGCCGTACATGGCGGGCCTAGCCTACATCCTGGCGGGCGCCGTCATCGAACACGCGCCGAGTGGTGGGATGCTGGTCGTGCTGGCGGCGGCCTGTGCGGCGGCGGCGATGGGCAACCTGATCCTCACCTCCCGGCGAAACCTCTCCAGCTCGCGGGCGGCGCTGCGGGAAGCGCGGCGGCTGGCCACGGAGCGCGAGCACGCCGCGGCCACAGCCAACCAGGCTAAGTCGACGTTCCTGGCGACGATGAGCCACGAAATTCGGACGCCGCTGAACGGCGTTCTGGGAATGGCCCAGGCGATGGCGGCTGGCCCCCTGGCGGAGGAGCAGCGCGAACGCCTGAAGGTCATCACCCTCTCGGGGACCACGCTGCTGGCGGTCCTCAACGACATCCTCGACTTCTCGAAGATGGAGGCGGGCAAGCTGGAGCTGGAGTCCTCCGAGTTCGACCTGGCCCAGCAGGTGGAAGCGGTGCGCGCCACCTTCGCCGCCCTCGCTGAAGGCAAGGGCGTCAGCTTGACCTGTGAGGTCGCGCCGCAAACGCAGGGCATCTATCTAGGCGATGCCGTACGGGTGCGTCAGATCCTCTCGAACCTCGTCTCCAACGCCATCAAGTTCACCCGCGAGGGCAGCGTCACCGTCACCGCCGAAGCGGCAGGCGAGGGCGCCCTGCGGCTGAAAGTGTGCGACACGGGCATCGGCGTCGCGCCGGAGGCGTTGGAGCGGTTGTTCGAAGAGTTCGTGCAGGCCGACGCCTCCACCACGCGGCGGTTCGGTGGGACGGGCCTCGGCCTCTCGATCAGCCGACGGCTGGCGCAGGGCATGGGGGGCGGCATCGAGGCGACCAGCACCCCTGCACACGGGACCACCTTCGTCGTCACGTTGGCCCTGCCGCGCCTGCGCGACGCCGAGACCGAAGCCGAGGAGGCCACCGTTCCGGTCGAGGCCGAGCTCTCGGCGGTGCGGGTGCTCGCGGCCGAGGACAACGTGGTCAACCAACTGGTGCTGACGACGTTGCTGGGCCAGGTGGGCGTCGAGGTAACCGTCGTCGGCAATGGCCGCGAGGCCGTGGCGGCCTGGGCGAACGGGGCCTGGGACGTGATCCTGATGGACGTGCAGATGCCGGAGATGGACGGACTGGAGGCGACGCGTACGATCCGCTCCCGCGAGGCCGCCGAGGGCCGCGCCCGCACACCGATCATCGCGCTGACGGCAGACGCGATGACCCATCATGTCGACAGCTATCGACATGCCGGCATGGACGCTTTCGTCCCCAAACCGATCGAGGCGATGCGGCTCTTCACAGCGCTGCAGGAGGCGCTAGCGTCGCCTGCGGAGGCGCCCTTGGCGGCCACGGGCTGATCAAGCTCCTTGGCTTGCCCGGTCTGAGGACGCTGTCGAGGGTGCGGCCTGACGTTTTCGCGAAGCGGGACTGGGCAGCGCTGAAAATATCGGGTCGCAAGGTGGCCGACCTCCCATCCGCGTTGGGTCGAGGCTGTGTGAAAACGCAACTGACCCGCTTTTCCGCGCAATGATTTACCCGATGACGGGACGTGAGAGCCCAGCTCGGCAAGATGGCATCGCTTCACCCCCCGCGAGCGGTCGGATGTTCTGCGGGGTTGACGATCACGCCCTGTATTTCTTGAAATTGAGACTGCGACGTAGCGCCGTCTTTCTATTGCGAGGAGCAAGCCTGAACTCGATCCGCAAAGCGGACCTACCGAACGCCCGCAATGGGTCGAAACCGGTCGCAGTTGGTTTCCAACCTCCGCTTTCGACCCTTAGCGGACGGCCAATCGGTCCGCTTGTCGCCCACAGGTATCGGGCTAGGTTGTTCGGATGATCGGTCTTGAGGAAAGGATGGAGATGATGACCCGCAACGTCATCATGGCGGCCATCCATCACGATCTCTGGTCGCTCCACATTCATAAAACGACGTGGGACGCCACAGAAACTTATCGCGAAACGATGATTGACCTATGGGCAGCTAACAGCTTGGCCCATCGCTACTCGTTCTATGTGAGGGCTGCGGCCGCCTATGCGCAGGGCCCTAAGGTCAACGGCATTCCCAGGCTGATGCGGGAGTGCCGGGGGAAGCTGTCGCCAGAGGCTGCAGTCCGGCTAACTGCGCTGTTCGCCGAAGCCAAGCCTCTCGCCGATAAGATCGAAGGACTGCGGAACACTGTATACGCCCATCAGTCAGCGCGCATGCGGGTTGAGGAGGCGTATGCCGAAGCGCGGATCAGCTTGGATATGGCTCAACGGCTGATGGTGATTTCCATCGACATCATGAACGAGATGCGCGCGGCTGTAGGCCTGGGCGCAACCGAAGTCAGCAGGTCGCACATCGATCAGTTCGAGCGCACGATGGCGGCCATCGCCAAATTCTGAAGTACCGCTCCCCACCCACATCAGCGGTTCGCCTCGTCTGATCTCGGGCTCGAAGTCAACATGATGGTCGAACGGCTGATTGGCGCCATCAGCGGACCTTGGCTCTGGGCCGACGAGCAGACATTCCACCTATCGCACACCGGCGTACGGTCCTCGGCTCCGCCCGGCGCTGGGCACGAGGCTACCGCCAACCAAACCAAGCTAGCCTGGGTCGCCACATACGGTCCTGACCACAGCCCGGGCACTCTCGGGGTGGCAACTCTTTCACCAGGTGTACTTTTGTGCGGCCCACTTGGAGAACTGGGATTCCACAAGTTCTGCAACGCAGCCAATCGGTTAACGAACACACCACTAGAAAACTGAAGAGCATAGTGGCCCTCAGCCACCACGAAAGGCCTTCGGTCCACAGCGCTCCCGTGGCCAGCATGGCTGCTACCAGCAAGAGACCGTATGCCCAGGCCATAGGTGAAGGATGCCACCAGCTAGGTGGCGCCGCAACGTCCGGATGCACCCCAGCCACCGCCATGGCGCGACGAATAGGGGGACCGGATTGCGCCACAAGCCGACCTTGCCTCCCGGCCGGAAAGCGGACCCTACCGAAGGTCGCCTTGCGGGCAGGATAGTGACGCCTGAATCCGACCCTTGGCGGACATTCGGGTCGTCGTTCCCAGGTCCGGTTCTTTTGATCAATATCATCGACGGGCCACTGCCATTCGGCGCATTGCCCAATGGTCGACTTCCGGTGGGAGGTAGAGTATGGCGGCTTATCGCATCGTGCTGCTGTCGCCCGATGAAACCGGACACGAAGAGCGCATGATCGAGTGCGCGCATGATGACGAAGCAATCGACAAGGCGGGCTGGCTTGATCACCCTCACGCCATCGACCTCTGGCAGCAAGATCGTCACGTCGCTCGATTTCCGCCATCGCCGCCGCCGCCGATACCCCCTGGTGGCCGGCTAAGGAGGTAGCAGAGAGGAACGTCGGCCGGATAGCGGCCGAACCTCTGCTGGCGGGCGATGTCCGCTTCCCACCCATCGCAGACGTTCGCGACGTCGCTCTCAGGAACTAAGGCCGAGCGTCGGCTGTCGGGTGTGGTGTCGGCGAAGCGGACCTACCGACGCAGCCTTTTAAGGGCGCGGTGGGTGTTGGCGGCATGCCAGCCGGCGCCGCCGGGCGATGGGATTCCCCGCTCGTTCAAGGCGGCGGCTATGCCGCGCACGCTCAAGCCCTCGTCCCTAAGGGCATTAAGGTCAGCCGCGATGGGCTGGAGGCGTTCCGCCGCGACTGCCTTGTTGCGCAGCGCTAGGTTCGCACCGTTGCGGCCAAGCACCTGTCCCCTGGCCTTCGCTGCTGCAAGCGCTGCCTTGGTCCGCTCTGAGATCATTTCGCGTTCGTGCTCGGCGACCGCCGCAAGGATGTGCAGTGTCAGGCGATTGGCCGTCGGGTTGTCCACGGCGATGAAGTCCACCCCCGCCTCCATAAGCTGAGCAATAAAGGCCACGTTCCGGGCAAGCCGGTCGAGCTTGGCGATGACAAGCGTCGCCTTGTGCTTTTTGGCGTGCTCCAGCGCTGCTCGCAGTTGAGGCCGCTTCGCTAGAGCGTTCGAGCCCTTGCCGGTTTCGGTCTCCGTGAACTCGGCTAGCAGCTGCCAATGCCCGCCATTGAGGTAGGTGGCCACTGCCTCGCGCTGCGCGTCGAGACCGAGCCCCGAGCGGCCCTGCTTTTCCGTGCTCACCCGGTAGTAGGCGACGAACCGACCCTCTGCCACTGTGTGCTCCGTTCACAAGTATACGCTCCTTTACCTGTGAACGGCCCACTTTGCATCGGTTATTTTTCCCGCAGCGATGGCTATGGCGCTTTGCGAACAAAACGGATACATTTCCAACGGGTTAACGCGCCCGCACTACCGCCAATGAGTGGAGGCTCTATCCTTTAGTGGCCCAAACCGCAGTAGATGCCGCCAACAACGCCCCCCAACGCCCGCTGACAGGCACAAAACCACGAGGTCGCCCCCCGTCCGTGGTCGGCGCACCAACCCACCGAAAACGCCATGAACATATCCAGACCAACGACGCCGACAACCTTGCGGCCGCGCTAAACTTCACACGCCAGCTCGAACGGGAACCCAACCTGTTCATCACGATCCAATGGAAGCATGCCGAGTGCCCGATCCCCGTCGCGACGCGCACCCAACGGTTCCTCAACCTTGCAGGCACTTGGCTAAAGCGCGCGACAGGCGCTCCCGCCGTTTGGGCCTACGCCCGTGAGGTAGGAAGGCTAAAAGGCGAGCACCTGCATCTCGTGATCCACGTCCCGCCGCGCCATTCGGCCGCCTTCAAGCGAGCCGCGTTCGGCTGGATCGAAATGGAAGCCACAGGTGAAGTGCGGGCTTCCGCGGCCCGCATAATGCCCATTACCAAAGGCACCCTCAGCAGCGACCTGAAGAGATACTTGCTGAAAGAGGGTACGGACGAGGTCCGAACGGCTCACTGGGTACCCAACACCGCCAAGTATCGACGCACGGGCGGCGTGGTGCTCGGGAAACGCATCAAAGTGAGCCATTCCATTGGTCCAACGGCCCGCCGCCGCCCCCTGGATGACTCAGGACACCCCTGAATGCCAACCCGCTACCCCGGGTAGCCCGGAGGCACGATTCGAGACTCCACAGGCCCGCTAGGGCCTCGATTGGCCCCACCCCAACGGCCACGCCCCCCCGTTTGAATTAACGCGAGTTAGCCAAAGGATTTCGGAAAATATGGGAGGGCACAGCTCTGGACGCCCACGGGAACGAAACCGAGGAACGGTAAACGCCGCACTCCGCCTCGATATCAGAATGATGCGTCGCCAAGGACGCCTACGGCCGGGAGCTATTACCGCCGGCCCGCAAAGCTGGTCATGGGCGGCGACCGGCGAAGAAAGCGGGAGCGTCAACATCTCCGTTGATCTCTCGAACCCCGACGCCGGGCTGGTCATCGTCACCTCTTGTCTGAACGGCGTTCCGCAGGAGCAGAGCATCCAGCTGGCGTGGCGCCCTATGACCTTTGGCGGCCGCAGGTACTATTTCATCTGCCCCAGGCAGAGCCGCTGGTGCGAAGTCTTGCCAATGTCAGGTGGCGTGTTTGCATCCCGGCAAGCCCATAAGCTGACCTACCAGTCTCAGTCGGAAGACCGGCTTGGACGACTGCGTGACCGTGCGCTGAGGCTTGAGCGGCGCGTGCTCGGCAAGGGCAGTCCCAAACCACGCGGCCAAAATCGGCGGCGGCTGTTGGATGAATGGTGCCGGGCTGACAGCGCATTCGAGACGCTGTTTGCGACGACCGTAACGCGCCGGTGGGGCCACCTTCTGTAGCGACACCCACTGCTCAAGGCTTACGCGCGTCCGTGTTTAGACGGCTAGGCGCGCCCGCAATAAAACGGGGAACAACGGGGAAAATGGCGGGACGGCCGACCTGTGCCTTGCAAGTCACGCGGTATAATATCTGTGGGAAATCAATAGCTAAGCCTTGCTAGCGGGCAGTAAGGCGTTAGACTCAACGACGTGAAAGCACAAAATACTGTCGGCACTTCAAGTATCTGCCCTCGGCTTTTGACCACCATCGAGGCCCGCCTCTATCTCGGCGGCTGCAATCCAGCGTCTTTCATTAGCCCGACCAAGATCGGGGGCCGAGTCCGCTGGGACCGACTCCTACTCGACCACAAACTTGACCGCTCATCGTGTTTGGAGTCCAAGATTCCGACAGATGATGACCCAGACACCGCGTTCCTCGACTGGAAAGGCCGTGATGGCACCCCTGCCCGGCGTCCATAGGGTTCGCAAGGTCCTGGCCGATGGGGTGGCCGAGTACTGGTACGCATGGCGCGGCGGGCCACGCATCCTCTCAGCGCGGGCACTGACCGAGAGAGCGCTGAGCCTACGCGTAGCGGCCGCCAGCATTGAAGCATCGCGCCTCTTTCACGAGCACACTGAACGGCGCAGCCCGAACGCTGACGGCTTTGTCGCGGGGCTGATCTACGCCTGGCAAGAGAGTGCCGAGTTCGCGCTTTTTTCGCCGCGCACGAAAAAGGATCTCCGAAAGCACCTCGGCACCGTCCGCGACAAATTTGGAGGCATGCCTGTTCGAGCAATGGCGTCTCGCCACTTCCGACGCGAAGTCATGGAGTGGCGTGGGGAACATGCGCGGACACCATGCACGGCCGACCAGCTTGTCAGTGCTCTTGTGCAGCTGATGAAATGGGCCCGCGAAGCTGGGAAAAGCGACGCGGAGTTCGGCCCGTGGACCCGCCTCTACCGGGTGGATAGGTCGAGCATAATCTGGGAGCCCCACGAGCTTGAGGCGCTATGCAAACACGCCACGCCGGAACTCAAGCGCGCGGCGCTTCTCGCCGCTTTCACCGGTCTCCGAAAAGGCGATCTTCTCAAGCTGACCTGGGCGGACGTAGGCACCGAAGCGATCACGCGCACCACCGCGAAGCGTAGGCGCGTTGTTCACATACCCCTGACGACTGAGGTGAAATCAATCCTTGCAAGCTGTCCGCGTGTCTCGCCGGTGGTGCTTACTGACCGAACCGGCAAGCCTTGGAAGGCACCTACGCTGGAAAAGCAGTTCGGACTCGCGCGCAATGCCGCCGGTGTTGTCGGAAAGCGCTGGCATGACCTGCGAGGCACCTACGCGACATCGCTCGTCCGCGCCGGGGTAGAGACACCCCAATTGGCTCGGATAATGGGGTGGGGCAAGGAAACCGCAGAGGCCGTGGCGACCCGCTACGTGGGTAGTGAGACGGTAGCGCTAGCAGCGCTTGAGCGCCTAAAGGCTGGATCATCGAAATGAAATAAGGCCCAAGAAATCATCTACGATCGGTCTTGCAAACTAGCAAGCCGCTGTACTGTGCCCTCCGCGTGCACTTATATCCACACTGGTAATCTGGAATAGGCGCGGAGGAATCTTCCTCGCTTCCCTCGGGCGGTGTCCAGTTTTGAGTAAGGCGTTCCATCTCTGCTATTGCAGCAGATTGGCACTGCTCAAAGGTGCTGAAGTGTCCGATGATGTTGCCTGCTACCTCGTCGGGGATGTTTTCTCTGTCGGGGTAGACAAAAGCGGCCCAGTTCGACTGCTGGGAGCAGCTCGCTACCAAAACGAGGGTTAGAACAACGGCCCAGGGACGTCGCATCGGCGCACTCTGTGGAACCACGCACTCAGAACGGCTCAGTTTACCGCCGCGAGCTAAGGCCTTGAAATGCATAGGGCCAATTCGGCAGCGGTTTACAGGACATGTCATTGAAAAAACGACTGTTCAGCCGGTTTAGCAAACCGTTGCCTTCAGCCACTCGGCCACGTCACCATCTGATTTGGTTCGGGTTTTCTCCCGACCCGGCGGCGGAGCGGCGAGCGGCTGGAACGTCCCGCCCGCATGCCCTTCCGAAGGGACGGTTCTAATAGCCGAAGCTTTCCGGGCGGGCAACGCGGGGATGGGAAAATCCCCGCCAAGCGTGGCATTGCGCCGACTCTCGCGCGAGGCGACAATCTCGTGTGACGCGTGCATCCGCCACCGCCCGCGAGGGGGCCGAGGCCCTCAGCGACAGACTGAACGCCCGCCTGGACGAGCTCGCCTTGGCCGGGCGCTCGGCGCTGAAGATCGACGCCTCCATCGAGGACATCGCGCGACTGTTCGTCGAGTTGGGCGAGGATGCGATCCTGATGGATTGCGACCCCAAGCGCGACGTGGCCTGGTACCGCGATTGCGAGCTGCGCGCCTCGGCGGTCCCGGGCGTTCGGGTGGTGGCGGACGACGGCCGGGATCCCAGCCGCTTCGAGGTCTGAGCTCCACCAGACACGAAAACGCCGCCGGTCATCGACCGGCGGCGCGTCCCTAAGCAAACGAACGGGATCTAGGCGAAGGCCAGGGCCTGACGACGACGCTGGTTGCGCACGGCGCCCCCGACGGCGCCGAAGCCGATGATCATCATCGCCCAGGTGGCCGGTTCCGGCACGGCCGAGACGTCGTAGCGGACCTGGCCGAACGCGAAGTTGGTGGTCGAGGAGACCACGGCCTTGTCGAACGTGCCCGAGGCCGCCATCAGGCGAGCGCCGGCGCTGCCGTTGGCCACACGGTTGACGGTGCCCTGCAGCACGCCGCCCAGATAGTAGTCGATCTGGAAATTGTGGGCCGAGAAGGGGTTGGGCTCAGCTTCGAAGCCGAACACCGACAGCACCTTGTCCGATTGGAAGGTGATGGTGGTCAGACCGCCGGTGTAGACGATCTTCGGATTGGCGCCTTCGGTGTCCGGCGGCGAGCCCCAGGTCGACCAGCTGCCGCTGACGCTGCGGACTTCGCCCGCGTCGAAGGTCAGGCTGACGATGCCGTCGGTCAGGCCCGAGATGGGCGTGAAGTCGCCGCCAGTGATGGCCAGCAGGGTCGTGCCGGAGGTGTAGGCCAGATCCGGCGTGGTGATTTGAGTCACCGCAGCAGAGGCCGGTTGGGCGGCGAGGATGACCAGGCCGGCGGTAAGCAAGGCGAACTGTTTCATTGCGGCACTCCGTTGTTCGTTGACGATCGGCCTCCGCAAGTGAGGCGCCACGTCGCCGCATTTCGGCCACGTTCCTACCCGGGATGCGCGCCTCTCACACGCTATACGCGCGAATTGATTGAGTAATTGCGGTGAATTCGTTTACCGAACCGCGTTATGCTGGCCTCATGTCACGGTTGCCGGTCACCTATGAGCCGCCGACGAAGCCCCCCAGTTCCGGGCTGACCCCCACGCGCCTGTTCCTGGCGCTGCTGCTCGCGGCGTCCTTCGTCCTCCTCGGCTGGGTCCTGACGGCCACTTGAGAGAACGCGCAGCGTTAACCGGTCGCTGAGGCGTGGCGTGGCAAGCTAAAGCCTGATCCCGCCGCTTCCGCTGGTAAGCCATGTCCTCCGTCGTCAAACTCGAACGCGCGCCCGCTCCGGATGAGCCCGTGGACGACACGATCAGCCCTGCCGACGACATGTGGGGCGAGCGCCGCGGTCCCTTGCGGCCTGAACGCCTGTCGCCCACACGCACCCGACTCTCGGGCCGGATGCTGACCCGGTTCTTCCAGGCCGGCGACGGCCTGGCGTTGATCGGCGCGGCCCTGGTCGCCCAGTCGCTGTCAGGCGCACCGGGCGTCTCCATGCTCCACAGCGCCGCGGGCCTGGCGGTCTTCATCAGCCTGCAGTTGTTCGACACCTACCGCCTGGGTCGTACTGAAGACCTGGCCATGCACCTGATGCGGGTCACCGTCGCCGTCGCCGTAGGCGCGGCCGCCTGTTTCGCCGTCGCCGCCCCGTTCACCGCCCTGCCGGCGCTCGCCGAGGCGCTCGGCTTGTGGGCGCCGTTGGGCATACTGGCCATGGCGCTGGCCCACGCCATCTGGTGGCTAAACGTGCGCCGCTGGCGGGCCAACGGCCGGCTGACCCCCAATATCGTCATCGTCGGCGCCACCGGCGCGGCTGAACGCCTGATCAGCGCCGTGCTGAAGAACCGCGAAGCCAACGTGCTGGGCATCTTCGACGACCGCGCCGCGCGCGCGCCTAAGCGGCTGCGCGACGTGCCGGTGCTGGGCGACACGCAGGCCCTGCTGGACCACCGGATCATGCCCTATGTGGACCGGATCGTGGTCACCGTGCCGTCTGGCGCACGCGACCGGGTCCGGGCCTTGCTGGCCCGCCTGGAGGTCCTGCCCAACGAGATCACCCTGCTGCTCGACCGCAACGGCGCGGCTGACGAGGCCGTCGCCATCGGCCGCATCGCCGACCTGCCCCTGACCCGGATCTCCGGCGCCCAGGTGGATCACGGCAAGGCGCTCGCCAAGCGGGTGCAGGACCTGGTCATCGGAACCGTGGCCCTGCTCGTCTTCGGGCCCCTGATGGTGTTCGTGGCCGCCGCCGTGCGCATGGACAGCCCCGGCCCCGCCCTGTTCAGACAGCGCCGCCACGGCTTCAACAACGAAGAGATCGTGGTCTGGAAGTTCCGCTCCATGCGGGTCGAGGTCGCCGACGCCAAGGCCGCGCGCCAGATCACCGCCGACGACGACCGGGTCACCCGGGTGGGCCGCTTCATCCGCAAGACCAGCCTCGACGAGCTGCCGCAGATCTTCAACGTGCTGATGGGCGAGATGTCCCTGGTCGGCCCCCGGCCTCACGCCATCGGCATGAAGACCGGCGACGTGGAGAGCCATCGCCTGGTCGCCGAGTACGCCCATCGCCACCGTATGAAGCCCGGCATGACGGGCTGGGCGGCCATCCACGGTTCGCGCGGCGCCATCGACACGCCCGACCTGGTCAAGCAGCGGGTGTCGCTGGACGTGGAGTATATCGAGCGCCAGTCCTTCTGGCTCGACCTCTACATCATGATGATGACCGTGCCCTGCCTGCTGGGCGACTCCGAAACCGTTCGGTAGCGGGAGGCCAGGGCGATGTTCTGGCGCGGCGTGCTCGGCTACCTGCCGGTCAATATCGTCCAGGGGCTGGTGGGCCTGCTCACCATCGTCCTCTTCACCCGCGTCCTGACGCCGGGCCAGTTCGGCGACTATGCGCTGGGCCTCTCGGTCATGACCCTGGCCCACACTGCGATATTCACCTGGAATGAGGCGGCGGTCGGCAGGTTCTGGGCCGGCGAGTCCCTGCGCAACGGCGGGGCGGACCACGCGGCCACCGTTCATCGCGCCTGGCTGGGCCTGCTGGCCGTCGTTCCGCTGGCGGTGCTGGCCGCGGTTCTCTGGCCGATGGGCCCGTCCCTCAAGCTCGCGGTGATCGCGGGTCTCGTCGCCCTGGTCCCTCGCACCTTCGCCAAGCTCGGCCAGGAACGCCGCCGGGCGGCGGGGGAGGTCGGCGGCTCGGCCCGCCTCGAACTGATCCAGACCCTCGGCGGCTTCGGTTTCGGCGCGGCGCTTGCCTATGCCGGATTCGGCGGCGCGGCCCCCCTGATGGGCTTCGGCCTCGCCGCCCTCGTGGCCGCGGCGATCTGCGCCCGACCGGAATTGGCCAAGGCCAAGGGCGGCCGCTTCGAGTCCGCCCGGCTGCGCGAGCACGTGGCCTATGGGGTTCCCCTGGCGGCCTCGTTGATCCTGACCGTGGTTCTGTCGACCACCGACCGCTTCCTGCTGGCGGCCTTCCTCGATAACGCCGCCGTGGCCGTCTATCACGCAGGCTACAGTCTCTCGAACCGCACCCTCGACGTGGCCTTCATCTGGCTGGGCGCGGCCGGCGCCCCGGCCATGGTGATGGCCCTGGAGCGCGGCGGGCGCGAGGCGCTGGCGAGCGCCGCCCGCGAACAGTTCTCGGTCATGCTCCTGCTCACCCTGCCGGCCGCCGTGGGCCTGGCCCTGGTGGCGCGTCCCCTGGCCGAGTTGATGATCGGTCCGGCCATGGCGGCGGGCGCGGCCCAGGTAACGCCGTTGATCGCGCTCGGCGGGCTGCTGGCGGGCCTCAACACCTACTACTTCTCGGAGGCCTTCGTCCTGGGACGGCGCAGCGGCCTGGCCCTGTGGGCGATGGCGGTTCCGGCGGTGGCCAATCTCGGCCTCAACCTGCTGCTCATCCCCCGGTTCGGGATCGAAGGCGCGCTGTGGTCCACGGTGCTCAGCTACGCCCTCGGCGTGGCCGTGGCGATCGTCATGGCCCGCAAGGTCATGCCCCTGCCCGTTCCCTGGCGCGTCCTGGGCGAGGCCCTCGGCGCCGCGGCCGTCATGGCCCTGGTCGTGAGCCGCATCCCGGACCTGGGCGGATTGCCGGAACTGACGCTGAAGGCCGCGGCCGGCGGCGCCACCTATGGCGCGATCGTCTTCGCCCTCGACGCAGGCCGTTTGCGCAGCCGCGCCCTGGCGATCCTCCAGGCCCGACGAGCCGGGAGCGCGGCATGACCGCCCCAGACGAAACCGTGCACGACAACGCCACCTGGGCCACGCGCTCAACTGAGCTGTCGATCCTGATCCCGTTCAAGGGCGACGACCCGACACCGCTGCTCGCGGCGCTGGGCCGCGAGGCCTGTGACGTCGAGCTGGTGGTTCTGGACGACGGCACCGGCGACGACGTCCTGGCGGCGCGGGTCACCGAGGCGATTACGGCCCTGCCCTTCCCCGCACGCTTCGTGCGCCTGGCGCGCAATGTCGGCCGCGCCAAGGGCCGCAACCGCCTGGTCGCTCATGCCCGCGCCGGCCGCTTCCTGTTCCTGGACAGCGACATGCTGCCCGACGGCCGGCATTTCCTTCGCGATTGGCTGGGCGTGGTCGCCCGCCAGAACCCGCCGGTGGCGTTCGGCGGCTTTTCCCTGCACCAGACCCCGCTGAAGCCCCTCCACGCCCTGCACCGGGCCATGGCCTCGCACTCGGACTGCCTGACCGCCGACTGCCGGGCGCGCAATCCCGCCAAGCACGTCTTCACCTCGAACCTGCTGGTCCGCCGCGACGTCTTCGAGAGCGAGGCCTTCGACGAAGGTTTCGCCGGCTGGGGCTGGGAGGACGTGGAATGGGGCATGCGGGTGGCCCGCCGCTGGCCGATCCTGCACGTCGACAACACCGCCACGCACCTGGGCCTCGACACCGCCCCGGCCATGGCCGCCAAGTACGAGCAGTCGGCAGCCAACTTCGCCCGCGTCATCGCCGCCCACCCGGCGGTGGTCTCCACCTATCCCAGCTACAAGGTGGCCAAGGTGCTGAAATACGCACCCCTGCGCGGCCTTTGGCGGCCGGCGCTCAAGCTCTACGCCCTGATCGAGGGCGCGCCGATCAAGACCCGGGCCTTCGCCATGCGGCTCTATCGCGCGGCGCTGTACGTAGAGGCGGTCTAGGGCAGGATCGCCTTCAGGAAAGCCGGGCGCTCCACGGTGCCACGGTTGAAGAACAGGCCGGCGACATTGCCGCCTGCCCCATTGATCGCATCGCGCAATTTGGCCGGCGCTCGAACGTCGGGCTCGTCGGCGGCCACCACCAGCACCGTCTGGTCCATGAACGGCGCCACGGTCAGCACCGCCTGGGAGCGCTCGGGTGACGGAGCGTCGACGATGATCACGTCGGCGAACTTCCGCAGGGCGTTCCAATAGTCGCCGGTGGGCAGGACGTGGACCGTCTGGCCGCCCTTCAGCGCATCGCGACGGAACCGGGTCACCCAGAACCTCGCGGCGCCGACCCGGTGGGCGACTAGGTAGCGGGCGTTGGGCCAAGGCTGGCCGTCGGCCTGGCGCAGCGGCGGCTGGACGGTGAAGAAGATCGATCCGTCGGGGGTGGCCGCGGCGGGCTCGCTCAGCTTGCCATAGCGCTCCGCGCCCTGGGCGATGGACACGTGCTGCGGCGAGGCCAGGAGGTCGAGATCCACCAGCCAGACCGAGCGTCCGGCGCGTTTGGCGGCGTGCAGGGCCAACTCCCGGGCGACGGTGGAGGCGCCCTCGCCGCGCCGGGCGGCGGTGACCTGGATCACCCGCGCACGGCCGGCCGCTGGAGCGCCAAGCGACGCCCAGAGTTCAGCCATCTCGGCGCTAAGGTCCAACATTTCTCGAATCGCCGCACGCGCAGTTTGCCGAAGCTAACCCAAACTCAGGCCGAACATACCACGGGCTCTACCGGGCCTTGAGCGGGGCCGCGGCCAGGACCGGCAGGTCCAGGGTGCGCGAGGCCGATTGGGCGGTCGGCAGGCCCGGGCGCGTGAACATCCGCAGCAGGCCGGCGCTCAGGGCCGTGAAGCCCGCGAACAGGAAGGCCAGGATCACGGCGGGCTTGCGCAGGCTCTTGCCCTTGGTCGGCGGGGTGGCGCGGGCGACGATGCGGATGTTGTCGTTGGTCCGCGAGGCGATCTCCTGCGCCGCGCGGCTCTGCTCTTCCTTGACCGAGAAGTCGCGCACATTGGCCTGCAGCACGTCACGGTCGAGGCTGAGCTCCTGGAACTTGGGCTCCAGTTCGGCGAACTTGAGCCGCCGCTGGGTGACCTGCTCGATCTGAGAGATCAGCTCGGCCTGGGACTGGCGCAGGGCGTTGACCTCGGCGGTGAGCTGGATCTTCTCGGTCTGCACCGTTTGATAGACCGGATTGACCCCGAAGCGGCGCGCGCCCTCGGCAAGGGTGCGGCCGGCGGCGATGCCGGCCTCGAGTTGAGCTATCTGGGCGTCCAGTTCCTGCACCGGCCGGGCGTCGGCGCGGTAGCGCGACAGCAGGTCCTCGCGCTGGATCTTCAGGGCGACAAGCTTCTCGCCCGGCGCGCTGGAGACGTCGCGATAGAGCCCGACCTCCGGGGCGATCTGACCGAACTGGCTCGATAGGGTCGCCAGGCGGCCGATGCGGTCCTGAAGCTGGGCGTCGGTCTGGTATTTCTGCTGCTCGATCTGAGCCTGGAGCTGCGACAGCGAGGCCTTCTCGGCCACGAAGTCCCCGATCCGGTTGTTGTTGAGGAAGTCCTCATAGGCCACGTCGGCCTGGGCCAGCCGGGTTTCGAAGTTGCGGCGCTGCTGCTCCAGGGCCGGTGAGTTGGGATCGCTCAGCACCGCACGGCGGTAGATCAGGTATTCCTCGAGCAGGGTGTTGAGGATCAGGGCCGCGGCCTCGGGATCTTCATGGGTGAAGCTCACCCGGATGATCGGGGTTTGGGGCGCGGTCTCGATCTTCAGGCTGGATTCGATGCTGCGCACCGCCGAGCTCATGATCTTGCGCTTCTCCTCGGGCCCGGCGGAAGCATACTTGGCCGCCAGCTTGGGATAGGTGCGCGACAGGCCCAGCTTCTCGACGACCCGCAGCTTCAGCTGGCTGGCGCCGAGGATGGCGGTTTCCGACTGGATCACCTGGTCGGAGTCGAGCACGGCGCCGCGGCCGGCGTCGCCGGCCCGGGGCTCGTAGACATATTCCTGTCCCAGGCGGACCAGCACGCTGGACTGGGCCGGATAGGTGGTCTTCAGGGTGAGCGCGGCCCCGACCCCGACGATGAAGATGATCAGGAAGATCGCCGCCATCAGATAGCGCTCGCGCCACAGCAGGGTCGCGAAGTCCGACATGGCGTAGCGAGGCCGCGCGGCCCAGTCGGCCCGCGGCGGCACGTCGTGCGACCTAGCTGTCCAAGAGCCCGGCGCGGCCATAGAATCCCGTTCCCACCAACTGTTGTGGACCCTGGCGGCGCGCGATTAACACTCCGTTACCCATTCTCCTTAACCTTTAGGCCATGCGCTCCCGAACGCCCCTCGCGCTCGCCCTGATCGCCGCCACGAGCCTCGCGCTCGGCGGTTGCGGCATGCCGCGTATTCCCAGGATGGACCTGCTCGGAAGGACCGACGAGCCCGCGCCGGCGCGTGGCCAGGCCTTCAGTGACATCCCCTACGCCAATTGGAGCGATTACGAGCCGGACTACCGGTTCTATCCCGGCGACGAGATCGAGGTCTCGCTCCCCTCGGCGCCGGAGCTGAACAAGACGGTGACGGTGCAGCCCGACGGGCGGATCGCCCTGCCCTTGATCTCGACGGTAATGGCCGCGGACCGTACGATTCCCGAACTGCAGGCCACGCTCACCGAGGCCTATTCGCGTCAGTTGCTACGGCCCGAGGTCGATGTGGTCGCCAGGGCCGCGCCGCTGAAGGTGTTCGTGGGCGGCGAGGTGGGCACGCCGGGAATGTTCGACCTGACCGGCGATTCCGACGCCCTGCGCGCGGTTATCCAGGCCGGGGACTTCAAGACCAGCGCCGACCGCAGCCGGGTGATCATCATCCGTCGCGGCCCGGACGGCCGGGCCATGATGCGGCGGGCGAATCTGTATCGGGGTCTGAAAAGCGGCGACTCGGACGTCGTCCCCCTGCGCCGGTTCGACATCGTCTATGTGCCGCGCAGCGGTGTGGCCGAGGCCTCGCTGTTCATCCAGCAGTACTTCCGGGACCTGTCGCCGGTGCAGTTCGGCTTCAACTACGCCCTGGGCGACCGGGTCATAAACTGACGCGCGGCGCCGGCGGAACGGCCCGCCGGCCCGAAACTCGGCTCGCGCGGACGGCGATCAGCCGTGGGCGAGCCATTCGCGGGCCTGGCGCTGGGCCTCGGCGACCTCGTCGGAAGCCATCTCCTGGCTCAGTTCCTTGCGGTAGACCTTGGCTTCGATCGAGCCGCGCATGGCCGCCAGATTGAACAGCATGTGGGCCGACACGTAGTCCAGCGGCGCGCCGCCTTGGCCGGTCGAATAGAGCAGCCCCATCTTGAACAGTTCGTCGCCCGAGGCGTCCGCGCTCGGCAACGGCAGGCCTTCGGTGCATTCCACGCTCGCAAGCATGAGTTCGATTCCCTCTCCCCGACCGGCGCGGATCCATTCTGGAACCGCATCCGATCATCCTGAGAGGTAGGAAAGTCGATGCGCGCTAAACATAAGGTTAATTGCAGCGATTGTGAGATTCTGTCGCGCTCATTTGTACTATTCGTAGGTTTTACTGATGGGAAAATTTCATATCCGGAACCTTAATCCGGCCAGCCGTCCGGCCGCCGACTATTCCAGCGACTTGCCCATCCGCACCAGGGGGACGACCACGCCGTTGACCGGCGCCGAGGCGGTGCGCTCGATCTCCTTGAAACCGGAGGCCTTGTAGAGCGGCTCGCCCGCCAGTGTCGCCATGAGCTCGGCCCGGCCATAGCCCTCTGCCCGGGCGGCGGCCTCGCAAAGGCCCAGGATCATCCGCCCCACCCCGCGCCGGGCGAAGGCGGGATGGGTATACATGGCCCGCACCCGGGCGGCGTCACAGGCGGGGTCCAGCAGGGCCGAGTCGCGCAAGGACTCGCTGTGGTCCCCGCCATAGAGGGTGGCGCGGCGGCTCCAGCCGCCGCAGCCGGCCAGGACGCCGTCCTCCTCAACGATGAAATAGGTGCGATCGGCGATCAGTTGGGTGTCCAGGCCCATGACCGCCCGGCTGGCGACGATCTCGGCGGGACCGAGGAAACTCCGCTGCAGATCGTCGATCGCCAGGGCCATGAGGGCCCGCAGCGCCGGCAGGTCCGCCTCGGTGGCCAGCCGGCTGGTCAGCATGGCTAGCGCGCCCGCTGCCCGAACAACACCTTGCGGGCCTCCTCAGCCTCCTTGGTCGGGGCGCCCAGGTTGCGGCTGGTGATGGCCTTTCCGGCCTCAGCGCTTCGCTGCACGGCCTCACGCGCGGCGATGCGGTCGTACCAGGCGTTCACGTTCGGGAACTGGTCCAGGACGATCCCCTGCATCTTCCAGGGCGCGACCCAGGGAAAGGCGGCCATGTCGGCTATGGAATAGTCTCCGGCCACGAAGTCGCGGCCTTCCAGGCGCTTGTCCAGCACGCCGTAGAGTCGCTCAGTCTCGTTGGTGTAGCGGATCGCGCCATAGGCCACCTGTCGCTGGTCGGCGATCATCGAGGGCGCATAGCCGCGGAAGTGGTGGGTTTGGCCCGCCATCGGCCCCAGGCCCGCCATCTGCCACATCAGCCATTCCTCGACCTCGGCGCGGTTGCGCTCGTCGCGGCCGTAGAACATGCCGGTCTTGCGGCCGAGATACTGCAGGATGGCGCCCGACTCGAAGACCGAGATCGGCTTGCCGTCCGGTCCCTCGGGATCGACGATGGCCGGCATGCGGTTGTTGGGGCTGATGGCCAGGAACTCGGGCTTGAACTGCGCGCCGGCCCCGATGTTGATCGGGATGAGCTTGTAAGGGAGTCCCATCTCCTCCAGGGCGATGGTGATCTTGTAGCCGTTGGGCGTCGGCCAGAAGTAGACGTCGATCGGTTCGGCCATGTGTTCTCTCCCTGGCGCCTGCACGGGTTCATACATGGCCGATGCGGCGGCGAGCGCAACCGTGAGCCTGACAGTTCCGTTCAGGTCGAGTTCAGGCAGCGTTAGTCATGGTTAGCGCCTGGGACACCAAACCTTCCGACAGGAGGTCATCGCCATGAAGCGCCTTTTACTCAGCCTAGCGGTCGCCGCCGCCGTCGCAGGCCCCATCGCGGCCAGCGCCACCTCCGCCTATGCGGATGACCGTGGGCGGCGCGATCACCGCGAGGACCGTTGGGACAACCGCCGTGACGGCGGCCGCTGGGACCGCCGTGACGACCGCTGGGATCGGCGCGACGATCGCAGGGACCACCGCCAAGGCGGCTACAGCAACTGGGATCGCGGTCGCCACAACGGCTACTACTACAACAACCGCTGGTACTACGGCCCCCCGCCCCAGGCCTATTACGGCAACCCCTATTATCGCCCGGGCTACGCCGCCTGGCGCCGGGGTTCGCACCTGCCACCGTACTATCGGACCTATGTCATCCAGGACTATCACCGCTACCACCTGCGCCAGCCGCCACGCGGCTATGCCTGGTACCGAGTCGGCGACGATTACCTACTGGCCGCCCTGGCCAGCGGCGTGATCTTCGACATCATCGCCAACAACTAAGTCGAACCCCAGCCCCGGAGCCCCGCTCCGGGGCGCCTCGCTGCGGCGGGCGCCGTGGGGTCAGGCTTTCGGCCGTCGGAAAAGCCGATATCCTTGCGTGATCGAGACGCCGGGAGCATCGCCGTGGATCTCATCAGCAACACCTATCTGGAAGGCCGCATCGGCCCGACCCATCCGGTCGTCTATCCGCCGCTGCCCGGCGTGGACCTGGCCGACGCCCGAACCTTCACCGGCGGTCAGCCCTTCGACGCCTATGCGCGCCTGCGCCGCGACGCGCCGGTGATGTGGCACCCCGAGCCAAGAGGCGGCCCCGGGTTCTGGGTGGTGTCCCGCCACGCCGACGTGATGACCGTGGACGCGGACCCGCTGACCTTCTCGTCCCAGCGCGGCGGCATCCTGATGGGATACGGCGAGCCGGGGGGCCGCCACGGCCAGCTTCACCGCGCCAGTCTCGACGCCATGATCAACCTGGACGGCCCGCCGCACATGGCCCTGCGCCGCGAGCACATGCCTTACTTCACGCCGGCCTATCTGCGCGGCCTGACCGACAGGGTTTCAGCTGAAGTGACCCGGCTGCTGAACGACATGGCGAAGAAGGGCCGCTGCGACCTGGTCTCGAACTTCTCGGCCCAGCTGCCGCTCTACACCCTGTGCGAGATCCTGGGCGTGCCCGAGGCTGACCGCCCGAAGTTCCTCGGCTGGATGCATTTCCTGGAACTGGCCCAGAACATCGCCGGCGAGCAGTCCGGCGAAGCTTCGTTCGACCCGGACAACCTGCCGCCGGAGGTCCAGGCCTTCATCGACGCCTTCAACGCCAACGTCTCGGAGATGTTCGAGTACGGACGGGTCATGCTGCACAAGCGTCGGCTCGACCCGCAGCCGGACCTGATGTCCGCCATCGCCCGCGCCCAGGTGGACGGGGAATTGCTCTCCGACGAGTTCCTGGATGGCTCCTGGCTGCTGATCGTCTTCGCGGGCAACGACACCACCCGCAACACGCTCTCGGGCGCCATGAAGCTGCTGACCGAGTTCCCGGACCAGAAGGCCCGGCTGATCGCCGATCCGTCGTTGCTCCCGAACGCGGCCAACGAGTTCATCCGCATGGTGAGCCCGGTGATCTACATGCGGCGCACCGCCACCCGCGACGTCGAGCTGGCCGGCCAGACAATCGCCGAAGGTGAGAAGGTCATCATGTACTACGGCGCGGCCAACCGCGACGACGCAGTGTTCGCCGACCCCGACCGCCTCGACGTCGGGCGCGCCAACGCCGACAAGCACATCGCCTTCGGCTATGGCCCCCACGTCTGCATCGGCAAGCGGGTGGCGCAGATCCAGCTCGAGGAGGCCTACCGCCAGATCCTGGCGCGCTTCCCCGACATCAGGTGGACGGGCGAGATCGACATTGCGCCCAACAACTTCGTCCACGCCATCCGGCAGTTGGGGGTGGAGTTTACGCCGGAGCGGTAGCGCCTAGATCCTCCCCTTCTGGGGGAGGTGGCGCGTCGCCCCCTTCGGCGACGTGACGGAGGGGGCTGAGGACCGCAAACGAGAGTCAAAGTCCCCCTCACCCGGCCATGTGGCCGGGAGCTCCCCCAAAGGGGGAGCATCGAGGGGCCTATATCCCGAGCTTCGCCTTCAGGAGCTGATTGACGGTCCCCGGATTGGCCTTGCCGCCCGTGGCCTTCATGACCTGGCCGACGAACCAGCCGATGGCCTGGGGCTTTTCCTTCACCGACTCGGCCTGGCCCGGATTGGCGGCGATCAGATCCTCGATGATCTTCTCCAGCGCCCCGGTGTCGGAGACCTGCTGCAGGCCCTGCTTCTCGACGATCTCGCGCGGGCGGCCTTCGCCGGCCCACATCCGCTCGAAGACATCCTTGGCGATCTTGGAGGAGATGACATCCTCTTCGATCAGGGCCACCAGCTCGGCGATGACGTCCGGCTTCAGCGGGCTGTCGCCGATCTCGAGGTTGGCGGCGGCCAGGCGGGCGGCAAGTTCGTTGGTCACCCAGTTGGCGGTCAGCTTGGCGTCGCGGCCCTTGGCGGCTTCCTCGAAGAAGTCCGACCTGGCCTGTTCGATGATCAACACCCCGGCGTCATAGGCAGACAGGCCGTACTGCGACTGCAGGCGCGCCTTCTTGGCGTCCGGCAGCTCCGGCAGGCTTTCCTCGATCCGCTTCACCCAGGCCGGATCGAGGTCCAGCGGCAGCAGGTCGGGATCGGGGAAGTAGCGATAGTCGTGCGCTTCTTCCTTGGACCGCATCGAGCGGGTCTCCAGCTTGTTCGGGTCGAACAGCCGGGTCTCCTGGTCGATCTTGCCGCCGTCCTCCAGGATCTCGATCTGGCGGCGGGCCTCATACTCGATGGCCTGCTGGATGTAGCGGTAGGAATTGACGTTCTTGATCTCGCAGCGGGTGCCCAGGTGGCTGAAGCTGCCGGTCTCGCGGAACTTCTCGTAGTCGCCGGGGCGGCAGACCGAGACGTTCACATCGGCGCGCAGGTTGCCCTTCTCCATGTCACCGTCGCAGGTGCCCAGATAGACCAGGATGGTGCGAACCTTCTTCACATAGGCCGCTGCCTCGGCGGACGAGCGCATGTCGGGCATCGACACGATCTCCATCAGCGCCGTGCCGGCCCGGTTCAGGTCCAGATAGCTGGCGTTGGGGTCCTGGTCGTGCAGCATCTTGCCGGCGTCCTGCTCCAGGTGCAGCCGCTCGATCCGGACATTGAAGGTCGAGCCGTCGTCATGCTCGACGATCACAACGCCCTCTCCGACGATAGGGTGCTTGTACTGGCTGATCTGATAGCCCTGCGGCAGGTCCGGATAGAAGTAGTTCTTCCGGTCGAAGTGGCTCTTCAGATTGATCTGCGCGTTGAGCCCGAGCCCCGTCTTCACCGCCTGCTCGACGCAGTGTCGATTGATCACCGGCAGCATGCCGGGCATGGCGGCGTCCACCAGGCTGACCTGCTGGTTGGGCCCCGCGCCGAAACCCACGGCCGCGCCGGAGAACAGCTTGGCGTTCGAGGCCACCTGGGCGTGGATCTCCAGGCCCAGAACCACTTCCCACGGGCCGGTGCGGCCCTCGATCAACTTGGAGGTCTCAGTCATGGGCTGTCATTAGCGCCGGTCGCCCGGAAGCGGAAGCCGGCTATGCGATATCCCTTGCGCGCGGATGGAAACGGAGGCGAAATCCGCGCTCAAGACCATTCGGGGATAGGAAACCACCCATGAACAAGATGCTCGCCGCAGGCCTCGCCGGCCTTGCCATGTCGTTCGGCGCGCTCGCCGCCGCGCCCGTCCTGGCCCAGGACGCGGCCGCCGCGCCTGCCCCCGCCTCCGTGGACGCCACTCCAGTCATGCAGCTCGTCGACAATCCGGCCACCAAGGCCGTGGTCGACAAGCACATCCCGCAGCTCGCCAGCCATCCGGCCTATGACCAGTTCAAGGAAATGACCCTGAAGCAGCTCCAGCCGCTGTCCCAGGGCGCGATCACCGACGAGATGCTGGTCGCCCTGCAGGCCGATCTCGACAAGGTCAAGTAGGACGAAACGCCGTCACGAAACGAGAAACCCCCGCCTCACCGGCGGGGGTTTTGCGTTTCAAGTGTTCACCACCACCGGGCCGGCTTGGCGCGGAAGTCGGCGGCCTTCTCGATGGCGCCGCCCAGGGAGAACAGCGTGCCCTCGTCCAGCGCCTTGCCGATCAGCTGCAGACCAAGCGGCAGGCCCTTGGCGTCCAGGCCGGCGGGGATGCTCATGCCGGGCAGGCCCGCCAGGTTCACCGTCACCGTGAAGATGTCGTTCAGGTACATGGCCACCGGATCGTCGGCGTTCTCGCCGAGGCCGAAGGCGGCCGACGGGGCCGTGGGCGTCAGCAGGGCGTCGACCTTCTGGAAAGCCTGGTCGAAGTCGTCGGCGATGCGGCGGCGGACCTTGAGCGCCTTCAGGTAGTACGCGTCATAGTAGCCGGCCGAGAGCACATAGGTGCCGATCAGGATGCGGCGCTTGACCTCGGCGCCGAAGCCCGCGGCGCGGGTCTTCTCATAGGTCTCGGTGAGATTGGCGCCGTCCTCGCGCAGCCCGAACCGCATGCCGTCGTAGCGGGCGAGGTTCGAGGAGGCCTCGGCCGGCGCCACGATGTAGTAGGCCGGCAGGGCGTACTTGGTATGCGGCAGGGAGACCTCGACGATCTCGCAGCCGGCCTCCTTCAGCCACGCGATCCCCTGCTCCCACAGCTTCTCGATCTCGGCGGGCATGCCGTCGACCCGGTACTCCTTCGGGATACCGATCCGCAGGCCCTTCACCGACTTGCCGACGAAGCTGGCGAAGTCCGGGACCTCGACGTCCAGGCTGGTGGAATCCTTCACGTCGTGGCCCGACATGGACTTCAGCAGGATCGCCGCGTCCTCGACGGTCTTGGCGATCGGTCCGGCCTGGTCCAGCGACGAGGCGAAGGCCACCACGCCCCAGCGCGAGCAGCGGCCATAGGTCGGCTTGATGCCCACCGTGCCGGTGAACGAGGCCGGCTGACGGATCGAGCCGCCGGTGTCGGTGGCCGTCGCGCCTAGGCACAGCTCGGCCGCCACCGCCGCGGCCGATCCGCCCGACGAGCCGCCCGGCGTCAACTTGGCGTTGCCCCCCTCGGCGCGCCAGGGATTGACCACCGGACCGAAAGCCGAGGTCTCGTTGGACGAGCCCATGGCGAACTCGTCCAGGTTCAGCTTGCCCAGCATCACCGCCCCGTCGCGCCACAGATTGGCGGTGACGGTGGACTCATAGGTCGGCACGAAGTTGCCCAGGATGTTCGAACCGGCGGTCGAGCGGACCCCCTCCGTGCAGAATAGGTCCTTGATCCCGAGCGGCGCGCCGTCCAGCGCCCCGGCCTCTCCCTTCGCCCGGCGGGCGTCGGAGGCCTTGGCCATCTCGATGGCCTTCTCGGGCGTCTCAAGGATGAAGGCGTTGAGCGGACGAGCGGCTTCCACCGCGGCCACGTGGGCGGCGGTGAGTTCCTCCGACGAGAACGACTTGTCGGCGAGGCCGGTCAGTGCGGCCTTCAGAGTCAGCGAGGTGAGCGCGGTCATCTATTCCACCACCTTCGGCACGACGAAGAAGCCGTCGATGGTCTTGGGCGCGTTGGACAGCACCTTTGAGACGTCGCCGCCCTCGGTGACCACGTCCTCGCGCATCGGCGCGGGCATGTGGACGGCCGAGGTCATCGGCTCGACGCCGTCCGTGTCGACCTCGGCGAGTTGCTCGATCCAGGTCATGATGCCGGTCAGCTCCTTGGCCAGAGCCTCCAGCTTTTCCTCGGGCTCGGCGATCCGCGCGAGCCTCGCGACCTTACGGACGGTCGCGGCGTCGATGGCCATGGGGCCCTCCTCAATCTCAGAGGCTTGCCCTAGCCGTGCGCGCCCGCCTTTGACAAGTGATCCCTCGCCTCAGCCGGACGCCAGGCGGCCTTCCAGCTCCTCCAGGCTCGCCACGAACCACACGTGACGGCCGCGATTGGACTCGTAGACGAAGTCGCGCAGCGCCGTGCTGTTGGCCAGGTGGGGCGATATATCGCCTACCACCGCCAGCCTGGTCCGGTAGTTCACGAACTTCTGGATCACCTCGCCCGCGATGCGAGTCGAGAGCACGAAGAAGTCGTCGCCCAGCCTCTCGACGGGAACCGCCACCCAGTCGGCGGCTTGCTCCAGGCCCAGCGCCACGAGGTCCATGGCGTCGCGGTCCGTGCGCACCGGCCCGCCCTCGGGTGCGCAGACCAGGACCTTGGCACCGTGCATGTGTCGATGATCGGTCATCTGGCCAGTCTAGGCAATCATTGCGTCCATCGTCACGACCGCTATGGAAGCCCATGGCCGTCGTCGATCTCACCGAACTGCCCGCCCTCCTCCCCCGCTACGGGGCGCTGGTGGGCCTGGACCTGGGCGAGAAGACCGTCGGCGTGGCGGTCTCCGATCCCACCCGCACGGTGGCGAGCCCGCTGACCCTGATCCGCAAGAGCAAGTTCACCGACGATGCAAAGGCGCTGTTCAAGGTGATGGACGGCCGCGAGGTGGCAGGGATCGTCATCGGCCTGCCGGTCAACATGGATGGGACGGAAGGCGTCCGCTGCCAGTCCAACCGCGCCTTCGCCCGCAACCTGCTGCGGCTGCGGCCTGAGCTCGTCATCGCCTTCTGGGACGAGCGGATGTCGACCATGGCCGTCAACCGCTTCCTGATCGACGAGGCCGACATCAACCGCGCTCGCCGCGCCGAGCTGGTCGACAAGATGGCGGCGGGTTGGATCCTGCAAGGCGCCTTGGAGCGCCTGCGATCTGTGGAGCAATGACGACGCCGCTTGGCGCCCCCGCATAAGCCGCCTAAGACGCGACTTTAATGAGCGCCGCCCTAACCGGTCTGAACGAGGTCCTTGGTCGGACCTTCCCCTTCCCCAAGCGGCATTTCCTGTCCGTGGTGGATCTGAACCCCGTGGAAGTCGCGGGGCTGCTGGATCTCGCCGACAGTTTCGTGGCCCTCAACCGCCAGACCTCGAAAAAGCTCGACCTGCTCAAGGGTCGGACTCTGATGAACCTATTCTTCGAGAACTCGACCCGGACCCAGAGCTCCTTCGAGCTGGCCGGCAAGCGGCTGGGCGCCGACGTGGTCAATATGAGCCCGCGCTCGTCCTCGATCTCCAAGGGCGAGACCCTGATCGACACCGCCGTCACCCTGAACGCCATGCAGCCCGACCTGCTGGTGGTGCGCCACGCCTCGTCCGGCGCGGCCTCCCTGCTGGCGCAGAAGGTCACCTGCTCGGTGATCAATGCGGGCGACGGCCAGCATGAGCATCCGACCCAGGCCCTGCTGGACGCGCTGTCCATGCGCCGCGCCTTCGGGCGGATCGCGGGTCTGCGGGTGGCGATCTGCGGCGACGTCCTGCACAGCCGCGTGGCCCGCTCCAATGTCGGCCTGCTGCAGATGATGGGCGCCGAGGTGCGTCTGGTGGGTCCGCCGACCCTGATGCCCGCCGAGGCCGACCGTTGGGGCGTCGCGGTCCACCACGACATGCGCACCGGCATCGCCGACTGCGACGTGGTCATGATGCTGCGCCTGCAGCTCGAGCGGATGGACGGGGTGCTGGCGCCGTCGCAGCGCGAATATTTCCGCTTCTACGGCCTGGACCGCGAGAAGCTGGCCTATGCCTCGCCCGGCGTGCGGGTCATGCATCCCGGCCCGATGAACCGCGGCGTAGAGATCGATTCCGACGTGGCCGACGACTTGGCCGTCTCGCTGATCCAGGACCAGGTGGAGATGGGCGTGGCCGCGCGCATGGCGGTCCTCACCTCGTTGGCCGCGCGACTGCACAACGACTGATGGGCAAGATCGCCTCCGTCTGCGTCTTCTGCGGGTCGAGCCCCGGCGGGGACCCGGCCTATCGCGTCGCCGCCGAGGCCCTCGGCCGGGCGATCGCCAACCGCGGCCACCGCTTGGTCTATGGCGGCGCCAAGGTCGGGTTGATGGGCGCGCTGGCCGACGCCGCCCTGGACGCCGGCGGCGAGGTGGTGGGCGTCATGCCCGCGGCGCTGGCCGACAAGGAGATCGCCCACAACGGCCTGTCGCGGCTGGAGATCGTCGCCTCCATGCACGAACGCAAGGCGCGGATGGCCGAGCTGGCCGACGGCTTCATCGCCCTGCCCGGCGGAGTCGGCACCCTGGAGGAGATCTTCGAGATCTGGACCTGGGGCCAGCTCGGCTTCCACGCCAAGCCGGCGGGATTTCTCAACGCGCTCGGCTACTTCAACGCCCTGCGCAATTTCGTCGACCACGCGGTGGGCGAGGCGTTCCTGCAGGCGCCCCACCGCGACATGATCATCTTCCGCGAGGACGCTGGTCCGATGCTGGATGCGCTCGACGCCTATGTTCCCCCGGTGGTCGAGAAATGGATCGGACGGCCCGAACTATGACCCAGCGCCCGACCGCCTTCGTCAACACCCGCCTGGTCGACCCTGCCAGCGGCTGGGACGGCCCCGGCGCCCTGCTGGTCCGCGACGGCAAGATCGCCGACGTCGTCCAGGGCGGCGACCTGGGATCCCTGTCCGCCGACATCGAGGTCATCGACGCGGGCGGCGCCATGCTGGCCCCCGGCCTGGTCGACCTGAGGGTCAAGACCGGTGAACCGGGCGCGGAGACCAAGGAGACCCTGAAATCGGCCGCGCTCGCCGCGGCGGCCGGCGGCGTGACTTCCATCGTCCTGCAGCCCGACACCGATCCGGTGGTGGACGAGGCCTCCGTGGTCGACTTCATCCTGCGCCGCTCGCGCGACATCGAATTGGTCCACGTCTACCCGGCCGGCGCCGCCACCAAGGGCTGCCGCGGCGAGCGGATGGCGGAGATCGGGCTGATGGCCGAGGCCGGCTGCGTCTATGTCACCGACGCCGATCGGCCCATCGTCGATTCCAAGGTGCTGCGCCGGGTGCTGGCCTACGCCAAGAGTTTCAATGTCCTGGTCGCCCACCGGCCTTCCGACCCGTGGCTGGCCAAGGGCTCGGCGGCCACCGAGGGCGAGTTCGCCGGCCGCATGGGCCTGCCCAGTGTCCCGCCGATCGCCGAGAAGATCATGCTGGAGCGGGACATGGCCCTGGTGGAGCTGACCGGGGCGCGCCTGCTGGTCGACCAGGTCACCACCGCCTGCGCCCTGGAGAGCCTGGCGCGGGGCAAGGCCAAGGGCCTGCCGGTCACCGCCACCACCTCGATCAACCACCTGTCGTTCAACGAGATCGATATCGGCGACTACCGCACCTTCCTGAAGTTCGATCCGCCAGTGCGCGGCGAGGACGACCGCCAGGCGACCATCGAGGCCCTGGCGAGCGGCCTGATCGACATCGTGGTCTCCGCCCACGCCCCGGCTCCCGCCGAGGACAAGCGCCTGCCCTATGACGAGGCCGCCCCCGGCGCGGTGGGCCTGCAAACCCTGCTGGCCGCCCTGCTGGCCTTCCACCACGAAGGCCGCATCCCGCTGATCGACCTGATGCGTACGGTGACCAGCCGCCCGGCCGACCTGTTGGGCCTCGCCGCCGGCCGCCTGGCCAAGGGCGCGCCCGCCGACCTGGTGCTCTGCGACCTCAACGCCCCCATTGTCATCGACCTGGAAAAGCTGAAGTCCAAGTCGCGCAACTCACCGTTCGATGGGCGCAGGCTGCAGGGCGAGGTGATGATGACCCTTGTCGACGGGCGGGTTGTCTACCGGGCCTGAGCGCGGTCGCTCACTAGCAGAACCAGCCTAAGCAAGACAAAGACCGCAAGCACCGGCAGCGTAATCCCAATCGTGACGCCGAGGGCGATCCCCAGGGGCACCACAAACAGCATGCTCCAGCCCATCGCTTCGGCGGCGCCGGCGGCGATTGCTCCGCCAAAGTTACCGCCCACGACGAAGCCGGGTAGCAGGACAAGAATTGCAGCCACGCCCGTCGCGACATTTACGATTGCGACTGCGCCCTTGAACCGCGGGGCACGGTGTCGAGTGTGGACGCGAATCAACCAGCCCAGCAGACCCGTGCCGAGCAGAACGCCAAGCGCAATCGCAGCGAAAACCACCAATGCACCTCGAAGGTTAGCTCGCTCACGAGCCGCCTTTTACGACCAAGCACCAATAAGGCGGACCCAATCTCGACTGTCAAAGGGCCCGCGAAGAACAATTGACGAACACGGCCAGGTTGCGCCAAGCTTGGCCTTGGGCGCGAACGGATGACGTTCCGCGCGGGCGCGGCTACCACTGGGCCGTTACGAGGAAACGCCGATGCCTGAGTCCCTCAGCCCCATCCTGATCGCGGCCGCCGTCGTGGGCGGCTATCTGCTGGGCTCGATCCCCTTCGGCCTGATCGCCGCCAAGCTGGGCGGCCAGGGCGACATCCGCAACATCGGCTCGGGCAACATCGGGGCGACCAATGTGCTGCGCACGGGCCGCAAGGATCTGGCGGCGCTGACCCTGCTGGGCGACGGCGGCAAGGGCGCGGTGGCCGTGCTGCTGGCCTGGCTGGCCACCCGCGACAAGGGCGTGGACGCCCAGGCGACCCTGACCGCCATCGCCGCCAGCGCGGCCTTCCTGGGCCACCTGTTCCCCGTCTGGCTGAAGTTCAAGGGCGGCAAGGGCGTGGCGACCTTCTTCGGCACCCTGCTGGCGGCGGCCTGGCCGGTAGGGCTGGCGGCGGGCGCCACCTGGATCGCCATGGCCCTGCTGTTCCGGATGTCGTCCCTGGCGGCCCTGACCGCCGCGGCGCTCGCGCCGCTCTATGTGGTCCTGGTCTTCGACCGGCCCTATCCGATCGCGGCCATGGCCCTGTTCATGGCGGTGCTGATCTACATCCGCCACAAGGACAACATCTCCCGGCTGCTGAAGGGCCAGGAGCCCAGGATCGGCGGCAAGAAAGACAAAGAGGCCGCGTGATCGCGGCGCTGACGCAGGCCGGGCGCCGCGACTGGCTGCGGCTGGCGCGCACGGAGAACGTCGGGCCCGTCACGTTCCAGCAGCTCCTCGGCCGCTATGGCGAAGCGTCGCTGGCGCTCGCCGCCCTGCCCGACCTGGCGCGGCGCGGCGGACGGGTTTCGCCGCTCGACATCCCCGCCCTCTCCGAGATCGAGGCCGAACTGGAGGCCGGAGCCGCCCTGGGCGCGCGGCTGATCGCCGCGTGCGAGGCCGATTTCCCGGCGCCCCTGGCGGCCCTCGATCCCCCGCCGCCGGTGATCTGGGCGCGCGGCGAGCCCCGCCTGCTGTCGCGGCCGGCCGTGGCGATCGTCGGCGCGCGCGTCGCCTCGGCCGGCGGCCAGAGGTTCGCCCGCGGCTTGGCCGCCGACCTGGGCGCGGCGGGATTGATCGTCGTCTCGGGCATGGCGCGCGGGGTGGACGGCGCGGCGCACGAGGGCTCTCTCGCCACCGGAACCGTCGCCGTCCTGGGCGGCGGGATCGACGACATCTATCCGCGGGAGCACCGGGACCTGTACGAGCGCATCGTCGAGCAGGGCTGCGTAGTCTCGGAGAGCGCGCCCGGCCGCACCGCCACGGCCAAGGACTTCCCCCGCCGCAACCGGCTGATCTCCGGCCTCAGCCAGGCGGTGGTGGTGGTGGAGGCCGAACTTCGCTCGGGCTCGCTGATCACCGCACGCCTCGCCGCCGAGCAGGGCCGCGAGGTCCTGGCGGTGCCCGGCTCGCCGCTGGATCCTCGCGCCAAGGGGACGAACGACCTGATCCGGCAAGGCGCGGCCCTGTGCGAAGGCGTCGACGACGTGCTGCGCGCCCTGGAGGGTTTCGGCGGCTTCCGCGCTCCGGATCGCGCCTTCGAACCGGCGCCTCCGCCGAGGCCCGACGCCGAGGTGGCGGCCGTGCGCGAACGGGTCGCGGCCCTGTTGTCGCCGACACCGGTCTCGCGGGACGAGCTGATCCGCGCCGCGGGCGCGCCGGCGGCCATCGTGCTGGCCGCCCTGGTGGAACTCGCCCTGGCCGGCCGCGCGGACCTCACTGCCGGGGGGCTGGTCTCGAGCCTTTAGTGATCCGAAGCCTTGTCTCGGGTCTTGTCGGACGCGCGATCGATCGCTTGATCCGGCGGACCGGCGGCGGCTCGGGCGGCATCGAGGGCGGCCATCATCAGGGTGGAGGCGAGCGCCCGGTAACCCTTCAAGGCCGCCAGTTCGGCGAGTTGGTTCAGGACCTCTTCGATAAAGGTCGCGGAGGCCTGCGGCGAAGCGTTGCGGTTCCACGGTTCCATTGTGCTGGAAAACGCCGGTATCAGATTCTCGTTGCAATTGCGCGCGGAGGTTGTTCGCCAACCTCTAATTGCACATATTGATGATCGCGCGACCCCCGTTGACAGGGCATAGGCGCCTCGCCCACCTTTCGCGCCCTTGAATTTCGGGCCTTCCGCCCGGGACGCCTATATAGAGCGCCCATGAACCTCGTCGTCGTCGAAAGCCCCGCCAAGGCAAAGACCATCAATAAATACCTTGGGTCCGGCTATATCGTGCTGGCCTCGTACGGACACGTGCGCGACCTTCCAGCCAAGGACGGATCGGTGAAGCCCGACGAGGACTTCGCCATGCTCTGGGACGTGGACGCCAAGTCCGCCAAGCGCCTCAGTGACATTGCCGAGGCCGCCAAGGGCGCTGAACGCATCATCCTGGCCACCGACCCCGACCGTGAGGGAGAAGCCATCTCCTGGCACGTTCTGGAGGTGCTTCGGAAGAAGAAGGTCCTCAAGGACGCCAAGGTCGAGCGCGTCGTCTTCAACGCCATCACCAAGACCGCGGTGACCGAGGCGATGAAGAACCCCCGCGATATCGACATGGAACTGGTGGACGCCTACCTGGCCCGCCGCGCCCTGGACTATCTGGTGGGCTTCACCCTTTCGCCCGTCCTGTGGCGCAAGCTGCCGGGCTCGCGCTCGGCCGGCCGCGTCCAGTCGGTGGCCCTGCGCCTGGTGGTCGATCGCGAGATCGAGATCGAGCGCTTCAAGACCCAGGAATACTGGACCGTCGAGGCCGACGTCTCCTCCGGAAGCGATCCGTTCCTGGCCCGACTGGTCAAGCACGACGGCAAGCGGCTGACCAAGTTCGATCTTGGCGACGAGGCCTCGGCCCACGCCGCCCAGGCGGCGGTGAAGGCCGCGACCTTCAAGATCGCCGCGGTCGAGAAGAAGCCCGGCCGGCGCTCACCCGCCCCGCCCTTCACCACCTCGACCCTGCAGCAGGAGGCCTCGCGCAAGCTCGGCTTCTCCGCCCAGCGCACCATGCAGGCGGCCCAGAAGCTGTACGAGGGCATCGATATCGGCGGCGAGACCGTGGGTCTCATCACCTATATGCGGACCGACGGCATCCAGAGCGCACCCGAGGCCATCGACGAGGCCCGCCAGGTGATCGGCGGCCTCTACGGCAAGGAATACGTCCCCGAGAGCGCGCGGATCTACAAGACCAAGGCCAAGAACGCCCAGGAGGCCCACGAAGCCATCCGCCCTACGGCGCTGGCCCGCAACCCCGGCTCCCTGCGCCTGGAGAGCGACCTCGGGCGGCTCTATGAGCTGATCTGGAAGCGGATGATCGCCTCCCAGATGGAGGCCGCCCGTATCGAGCGGACCAGCATCGATCTGGAGAGCGCCGACGGGAAGACCGGCCTGCGCGCCACCGGCCAGGTGGTGTTGTTCGACGGTTATCTCGCCGTCTACGAGGAAGGCCGCGACGACGCGGATGACGAGGAAGGCGGTCGCCTGCCCCAGGTCCGCGAAGGCGCCGACGCCAAGGTGGTCGACGCCCGCGCTGACCAGCACTTCACCGAGCCGCCGCCGCGCTATTCGGAAGCCAGCCTGGTGAAGAAGATGGAGGAGCTCGGCATCGGCCGGCCCTCGACCTACGCCTCGGTCCTGACCGTGCTGCGCGACCGCGAATACGTCCGCATGGACAAGAACCGGTTCGTGCCCGAAGACAAGGGACGGCTGGTCACCGCCTTCCTGGAGCAGTTCTTCGCCCGCTACGTGGAGTACGACTTCACCGCCGCCCTCGAGGAGAAGCTCGACCTGGTCTCGGCCGGCGAGCTCAACTGGAAAGCCTTGCTGAGGGAGTTCTGGGAGTCTTTCCACGCCGCGGTCGGCGAAATCGCCGAACTGCGCGTCACCCACGTGCTGGACGCGCTCAACGAGGCGCTCGGCCCGCACATCTTCCCGGAAAAGGCCGACGGCTCCGATCCGCGCGGCTGCCCCACCTGCGGCACCGGCCGGCTGTCGCTGAAGACCGGCAAGTTCGGGGCCTTCATCGGCTGTTCGAACTATCCCGAATGCCGCCACACCCGCCCGATCGCCCAGACCAGCGACGACAACGCCGCCGAGAGCGGCGACCGCGAACTGGGTGTCGACCCCGTGACGGGCGAGACGGTGTTCCTGAAGGCCGGCCGCTTCGGCCCCTATGTGCAACTGGGCGAGGCCGACAAGCCCAAGCGCTCCAGCCTGCCAAAGGGTTGGTCGGCGGCGGCCATGGATCTGGAAAAGGGACTGCGGCTGCTGCGGCTGCCCCGCGAGGTCGGCGCCCACCCCGAGGACGGCGGCATGATCACCGCCGGCATCGGCCGGTTCGGGCCCTTTGTCCTGCACAACGGCACCTACGCCAACCTGCCGGGCGTCGACGAAGTGTTTGAGGTCGGCCTGAACCGCGCCGTCACCCTGCTGGCCGAAAAGCGTGCCGGGGGCGGACGCCCCGGACGCGGTGAGTCCGCGGCGCTGAAGGATCTCGGCCCCCACCCCACCGACGGGGCGCCGGTGAAGATCCTGTCGGGCCGCTATGGCCCCTACATCAAGCACGGCTCGACCAACGCCAACGTACCCAAGGGCAAGGAGCCGCAGGACCTCACGATGGAAGAGGCCGTGGCGTTGATCGCCGAGCGCGAAGCCAAGGGCGGCGGCAAGAAGAAGCCGGCCCGCGCCAAGGCCCCCGCCAAGCCCGCGGCCGCGAAGAAGGCGCCCGCCAAGAAAACCGCGGCGAAGAAGCCCGCCGCCAAGAAGGCCGTGACCGCCTAGGGGTCACGGCCCGAGTTCCCGCGAGCCGAATGTCGATTCCCGCGTTAGAAGTGCGGGATGCCCAAGACACGTACGCCGAAATCCGCACGCTTCGCCCCCAAGGGACCGGGGAGGCCCGTCCAGGGCCTGCCTGATCGCGACACCCTGCTCCAGTACGTTCGCGAAGCCCGTGAGACCGGCAAGGCCGATATCGCCAAGGCCTTCGGGCTGAAGGGCGCCGATCGCCGCGCCCTGCGCGACATGCTCAAGGAACTCGAAGAATCCGGAGCGCTGGGCAAGCGTGGCCGCAAGGCATTCGCCGAGTCCGGCGCCCTGCCCGAGGTCGGGGTGGTCGATGTGGTCGAGAAGGATGCCGACGGCGAGCTGATGGTCCGCCTGACCAAGGGCGAGGACGCACCCAGCGTCCGCCTTGCCCCTGACCGCCGCGAGGCCGTCGGCGGCGCGCCCGGCCTGGGCGACCGCCTGCTCGTCCGCTTCACGGTCTTGGAGAACGGCGAGACCGAGGCGCGGATGATCAAGCGCCTGGGTCAGAGCGCCCACCGCATCCTGGGCGTGGTCCGCAAGGCCAACCGCCAGGTCCGCGTCGAGCCCGTGGACCGCAAGTCCAAGGAAAGCCTGCTGCTGGTCCCGGCCGAGGCCGAGAACCTCAGCGACGGCGACCTGGTCCTGGCCCAGGTCAGCGGTGCGGACGGCCGCTACGGGCCCAAGCGCGGCAAGGTGCTGGAGGTGGTCGGCCGGGTCGACCAGCCGCGCGCGGCCTCGCTGATCGCCATCCATTCGCACGGCATCCCCACGGGATTCACCCAGGCCGCCGAAGCGGAGGCCGAGGCCGCTCAAGCCCCGACCCTCTCGGGCCGCGAGGACCTGCGCGCCGTGCCGCTGCTGACCATCGACCCGCCCGACGCCCGGGACCACGACGACGCGGTCTATGCCGAGCCCGACACCGATCCCAAGAACGAAGACGGCTGGATCGTCTGGGTGGCCATCGCCGATGTCGCCGCCTATGTGCGGCCGGGCTCGGCCCTGGACAAGGAAGCCCACGACAAGGGCAACAGCGTCTATTTCCCCGACCGGGTGGAGCCCATGCTGCCCGAGCGGCTGTCCGCCGGCCTCTGCTCTCTGCGCCAGGGTGAGAACCGCGCCTGCATCGCCGTGCGGATGGTGTTCGGCAGGGACGGTCGCAAGCGCTCCCACAAGTTCGTGCGCGGCCTGATGCGCTCGGCCGCCAAGCTCTCCTACGAACAGGCCCAGCGGGCCATCGACGGTTTCCCGGACGATCACACCAACCCGCTGCTCGAGCCGGTCCTGAAGCCGCTGTGGGCGGCCTATCACACCATGCTGAAGGGCCGGATCGCCCGCTCGCCCCTGGCCATCGAGAGCTCGGAGCGGAAGATCGTCATCAGCGCGGAGGGAGAGATCACCTCGATCACCGCCCGGCCCTCGCTCGAAGCCCACAGGCTGATCGAGGAAATGATGGTCCAGGCCAATGTCTGCGCCGCCGAGACCCTGGAGCAGAAGAAGACCCCGCTGATCTACCGGATCCACGACACCCCCAGCCAGGAGAAGGTCCAGTCCCTGGCGGAGTTCCTGCAGACCCTCGGGATCAACTGGGCCAAGGGCGAAGCCCCGCGCACCGATCGGTTCAACAAGTTGCTGGTCGAGACCCGCGAGGGGCCGCACGCCCAGATCGTCAACGAGGTGGTGCTACGCACCCAGATGCAGGCGATCTACGCCACCGAGAACATCGGCCACTTCGGCCTCAACCTCGACCGCTACGCCCACTTCACCTCGCCGATCCGGCGCTATGCCGACCTGATCGTGCACCGGGCGCTGATCAAGGCCCTGGGCCTGGGCTCCGACGGTCTGACCGACCGCGACATCGCCCAGATGAAGGACACCGCCGAGCGGATCACCTTCGCCGAGCGCCGGGCCATGGCCGCCGAGCGCGACGCCACCGACCGCTATGTGGCCGCCTTCCTGTCCGACCGGATCGGGGCGACCTTCACCGGCCGCATCACCGGGGTTACGCGTTTCGGCCTGTTCATCCGCCTGGACGAGACCGGCGCGGACGGGCTCATCCCGGTCTCCACCCTGGGCGGCGAGTACTTCGTCCATGACGACCGGACGCACGCCCTGGTCGGCGAACGCACCGGCGCCCGCTGGCCCCTGGGCATGACTGTGGAGGTGCGGTTGCGCGAGGCCACGCCGGTCACCGGCGGCCTGTTGTTCGACATGCTGAGCGAGCCGGCGGCGGCCGATCCCAATGCGCCGCGCCCCAGGCTCGGCATGCGCGACCGCCAGTTCTCCGGCCCCAAGCGCGGAGGCGGCGCCGGCAAGAGCGCCCTGCCCAAGGGCGTCAAGCGCAAGGCCGGCAAGAAGGCTAAGCGCTAGATGGGCCTTCGCGGCCGGGTCAACCCCAGGACGACCCAGGCCACCAAGGCCCAGCTCGCACCCAAGGCCCATCCTGCCAGGACATCGGTAGGCCAGTGGACGCCCAGATAAACCCGGCTGACCCCGACCGTCACCACGAACAGGATCGCCAGACCGAAGATAAGCACCTTGGTGCGCTTCTTCGTCTCCACGCTCGCAACCACCGCGGCCAGGGTGAAGAATGTGGCCGCCGACAAGGTCGAATGCCCGCTAGGGAAGCTCTGCGAGTAGACGATGCTGCCATGGGTCACCAGCGAGGGCCGCGGCCGATCGTAGAGCGCCTTCAGCAGCTCGCTCGAGGCCTGGGCCAGGACCACCGTCGCTCCGAAGATCAAGGCCTCCCGCCGCCGGTCGTGGAAGACCAGCAGCAGCACCGCGACGATGGTGGTGATGGTCAGGAGGGTGAAGCCGCCGAGCGCGGTGATGTCGCGCATCGCCTCCTCGAACCAGCGCGGCCCGATCGGATCTCCGGGCAGGCCCGGGGTCCGCAAGGCGAGGAGCAGGCTGCGGTCGACCAGGTCGGTCTCCCCCTCGCCCACCTCGTCGGCGATGGCGAGAAAGAACCAGGGAGCGCCGACAACGGCGATCCACACCGCGAGTGTCCGGGCCTCTAGGCGGCCGATGAGGGACTTCAGCCGTTCAATCATGCGACGCACAGTATAGGTTGACGCGGGAAATCCGAATGACGAGGTCGGCCATGCTCTCTTCCTGGCAAATGTGGGCGATGCTCTCGGCGGGCTTCGCGGCCCTGACGGCCGTGTTCGCCAAGGTCGGCGTCGACAACATCAACTCCGACTACGCGACTCTGATCCGAACCCTGGTGATTCTGGGGGTCGCGGCCCTGATCGTCACGGCCACTGGCCAGTGGCGCTCGCCCGGCTCGGTCTCGCCGCGGACCTACCTGTTCCTGGTGCTGTCGGGCCTGGCGACCGGAGCCTCCTGGCTCTGCTATTTCCGCGCCCTGAAGCTGGGCGACGCCGCGCGTGTGGCGCCCGTCGACAAGCTGAGCGTGGTGTTGGTGGCCGTGTTCGCCGCGATCTTCCTGGGTGAGAAGCTATCGGCGGCCAACTGGGCCGGCGTGGCGCTGATCGCCGTGGGCGCGGTGCTGGTCGCCCTGTGAAGTTGACGTAAGGGCGCCGTTCCCAGGCCCCGAGTCGGCCCATACAATTGTTTCATGAGCCAGACCGCACCTGTCCGGCGTCCTGAGGGACGCCTGCGCGCCGAGGGATCGCGCGCCGTCAAACCCCGCAACGCCGCCACCTTGATTATCGTGCGGCGCGACCGCAAGACGCCGCAAGTCCTGATGGGCAAACGCAACAGCGGTCACGACTTCATGCCCGACCTCTGGGTCTTCCCCGGCGGACGTATAGACCGCAGCGACTTCCGCGCGCCCTTCGCCACGGACCTGACCCCCGACGTCGCCGCCCGGTTCGAGGCCCATGTCCCGAAGGCCCGCGGCCGGGCCCTGGCGCTGGCCGCCGTGCGCGAGACCTTCGAGGAAGCCGGCCTGCTGCTCGCCAAGAAGGCGCCGGTCCGGCCGCTGGCCGGGCCCTGGCGCGAGTTCGCCGCCCATGGCGCGGCGCCGGACCTTGAGGCGCTGGACATCGTCGCCCGCGCCATCACCCCGCCGATGCTGGCCAAGCGGTTCGACACCTGGTTCCTCATGGCCGACGCAGAGCGACTGGTCAGCCTGGACCGCGAACCTGACTGCGGGGAGTTGGAGGAGATCGCCTGGGTCGACTTCGACGACGCCATCGCCCTGCCCCTGCCCGCGGTCACCCGCACCATGATCGGCGAGGCGGTGAGCCGGATGGCCGACCCCAGCCGGCCACGGCCCTTCATGCGGTTCGGCAGCGCCAGGACGAAGTTCAGCCACCTGTAGGGCTTTCGCCTCCCCCTCAAGGGTTCGGCAAGGGTCGGCCGCGATGCGGACCCCGCAGGGTCTTCAGGGCGCCATCCTGCGTTCGCGAGCCGCCAGCCCGCGCCAAGGCTGGGCCGCGCCGCCTTCGTGCCGTCGGGAGCGCATAGTTGCGTGGCCCGCATTGACTTTAGGTTCGGGATTCGTATTGTCCGCGGCTCTTTCGAACACCTGCCGGTCTTGCCGGCCCCGCGAGGACCGACCATGGCGAAGCCCGCCTCCATCAAGATCCGCCTGAACTCGTCGGCGGACACCGGCTACTTCTACGTGACGAAGAAGAACGCCCGCACCAAGACCGACAAGCTGGTCATGAAGAAGTATGACCCGGTCGTGCGCAAGCACGTCGAATTCAAGGAAGGCAAGATCAAGTAGGCCAGCGCCTCGATCTGCCGACCTCATGAAAACGCCCGGTCTCGCGACCGGGCGTTTTTCGTTGTGATTTGAGACTGGGTGGCGTGCAGCCCCGCCTTGGCCGCTACGCCGCCCGTGCGATGACCTTGTTGCGCCCTGAAGCCTTGGCTTCGTAGACGGCCTCGTCGGCGCGCTTGAGAAGGTGCTCGGGCGTGTCCGCCGAGCCGATGGTCGCCGCGACGCCGATCGAGATGGTCACCGTCAGGAGCTCCGAGCCGCCCATGACGCGGAACGGCGAACCGGCCACGTGCAGGCGGATGCGTTCGGCGATCCGCTCGGCGTCCTCGATCTTGGTGTCGGGCATGACCACCACGAACTCCTCGCCGCCGTAGCGGCACGGCAGGTCGATGGCGCGCACGTTGGAGGCCAGGCGCACGGCGAACTCGCGCAGCACCTCGTCGCCGACATCGTGGCCGTAGCCGTCGTTGATCTTCTTGAAGTGGTCGATGTCGATCAGCAGGCAGGCGACCTCGTCGCCGCCCAGCGCCGCGCGCTTAACCAGAGCCTCGAGTTGCCCCACCATGTAGCGGCGATTGTGCAGGCCGGTGAGTTGGTCGGTGACCGCCAACTCCAGCGAATGATCGAGATTGTCGCGCAGATAGTCGGTGTAGCGCTTGCGGCGGATCTGGGTGCGCGCCCGGGCGGCCAGCTCCTGCGGGTCGATCGGCTTGGAGAGCACGTCGTTGACGCCGATCTCCAGGGCCTTCACTAGCCGCGAACGCTCGTCGAAGTCCACCACCGCCAGGATCGGCAGATGACGCGTGGCCTCGTCCGACCGCAGTTGAGCGGCGAAGCGCAGGCCGTCAAAGGACCGCGCCGTCGCATTGATGATGATCAGGTCGACCGGCCCCTTGGCGGTCATCATGGCCTTTTCCGGCGAGGTTTCGATCACCGGGCGATGCTCGATGGCCAGTTCGGCGGCCACCCGCTGGGCCTGGCGCTCATGGTCGTCGACAATGAGCACCCGACCGCCCGTGCCGCCCAGGCGCGAGGAGGCGCCGGCGATCACGCCCATCCGGCGGCCCGAGGCCTCCCGGTCGCGCAGCTCGTCGATCACCATCTTCAGCCGGGTCAGGCTGCGCACCCGGGCGAACAGCATGACGTCGTCGATGGGTTTGGTGAGGAATTCGTCGGCTCCGGCCTCGAGGCCGGCGATGCGGTCGGCGCGGCCGTCCAGCGCCGTCACCAGCACCACGGGCACGTGGCGGGTCTCGGGATCGTCCTTCAGCCGGCGGCAGACCTGGAATCCGTCCATGCCGGGCATCATCACGTCCAGCAGCACGATGTCGGGCTTCTCGGCCGCGGCGATAGCCAGCGCCGTCGGGCCGTCATAGGCCGTCAGCACCTCGTAGTACTCGGCGGTCAGCTTGGCTTCCAGCAGGCGGACGTTGGCCTCGATGTCATCGACCACGAGGATACGGGCGGACATGGCGACTAGCCCAGCAAGCGGCGGATCGTGTCGAGGAAGTGCGACACCGATATGGGTTTGGAGATGTAGGCCTCGCAGCCGCCTTCGCGAATGCGCTCCTCATCGCCCTTCATGGCGAAGGCGGTGACGGCCACGACCGGGATATGGGCGAGCTCGTCGTCTTCCTTCAGCCACTTGGTGACTTCGAGTCCCGAGATCTCCGGGAGCTGGATGTCCATGAGAATCAGGTCGGGGCGATGCTCTCGCGCCAAGGCGAGCGCCTGCAATCCCTCGCGGGTCTGCAGGGTTTCGTAGCCCTGGGCGTCGAGCAGATCATGAAACAGCTTCATGTTCAGCTCGTTATCCTCGACGATGAGGACTTTCTTGGCCATTGACGTCCCGACGATGCCGTCGAGGCTGCGCGAATCGAGCACCGCCCCCACCATTGAGACCTTGATCACACGGATATCCTTAAACTCGCGTTAGTCGCGATGGAGAGCCCGCTGACCGACACCCCGCCTTTCTCCGCCCGGCCAGTCAAACCGCCGAACCTGGCCGACCTCGGCGTCGATCCCGCGAAGCCGTTGTTGCTGGTGGACGTCGACGAGGTGCTGGGCCTGTTCATGGAAGGCTTTGGCCGATTCCTGGAAGGACGCGGCCTGGAGTTCAGGGTCGATCGCTTCGCCCTGTTCCAGAACATCTTCCGACCTGGAGAGGCCGAGCATCTGCCCATCGCCGACGGCCGGAACCACTTCGACGATTTCTTTCGCTATGGCTGCGGCGACATGGAGCCCGCGCCCGGCGCGGTCGGCGCGCTGGAGGCGCTATCGCGCCAGGCGAGCGTGGTGATCTTCACCAACGCCCCCGGGCCCGCCCGGCTGGCTAGGGCCCGCTGGCTGGGCCGCCACCGGATGGACTATCCGCTGGTGCTCAACACCGGGCCCAAGGGCCCGCTGGCGGCGGGCATGGCCAACCAGGTTCGCGCGCCGGCCGTCTTTGTCGATGACCTGATGTCCAACCTCGACTCGGTGGCCGAGAGCGCGCCGCACGTCATCCGTTTCCAGATGGTGGCTGACAGGCGGCTGCAGCCGCTCGCCCCCTCCGCGCCGGATCGCCACACCCGGATCGACGACTGGGACGAACTGCGCGCGGCCATTGAGGCGGCGATCGGCTGAAGCGTCAGGTCTCGGGCGCTGGCGCTGGGGCCGCCGGAGCGGCGCCGGCGGTCGCCAGCAGGGCGCAGGCCCACAATGCATGTCTCATGGAAGCTAACCTTCGGGGGAGCCAGGACGGTGGGTTCGAGCAACACCTCAGGGTGGCGCTGCAAAGATGCCGGGCCACGCGCCATTGAACTTCCCGTCGAAACGGAACAAACCATGACCCTATGATCCGCATCGGGGTGGATTTCGGCGGCACCAAGATCGAGGCTGCGGCGCTCGACGCCGACGGCCGTTTCCTGGCGCGCGTACGCGGGGCATCGCCAAGAACCTATGAGGCCGGACTGGAGGCAGTGCGCGACCTGGTGACCGAGGCGGAACGCCAAGCGGGCGCGACCGCCTCCCGGATCGGGGTCTGTGGGCCGGGCTCGCCCTCCCCGGCCACCGGCCTGATGCGCAACGCCAACTCCACCGAGTTGAACGGCCACCCTTTCCCACAGGACCTGGCGCGGACGCTCGGGCGGCCGGTGCGCTACGCCAACGACGCCAACTGCCTGGCCCTCTCCGAGGCCGCTGACGGCGCCGGCGCGGGGGAGCGCACAGTGTTCGCCGCCATCCTCGGCACCGGCTGCGGCGCGGGCATCACCGTGGACGGTCAAGTCCTGGAGGGTCGCAACGCCTTCGCCGGCGAGTGGGGCCACATGCCCCTGCCCTGGCCCAACGACGACGAACATCCGGGCCCCGCCTGCTGGTGCGGACGGCGAAACTGCATGGAGCTCTGGGTTTCCGGGACCGGTTTCGCCCGGGACGCCGGGGCGGCCAGCAGCGAGGCCGTGGTGGCCGCCGCCCGCGCAGGGGACGCCCAGGCCGCCGCGGCCCTGGACCGCTATGTGGACCGGCTGGCCCGCGGCCTGGCGGTGGTCTGTGACGTGATCGACCCGGACGTGATCGTCCTGGGGGGCGGCATGTCGAACCTGGCAGAACTCTATGCCCGCCTGCCCGGCGCCATCGCGCCCAGGGTCTTCTCCGACGTCTTCACCACCCCGGTGCGCGCCGCGCTGCACGGCGATTCCTCAGGCGTGCGCGGAGCGGCCTGGCTGTGGCCCGCGCCATGAGCGCGCTTTGCCGCGACTGCTTCACCAAGGGCGACTTCCTCCGCCGCTGTCCCGCCTGCGGTTCGCCGCGCGTCGCCGCCCATCCCGAACTCGACCGCCTCTCCATCGCCCACATGGACTGCGACGCCTTCTACGCCTCGGTGGAGAAGCGCGACGACCCGTCCCTGCGCGACAAGCCCCTGATCGTCGGCGGGGGAAAGCGCGGGGTGGTCACCACCTGCTGCTACATCGCCCGCATCTCCGGCGTCCGTTCCGCCATGCCGATGTTCAAGGCCCGGCAGCTCTGCCCCCAGGCGGTGATCCTGAGCCCCGACTTCACCAAGTACCGCACCGAGAGCCGGCGGATCATGGAGATGGTCCGCGCGCTCACACCCCTGGTCCAGCCGCTTTCGCTGGACGAGGCCTGGATGGACCTCTCGGGCACCGAGCGCCTGCACAAGGCCACGCCCGCCGAGACCCTGGCGCGGCTGCAGGCCCGGATCGAGGCCGAGATCGGCATCACGGTCTCCATTGGCCTGGCGCCCAACAAGTTCCTGGCCAAGATCGCCTCGGACCTCGACAAGCCGCGCGGCTTCTCGGTGATCGGCGGGGCCGACGCGGAGAGCTTCCTCGCCCCGAGGCCCGTGGGGATCATGCCCGGCGTCGGCCCGGCCATGGTCAAGTCCATGGAAGCCGCGGGCTATCGCACCGTCGGCGACCTGGCCCGGGCCGACATCAGGGACCTGGCCGAACGGTTCGGCGCCTATGGTTTGAGGCTGGCCGACCTCTCCCGCGGTCGCGACAACCGGGCGGTAAATCCCAACGAGGAGCGCAAAAGCATCAGCGCCGAGACCACCTTCAACGACGATCTCCGCACGGTGGAGGATCTGGAGGCCATGCTGGCACCGCTGTGCGAGAAGGTCGGCCGCCACGCCCGCGCCTCCGGCCTGGCCGGCAGGGTGGTGACGCTGAAGCTGCGGAGCACCGACTTCAAGATCCTCACTCGGCGGCGCGCCATACCGGTGCCGACCCAGACCGCCAGGACCCTGTTCGCCGTCGGGCGCGAACTGCTGGCCAAGGAGGCCAGGGGCCAGGCCTGGCGGCTGATCGGCATCGGCATCGCCGAACTGACCCCGGCGCAGACGCTGGAGCACGATCTGTTCGCCGGCGACGAGCGCCGCGCCCTGCTCACCGAAACCACGATCGACACGCTGCGAGCCCGATTCGGACCCGGAGCGCTCGCCTCGGGGCGTGCGTTTCGCTCGAAATCCTCACCCGAGGATTGAGCCCGCCTCTCGCAGGCGCCTTTCGGCGCGGCAAAAAGGCGCTGTTGGCGCATTCGGTACGGTCCGTAACGATTTCAACCCTTCCATACGGCCATCTTTTCCATATCTAATCCGTAGATAGAGCGACCCCGTGGTCGCCAGGAGACCTGTTCCGATGGCCGGGCGAAAGCAAGGTGATCAAGAGACGGGCGTCAAGTCGGCGGTCATCACCCAGACCAAGCCGAAGACGCAGAAGCCGTCGATGTACCGGGTGCTGATCTTGAACGACGACTATACTCCAATGGAGTTCGTCGTTTACGTACTTGAGCAGTACTTCAACAAGTCGCGCGAAGATGCGACGCGTATCATGCTGCATGTCCACCAACACGGGGTGGGGGTTTGCGGCGTGTTCACCTACGAAGTGGCGGAAACAAAGGTGGCCCAGGTCGTTGATACCGCGCGGCGGCATCAACATCCGCTTCAGTGCACCATGGAAAAGGATTGAGGCCCAGATTGCCGTCATTCTCGCGCCATCTCGAAGAATCCCTCCACCGCGCCGTGGCGTTCGCCAATCAGCGAAAGCACGAGTATGCGACCCTCGAGCACTTGCTGCTCTCCCTCATCGACGATGAGGACGCCGCTGGCGTGATGCGCGCCTGCGACGTCGAACTCGGCGCTCTGAAGACAACTCTCACCAACTACGTGGACAACGAGCTCCGCTCCCTGGTGGTCGACGACGGGGAGGACGCCAAGCCGACCTCCTCCTTCCAGCGGGTGATCCAGCGGGCCGTGATCCACGTCCAGTCCTCGGGCCGCGAGGAGGTGACCGGCGCCAATGTGCTGGTGGCGATCTTCTCCGAGCGCGAGAGCCACGCCGCGTACTTCCTGCAAGAGCAGGACATGACCCGCTACGACGCCGTGAACTACATCGCCCACGGCATCGCCAAGAAGGCCGGCGCGGAAGCCGCCAAGCCGGTCAAGGGGTCCGAGGACGAGGACAAGCCCGCGGTCAAGACCGGCGGCGAGGCGCTCGAGGCCTATTGCGTCAATCTCAACGAGAAGGCCAAGCAGGGTAAGGTCGATCCGCTGATCGGCCGGGCCAACGAGGTCGAGCGCTGCATCCAGATCCTGTGCCGGCGCACCAAGAACAACCCGCTGCTGGTGGGCGACCCAGGCGTCGGCAAGACCGCCATCGCCGAGGGCCTGGCGCGCAAGATCATCAACAACCAGGTCCCCGAGGTCCTGGCCGGCGCGACCATCTTCTCGCTCGACATGGGCTCGCTGCTGGCTGGCACCCGCTATCGGGGCGACTTCGAAGAGCGCGTGAAGCAGGTGGTCAAGGAGCTGGAGAACCACCCCGACGCCATCCTGTTCATCGACGAGATCCACACGGTGATCGGCGCGGGCGCGACCAGCGGCGGGGCCATGGACGCCTCCAACCTGCTGAAGCCGGCGCTCGCTTCCGGCACCCTGCGGTGCATGGGCTCGACGACCTACAAGGAGTTCCGCCAGCACTTCGAGAAGGACCGGGCCCTGGTCCGCCGGTTCCAGAAGATCGACGTCAACGAGCCGACGATCGAGGACACCATCAAGATCCTCAAGGGCCTGAAGACCTACTACGAGGATTTCCACAAGCTCCGCTACACCAACGACGCCATCAAGGCGGCCGTGGAGCTGTCGGCCAAGTACATCACCGACCGCAAGCTGCCCGACAAGGCCATCGACATCATCGATGAGGCCGGGGCCGGCCAGATGCTGCTGCCCGAAGCCAAGCGGAAGAAGATCATCGGCCTGAAGGAAGTGGAGGCGGTGGTCGCCAAGATCGCCCGCATCCCGCCGAAGTCGGTGTCCAAGACCGACACTGAGGCGCTGAAGCAGCTCAACGACGATCTGAAACGCGCGGTCTACGGCCAGGACGAGGCCATCGCCCAGCTGTCGGCAGCCATGAAGATGGCGCGCGCCGGCCTGCGCGACGCCAACAAGCCGATCGGCTGCTACCTCTTCTCGGGTCCCACCGGCACCGGCAAGACGGAGACCGCCCGTCAGCTCGCCTCGACCATGGGCATCGAGCTTCTGCGCTTCGACATGAGCGAGTACATGGAGCGCCACACGGTCAGTCGCCTGATCGGCGCGCCTCCCGGCTATGTCGGGTTCGACCAGGGCGGCCTGCTCACCGACGCCGTCGACCAGCACCCGCACTCGGTGGTGTTGCTCGATGAAATTGAGAAGGCCCACCCGGACGTCTTCAACATCCTGCTGCAGGTCATGGACCACGGCGTCCTCACCGACGCCAACGGCAAGAAGGTCGACTTCCGAAACGTGGTCCTGATCATGACCACGAACGCCGGCGCCTCCGACGCGCAGCGCAACTCCATCGGCTTCGGCCGCGGCAAGCAGGACGACGAGGTCGACGAGGCCCTGAAGCGCCTGTTCACCCCGGAGTTCCGCAACCGCCTGGACGCCGTGGTGCCCTTCAAGTCGCTCACCCAGGACATCATCCGCCAAGTGGTGCAGAAGTTCGTCATGCAGCTCGAGGCCCAACTGGCCGACCGCCACGTGACGATCGAGACCACCGAGGAAGCGGCCGACTGGCTGGCCAAGAACGGTTTCGACGAGCTGTACGGCGCCCGGCCCCTGGCCCGGGTCATCCAGGAGCACATCAAGAAGCCCCTGGCCGACGAGATTCTGTTCGGCAAGCTGGTCAAGGGCGGCCACGTCAAGGTGGTGCTCAAGGACGCCAAGCTGGCCTTCGAGATCGAGGGCGACGACCGCGTCCCCGGGGCCCCTATCATCGAGGGCCCGGCCGAGGAGACCGCCGAGGCGCTGGCCGACTAAGGCTTCACCTCAAGTTCCGACGAGAACCCCAGGCATCGCCTGGGGTTTTTCGTTTGGGGGCCTAGGCGATCTGGGCCGCGATCTGCTCGGCCAGGGCCTTGAGTGCGGCGGGGTCGGCCATGCCGCCCTCCCCGTGGCGGCCCAGCGCCACGCCTTCCCAGCGCGGGATGATGTGGAAGTGCAGGTGGAAGATGGTCTGGCCGGCCGGGGCGCCGTTGAACTGGCTGACCATGATCCCATCCGGATTGAGCGCGGCGCGCACCGCGCGCGTCACCCGCTGAACGCCCAGGATCAGGGGCTGCAGCACCTGCGGCTCCTCGTCCATCAGGTTGCGCGCCACGGAGTGCTTGGGGATCACCAGGGTGTGGCCCCGGCTCTGTGGGAAAACGTCCATGAAGGCGAAGACCTCGCCGTCCTCGAACACCTTGGCGCAGGGCGCCTCCCCGCGCAGGATCTTCGCGAAGATGTTGCCGTCGTCGTAGGTCCCGTCCAGGCTCATGGTCCGCGCTCCGTGGTGCTTAGGCGAGCGTGGTAGCAAATTGCGCCGGGAGGCGGAACGATGGGAACGAGCGGAAAAGGAGCGGGAGCCACGACAACCGGCCTCACCGCACGGCAGCAGAAGTGGTTCGACTCCGTCCAGTCCAGCCTGGAACGTGACACCGGCAAGACCCTCGACGAGTGGGTGGCCATCGCCCGGACCTGTCCGGAGAGCAAACCAAGGGCCCGAGCCGACTGGCTGCGGATGCACCATGGGCTGGGGATCAACCGGGCGTTTCACGTGCTGGGCGTGGCCTTCCCGTCCGGCGAGGGCTGGGATCAGCCGGACAAGCTGCGCGCCGCGCTGTGGACCGATCCGGCCTCGCTGAGGCTCCTTGAGGCGGTGGAGACGGCGGTGAGCGCCCTGCCCGAGGTGGTCACCGGCCAGCGCAAGGGCTTCACGGCCTTCTCGCGCAAGGTGCAGTTCGCCGCCGTGCGGCCGCTGAAGGACGGACTGGCGGTTTTGGGCCTGGCGCTGACGCCGGACGCCGATCCGCGCCTGGACACTCCGAGAAACGAGAGCTGGTCCGAGCGGCTGAAGGCCAAGCTCGTGCTGGATCTTCCGGAGCAGGTGGACGGGCGGGTTCGGGCGCTGCTGAGACAGGCCTGGGAGCGGTCATGATATTCCGCCCATCCCGGCGTCACCCCTGCCGGAACGGCGAAAACTCCTCCGCCAGCCATTCCATCTCCCCGCCCACGGCCTCGCGCTCGCGGCGCACGAAGTCCTCCACCGGCCCGCGCAGCATGGGGTCGGCGATGTAGTGGGCGGAATAGACGGGGCTGGGCAGGTAGCCGCGGGCGATCTTGTGCTGGCCCTGGGCGCCGGCCTCGACGCGGGCGAGGCCGTGGTCGATGGCCCACTCGATGGCCTGGTAGTAGCAGAGCTCGAAATGCAGGAACGGCACGTCCTCGATGCAGCCCCAGTTGCGGCCATAGAGGCAGTCGCCGCCGATCAGGTTGAGCGCCCCGGCGATCCAGCGGCCGTTGCGCCTCGCCATCACCAGGAGCACCCGGTCGGCCATCCGCTCACCCAGCAGTGAGAAGAACAGCCGGTTGAGATAGGGCCGGCCCCATTTGCGCGAGCCAGTGTCCATATAGAAGGCGAAGAAGGCGTCCCAGTGATCCTCGGTGATCTCCGCGCCGGTGAGCGCCAGGATTTCCACCTCCGCCTGGGCGTCGCGCCGCTCGCGGCGGATGGTCTTGCGTCGGCCGGACGACAGGGCGCCCAGGAAGCCGTCGAAGTCCGCGTATCCGCGATTCTCCCAATGGTACTGCTGGCCCTGGCGCAGGGAGAGCCCCTGCCCCGCCAGCCACTCGCCCTCGGCCTTGGTGGGGAAGTTCACGTGCAGGGACGAGGCGTCATAGCGCTCGCACAGCGCCAGCGCGCCGCCCAGCAGGATCGGCCAGGCCAGCAGTGGATCCACGTCCGGCCGCACCAGCAGCCTGGGTCCGGTGGCCGGGGTGAACGGCGCGGCCGACACCAGCTTGGGATAGTAGCGCCCGCCGGCGCGCTCGTAGGCGTCGGCCCAGGCGTGGTCGAAGACGTATTCGCCCTGGCTGTGGGACTTCAGATAAAGCGGCATGACCGCGGCGACCTCGCCCGCCTCGTCCTCCACCGAAAGATGGTGCGGCCCCCAGCCGGCGCGCTCCAGGGCGCAGCCGGACTCCTCGGCGATGTCGAGGAAGTCGAAGGCCATGAAGGGATTGGCGGCGTAGGCCGGGTTCGCGGCGCAGGCCTGCCACGACTCGCGGCCGATCTCGGCGATCCGGCGGCTGACCTTCACCGCCGCCTTCAGGCTCACGCGGCGAAACCCTCGAAGATCAGGTTGTCGCAATGGGGCTTGAGGGCCTCCCATTGGACCGGATCGCGCACCGTCCAGGCCACGACCGGCATCCCCTTGTCGCGAAAGGCCTTGGCGCGGGGATCGCCGACCATGTCCACGCTGAGCGCCAGGAAGTGCGGCCGGGCGATGGCAACGTGCTCAAGCCGGGCGAAGGCCTCGCGTTGTTCCTCGGCCAGGTGCGGCGCACGCTTGTAGTTGTAGCTGTCCAGACCCCGCAGAACGCCCGGGAACCGGTCGGCGAACCAGGCGTGGGAATAGGGATTGAACCCGATCACGCAGACCGGGCCCGCATGGTCGATCAGGATGTCGTGCACCCGTTGCTCCAGCGGACCGACCTCGCCGAACGGGGTCTTCAGCTCCACATGCACCATGGCCCGTTGGCCGACGATGGCCAGGGTGTCCATCAGGGTCGGGATCGGCTCGTCGGTTTCCTTCAGCCGCAGCTCGGCCAGGTCGGCGGCGGTGCGATCACGCAGACGCCCGGTGGCCCCGGTCATCCGCTCCAGATCTTCATCGTGGAACACCATGGCCTCGCCGTCGGCCGAGAGCTGGACGTCCAGCTCGATGCCGTAGCCGGCCTTGCAGGCGGCCTGGAAGGCGCCCAGCGAGTTCTCCGGCGCGCCGTCCTTGGCCCAGAGGCCGCGATGGGCCACCGGCGGGTGGAACAGGAGGTCCCAGGCCTCGCCGAACTGGGTGTTCACGTGACCTCCACCACCGCGTCGACTTCGACGGCGAAGTTCATCGGCAGGCGATAGACCCCGACGGCCGAGCGGGCATGCTTGCCCGCGTCGCCGAACGCCGCGACCATCACGTCGGAACAGCCGTTCACCACCTGGGGGATTTCGAAGAAGCTCGGGCCGGCCTGGACGAAGCCGCCCAGCTTGACCACCCGCACCACCCGGTCGAGGTCGCCTTCGCAGGCGGCCTTCATCTGGGCCAGAAGGTTGATTCCGCAGAGCCGCGCGGCCGCCTTGGCGGTCTCGGCGTCCACGTCCTCGCCGACGATCCCGCGCACGCCGCCCGAAGCGTCGAACGAGACCTGGCCCGAGATGTGGACGATCGAACCGGTCCTCACGAACGGGACGTAGTTGGCGACCGGAGGATTGGGCTGCGGCAGGACGATGCCGGCGACGGCTAGGCGTGCTTCGACTTGAGACATGGATGCAGGTCTAGCGCCCGCCCCCGCCCCGGAAAAGTAAAAAGGCCCACGCCGTTTCCGGTGTGGGCCTCTTCAGGGTCAGCCGCGCAGGTACGCAGCGCGGCTGAGGGAGACTTTGGGTCTTAGCGGGCGGCCTGCAGGCGCTCGACGGCGGCGGTGACGCGCTCGTTCAGCGGCTTCATGCTGTCCTTCACCGAGGCCGAGACGATCTCGGACATCTTGCCCACTTCGGCCATGTAGGCTTCGAGGGCGGTCTTGGCGAAGGAGGTCTGCAGCTCGACCACTTCCTGGATCGACTTGGCGCCCGAAAGCGACTTGGCGGCGGCGACTTGGTCTTCCACGGCCTTCTTGGAGTAGGCCATGGCCTGGGCGCCCAGGGCTTCAGCGCCCTTGGTCGAAGCGGTCACCGAGGCGATGACGGCTTCCAGGTTCTTCTTGGAATGGGCGTTGACTTCGTTCAGCGAAGCCAGGGACTTCTCGACGGCGTCCTTGAAGGCGACGTTGCCGGCGGCGGTGAACTGCTCGACGGTGTTCTTGACGGTTTCGGCGGCGGCCATGGGATGTTCTCCTGAGGTCGGTTGTAGGGGCGGCGGACGCCGCAATGCAAACTGGGCAGGGCGGAACTGCTTTGAACTCGCAGCCTATTTCTCATGTTGCAGTGCAGCAGTCAAGGGCCTTTTGTGCAGTGCAACATCGCCTCCTACGCGAGCGATCACGGCAGTGTTGATCGGCGAAACCGCGACAAATGGGCTCGTTCAAGCCTTGTTTACCCTCGCGCAAGGTTAGTCCTGGCATGGTAGGGTTCTTGTAAGGCGGCCGGGGGGTCGCCCAACCCTTTGATTCGACGGACGAACCGCCCATGTTCGAGCGCGCCCGCCACCTGTTTGTCGCCCTTGGTCTCGCGGTCGCCACCGCGTTCGCGCCCTTGGCCACGACCGCTCAGGCTCAAATCCCCTATCTGTCGCTGTCCAGCCAGCCGAAGTACGCGGCGGTGGTCGTCGACGCCAAGACCGGGGAGGTATTGTACGCCAAACGCGCGGACAGCCCGCGCTATCCCGCCTCGATCACAAAGGTGATGACGCTCTATCTGGCCTTCGAGGCGCTCGCCTCGGGCCGGCTGAAGCTGGACGATCCCGTCATGATCTCGCCGCGCGCCGCGGCGCAGGCGCCGACCAAGCTCGGCCTCGCCGCCGGCCAGACCCTGACCGTCGAAGAAGCCATGTCGGCCATGGCCACCAAGTCGGCTAACGACATCGCCGTCGCCCTGGCCGAGAAGCTGGGCGGATCAGAAGCCCGCTTTGCCGCCATGATGACCCTGCGGGCCCAGGAGCTGGGCATGCAGAACACCCGCTTCGTCAACGCATCGGGCCTGCCCGACAGTCGCCAGATCTCCACCGCCCGCGACATCGCCATCCTGTCGCGCGCCGTGATGCGCGACTATCCGCAGTATTATGGGCTGTTCGGCACCCGGTCGTTCAGCTTCCGCGGCGTCTCGATGCGCAACCACAATGGCATGCTCAACACCATGCCCGGCGTGGACGGGATCAAGACCGGCTACACCAACGCCTCGGGCTTCAACATCGCGGTCTCGGCGGTGCGCAACAACCGCCGCCTGATCACCGTGGTCCTGGGCGCCCCCTCCACCGCCTGGCGGAACAACAACGCCACCCAACTGCTGACCACCGGCTTCGAGGTCATGGCCCGCCGCGACCGCGGCGAGAACATCACCGTGGCCCAGAACTATTTCGAGCCGCCGCCGCAGGGCCAGACCATGCAGCGCAGCATCGAACAGGGCGACAACGACACCGAGGGCGCGAAGATCATGCTCGCCTCGGCCGCGTCCGGCGCGTCGGCCTCCAAGGTCAAGATCGTCGAGCCGTCCAAGAGCTCCCTGCGCGACGGCAGGAAGGACGACGACAAGAAATCGTCGAAGAAGCCGGGCAAGTGGGCCGTCCAGGTCGGCGCCTTCAAGTCCAAGTCCGACGCCAAGGAACAGCTGACCTTCGTCAACAAGCGCTTCGGAAAGATCTTCGGTGACGCCGACGGCTCGGTGGACAAGGGCGGCGGCAAGTATCAGGCCCGCTTCACCGGCTTCAACGAATCGGCCGCCAAGGGCGCCTGCCAGGCCCTGAAGGCCAAGCGCCTGGCCTGCATGGTCGTCCGTCCGGCCTAGAGACTGTCTGCTCTAAGTGCTCCCCCTCTGGGGGAGCTGTCCGCCGAATGGCGGACTGAGGGGGACTTTGATTTTTGCTTTTAGGGCTTCAGCCCCCTCGGACACGTCGCCGAAGAGGGCGACGCGCCACCTCCCCCAGAAGGGGAGGATCTAGTAGATCTCACCTCTTCAGAAGCTTGTCCCGCGCGGCGTTGAGCTGCGCGGCAAGGCCGCTGGTGCCGCCCTTGTCCGGGTGGGCCATGCGCATCAGCCGCGTATAGGCCGCCTGGATCTGCTCGGCTGAGGCGTCCGGCGACACGCCCAGGATCGAGCGCGCCTCCGAATCGCTGAGCTTGCCCGAGAGCGACGGGACGCCAAGGCCCGTCCGGCGGGTGGAGACCGCGAGCCAAAGGCCCATGACCACCAGGACGATCGACTTGCCCCAGCCGCCGCGCACGCCGACATAGGCGGCCGCGGCGAAACAGGCGAGCGCCAGCACCCCGGCCAGGAACCGCCACTCACGCCGTTTCAGGATAGGTTTCCCCCGGCTGGCCCAGATGAACAGCGCCAGGGCCGCGCAGCCGATGGCGACATAGGTCATCCTATTGCGCGGCCAGAAGCTCGTCGCCCGAGGTCAGCCCCAGGCAGCCCATCAGCGCCCGCAGTTCCTGGCGCGCGGCCACATGCTGCAGCGACATGGCCACCGGACGGATGGTCGGCGACAGGTCGGCGACGGTCAGGCCGAATGGAAACAGCTCGCGATAGATCACCCGGTCGCGAAGGCCTGGGCCGACGCGGAATCCCACGCGGCGCGACAGGGCCTGGACCCGCTCGTCCAGCCGCTTGCGGTTGCGCGCCTCGGTGGGCGCCAGGCGGTTGCGCAGCACCACCCAGTCGATGGACTTGCCGCTGGCGGCGGCCTTGACCTTGCGGCTGTTCCACACGGTCTCGGAATAAAGGCTGGGGCGCTTCAGATCGAGGGTGACCGGATCGACGATGCCCAGCATGTCGAAGTCCACGAAGCTGTCGTTCATGGGCGTGACGATCAGATCCGCCAGGCCGTGGGCGGCGCGGCTGATCGCCGTGTCGCCGCCGGGCGTGTCGATCAGCACATAGTCGACCTGGTCCGACACCTTCTCGAAGGCGTCCTCGAAATGGGCCATGGCCTCGGCGTCGGGGGCGCGGGCGAGTTCCGCGGCCAGATGGTGTTCGACGGGCATCGGCGCGCTGACGCCGTTGGCCGCCAGCCAGGCGGCGCGGTGGGCGAAGAAGTGGCCCATGGACTGCTGGCGCAGGTCCAGGTCCAGGATCGCGACGCGGCCCCCGCCATGCAGCAGCCCCGTCGCGAGATGGATGGCGATGGTGGACTTGCCCGCCCCGCCCTTCTCGTTGCCGACGATGATCACCTTGGCCTGCGCCATCGAACCCCAGCTCCAGTTGATTCTAGAGGTTAACAGGAGCCTCAGGCCCGACGCGGCGTCAACGCGCTGTTGGTCGCGGGCTGTGGATGGAATGGACGTTCGCGGCCCGGCGCGCCATAAGCCGCCTCGCCCATCGCCCCTGGAGCCCCTCGCATGACCGCCATCGCCATCGTCCGCACCGTAGCCGACCTGCGCGCCGCCGTGGCCGCCTGGAAGAAGGCGGGTGAGCGGGTGGCCATGGTCCCCACCATGGGCGCCCTGCACGAGGGCCACCTGTCGCTGGTGGCCCTGGCCAGGACCAAGGCCGAGCGGGTGGTGGCCTCGATCTTCGTCAATCCCACGCAGTTCGGGCCCAACGAGGACTTCGACGCCTATCCGCGCGGCGAGGCGCGGGACGCCGAGCTGCTGGCCGGCGCCGGCTGCGACCTGTTGTTCGCCCCGACGGTGGCGCAGATGTACGCCCCGGGATTCTCCACCAGGATCGACGTGACCGGCGTCTCCGAGCCCCTGGACGGCGCGGCCCGGCCCGGCCATTTCGGGGGCGTCGCCCTCATCGTCGCCAAGCTGCTGATCCAGTGCGGCCCGGACGTGGCGGTGTTCGGCGAGAAGGACTACCAGCAGCTCCAGGTCATCAAGCGCCTGGTCGAAGACCTGGACATCCCTGTCGAGATAATCGGGGCCCCCACGGCCCGGGCCCCCGACGGCCTGGCCCTCTCCTCCCGCAACGCCTACCTGACCCCGGCCGAGCGCGAAATCGCCCCGGCCCTGGCCGCGGCGCTCACCGAGGCCGGCCGTCGCCTCCGCGCCGGCGAGAGCGTCGAACGGGTCGAGGCCACCGGCCTGGCCGCCCTGGAACGCGCCGGCTTCCAGAAGATCGACTATTTCGAGGTCCGTCACCCCGCCGACCTGTCGCGCCTGGGTCCCGGCCCCATCGAGGGCGAGGCCCGCATCCTGGCGGCCGCCCACCTGGGCAAGACCCGGTTGATCGACAACATGGCCGTCGGCTGACGGGAGTCGTTTTTCTCAGCACGGCCAAAAAGACGCGCTAACGTGGATATCTCACGGGAGCGACCGTCATGTCCGCCACGCCCTCCTCCGCCACCACGGTCGACGCCGTCGTCGTCGGCGCCGGCTTCTCCGGCCTCTATATGCTGCACCGACTGCGCGAACTGGGCCTGACGGCGCGGCTGTTCGAGGCGGCCAGCGGGGTCGGCGGCACCTGGTGGTGGAACCGCTATCCCGGCGCCCGGGTCGATATCGAGAGCATGGAATATTCCTACTCCTTCTCCGAGGAGCTGGAGGCCGCCTGGGAGTGGAGCGAGCGCTACGCCACACAGCCCGAGCTGCTGGCCTATCTCGACCACGTGGCCGAACGCTTCGACCTGAAGCGCGACATCCAGTTCGACACCCGCGTGACCGCCGCCACCTTCGACGAGACCGCCAACCGCTGGACGGTCGAGACCGATCGCGGCGACCGGGTCTCGGCCCGCTATTGCATCATGGCCACCGGCTGCCTGTCGGTGGCCAATGCCCCGGACTTCCCGGGCCTCGAGAGCTTCAAGGGCAAGACCTATCAGACCGGCCACTGGCCCCACGAAGGGGTCGATTTCACCGGCCAGCGAGTCGGCGTGATCGGCACCGGGTCCTCGGCCATCCAGTCGATCCCGCGGATCGCCGAGCAGGCGGCGCACCTGAACGTCTTCCAGCGGACGCCGAACTTCAGCGTGCCCGCCCACAACGGCCCCCTCGATCCCGCCTTCCTCGCCGACTGGAAGGCCAACCGCGCCCAGTATCGCCGGGAGGGCCGCGAGAACGGCTTCGGCATCCGGGCCCTGGACTCCTCCGAGCAACTGGCCGTCGAGACTCCGCCCGAGGAACGCAGGCGAATCTACGAGGAACGCTGGGCGAAGGGCGGCTTCAGCCTGGTGGGAGCCTTCGCCGACCTGATCTTCGATCCGGCCGCCAACGCCTCGGCCGCCGAGTTCGTGGGATCCAAGATTCGCGAGATCGTCGAGGATCCCCAGGTGGCCGAGACCCTCTTCCCGCGGTCCTATCCCATCGCCACCAAGCGCCTCTGCGTCGATACGGACTACTACGCCACCTTCAACCGCGACAACGTCACCCTGGTGGACGTCGCCACCGCGCCGATCGAGACCATCACGCCCAACGGCCTGCGGACCACCGAGGCCGAGTACGAACTCGACGCCATCGTGTTCGCCATCGGTTTCGACGCCATGACCGGGGCGCTCAACAGCATCGATATCCGCGGGCGCGGGGGCTTGGCGCTGAAGGACCGCTGGGCCGAAGGCCCCCGCACCTATCTGGGCCTGATGGTCGCCGGGTTCCCGAACCTGTTCATCGTCACGGGCCCCGGCAGCCCCTCGGTGCTGTGCAACATGGCCGTGGCCATCGAACAGCATGTCGGCTGGATCGCCGACTGCATCGGCCACCTGAGCGAACGCCAGCTCGCCGCCATCGAAGCCACGGCTGGCGCCCAGGACGCCTGGGTCGACCACGTCAACGAGGTGGCCGACATGACCCTCTATCCCCAGGCCAACTCCTGGTACATCGGGGCCAACGTCCCAGGAAAACCCCGGGTGTTCATGCCCTATATCGGCGGCTTCCCGGCCTATCGCGAGAAGTGCGAGCAGGTCGCCGCCGCGGGCTATGAGGGGTTCGCCCTGTCGTCGGCGGCTAGTACTTTAGGGTGAAGGCCGCGCCGAAGGTCCGGGTGGCGCCCGGGAAGCGGACCACCACATTGGCGTTGCTGCTGACCGCGCTCCAGTAATACTCGTCGGTCAGGTTGCGGCCCCAGAGCGAGACCTCCCAGCGGTCGTCCAGCCTGTGGAGGCCGATACTGGCGTTCAGCGTGCCGTAGTCGGGCACGGCGAACAGCGGATTGCCCTCCAGGTCCGAGCGGGACTTGGACTGGTAGCGGCCGTTGATCGCCGCCTGCAGACCCAGGCCCGCGGTAAGGTCGCGCTTGTAGATAAGAGTCAGGCTGCCCTGGAACTTGGGGCTGTAGAGGAAGGGCGCGCCGTCAAAGTCCTGCGGCTTGCCGGCTGAGTTGATCCCCACATAGTCCTGCACCTCGGTGTGCAGCCAGGTTCCAGAGGCCATGGCCGTCAGCTCCGGCGTCACCCGCCAGGTCACGTCGCCATCCAGGCCGTAGGCCTTGGACTTCGGCACGTTGGCGAGCCTGGCCAGGGCCGTGTAGATCGGATCGGCGAAATAGACGCTGAGCTGCTTGTCCTCGTAGTCGTAGTAGAAGACCGAGGCGTTGGCCTGGACGCGCCGCTCGAACAGCGCCGCCTTGACGCCGGCCTCGTAGGCCAACAGCAGTTCCTGCCGGGCCGGGGCGTTCTGGGTCGAGATGTTGGCGGCGTTGACCGGGGTCGCGCCGGCCTTGGCCCCGCGCGAGACCGAGACATAGGTCAGGACTTCAGGCGTCGGCTTCCAGTCCAGCCCCACCCGCCAGGCCAGGTTGTCCTCATCCAGCACCGAGGTCACCAGGCCGAAGCTGTGCGTGGTGGGATTGAAGGTGTTGCACTGGCCTTGCGAGATCGGCGCGACCAGGCCGTGGACCGCCGAGAACAGGAATCGGTTGGTGATGTTCACATTGGGCAGCATGTTGCCGTTGAAGTCGCGCGAGCAGCCTGCGTAGTCCTGCTTGTCCTTGGTGTAGCGCAGGCCGGTCGTCAGCTTCAGGGCCTCGGTCAGCCGCCAGTCGGCATTGGCGAAGACGCTCTTAGTGGTGGTTTCGATGTCGCCCTGGTCGCGATAGGTGCGGAAGGCCTGACTGGCTTGCAGGGCGGTGTAGCCGCCGCTGTTGAACGGAGTGGCCAAGAGCTGGTTCGTGTAGAACCGGATCGTCCCGACATTGGCGTTCTGACCCAGCAGCGTGCGGTTGGAATCGAGGATCTCGTCGCGGCCGTAATAGACGCCGACCAGCCAGTTCGCGCGCTCGGTCTCACCCTCGAAGTGCAGCTCCTCGGCGAAGGATTCGATCTCTCCCACCGCGTGCTGCACCAGGACCTCGTAGGGCGCGCCGCTCCAGTCGAACACCGCGTCGCGCTCGAGCTTGTTGAAGCTGGTCAGCGACACCAGGCGCACGCCGTTGGCGAAGTCGTAGTCCACCCGCAGCTTACCGGCGTGGAAGGTGTTGCCCTCCCGCAGCGGCCCGCTGATCCCCAGGCCCGTGCCCACGTCGGTGGCGCGCGTCGCGTAGGGCGCCCAGTCGCCCTGGCTGGCCTGGGTCGGCGGGTTGGCGGCGATATAGTTCACCAATCCCGGCGCGTTGAAGGGGCTGGCCGCTGTCGCCGGCGTGAAGCCAATTCCTTGGGCCGCCACCGTGTCGGAGCGGTTGAGCCACCCGGAATAGGAAACGTCGATGCTCAGCGCTTCTGTCGGCTGGAAAGCCAGGGCCGCGCGGATGCCCCGGCGATGCACCTCCCCCTGCCGCTCGCCCCGGGTGTTGGAGATCTGCCATCCCTTGTCGCTGTCGTCGGTCCGGAAGGAGATGCGTCCCTGGACTTTCTCGCCCAGCGGGCCGCTCACATAGCCTTCGAGATTATGCGTGCCGTAGTTGCCGAATTCGGCGGTGAACGAGGTCTGGAAATCCTCGGTCGGCTTGTTGGTGACGAAGTCGATCAGGCCCGCGGTGGTGTTGCGACCGTAGAGCGTGCCCTGTGGCCCTTTCAGCACTTCCACCCGCTCCAGGTCGAAGATCGGGCCGGTGTTCATCATCGGGTAGGCGTAGGCGACCTCGTCCACATAGGTCCCGACCGTGGAGGTCGCCGACATGTTGATCGTGTTGAAGCCGATGCCCCGCAGCGTATAGGTCGGCACGCCCTGATAGCTCTGCGAGACCGAGAAGCTCGGCACGATGCTGGCCAGGTCCTTGACGTTGGTCACGTGCAGGTCGGCGAGCTGTTCGCCGCGGAACGCCTGGATGGCCATTCCCACCGTATTGGCGCTCTCTTCTCGCCGTTGGGCCGTGACCACGATGGTCTCGACCATGGTGTCGGAGCTCTCCGCCGGAGCGGTCTGGGCCCAGGCCGTGTCCAGGCTCAGCAGGGCCATGGTCGAGACGCCAAGCGCCAGTATGGCGCGCCGCGTGTGCGTCATGTTCATTCGATTCCGCTCCCCAACTAGGTTCGGCCGCCTTCATCGGGCGGCCGCAATCTTGGGATCCAGGCTCGCCAAGTCGGGGGTCGGGCACAAGCTATCGAAGCTGATAGGTATCCCTACGGCGCCCGCTCTCAGAGCCCCAGGACGAGGCGCGCCATGATGTCCCGCTGGATCTCGTTGGAGCCCCCATAGATCGAGGCGGCGCGGTCATTGAGGTATCTGGCCGTGACCACCAGGCCGTGCTCAGGCCCGACAATTGGGAGGTTGGAGCCCGGCTCGCGGGCGGCCTTCTGATCGACCGCCGCGTAGCAACCCAGTCCTTCCAGCGCGATCTCGTCCAGTTGCTGCATGGCCTCCGTCGATTGGGTCTTGAGCATCGACGCGGCAGGGCCCGGGGACTTGCCGGCGGCGAGCGCGGCCAGGACGCGATGCTCGGTCATCTCGATGGCCTCGATCGCGACGCCCAGCCCCGCGATCTTGGCCCTGAACGCCGGTTCGTCGATCAGCCGAGCGCCCGTATCGGAGGCTTCCTCGCGGGCGAGGTGCGTCAGGCGCTCGAGCCCGACCTTCAGTCCCGCCGCCCCGCCGCCGCCGCGCTCGAACTCCAGCAGGTACTTGGCGACCGTCCAGCCGCTGTTCTCGTCTCCCACCCGACCGGCGACCGGGACCCGGACATTGTCGAAGAAAACCTCGTTCACCTCATGCTCGCCCGCCAAAGTCACGATCGGCCGCACGGATATGCCTGGGGTGTCCATGTCGAGCAGGAGGAACGTGATCCCCGCCTGGGGCTTACCCTCGGCCAGGGTGCGCACGAGGCAGAACATGCGGTTGGCCCAGTGGGCGTGGGTCGTCCACAGCTTCGAGCCGGAGAGTACATAGTGGTCGCCGTCGCGCCGGGCGGCCAGCTTGAGGGCCGCCAGATCGGACCCGGCCCCAGGCTCGGAATAGCCCTGGCACCAGTAGTCCTCGCCCGAGAGGATGCGCGGTAGGTAGTGGGCCTTCTGTTCGGCCGTGCCGTAGCCCATGATCACGGGCCCCACCATTCGGAGGCCCATGGGCGCCAGGCTGGGCGCGCCGGCCCGCGCGCATTCGGCCGCGAAGATGGACTTCTGCATCTCGTTCCAACCCGGCCCGCCGAATTGCACCGGCCAGCTCGGGGCCGCCCAGCCGCGGGCGTGCAGGATCCTCTGCCAGGCCAGGCTGTAGTCTCGGTGCATGAAGACGCTGGTGGCTCGCCGGCCGGCCTTGCGCAGCTCCGGGGTTAGAGAGGCCGCCAGGAAAGCCCGCACCTCGTCGCGGAACGCGGCCTCCTCGGGCGTAAGGTCCAGGTCCATCTGCGAGATCCTCTTCGGACGCTGAAACGGCGCCGACCCTCGCTTGTGACCAAGGCGGGCTCGCAATCAAGCTATCGGGAATGATAGCTTCCGACATCCGCCAGGCGCCGACAGGGAGGGCCCAATGGACGACAAGGAGCCTGACCTCCCGGACCTCGTCAGCGTATATGCCGCCGAGATCGCCGACCTGGGCCGCGAAATGGGCCTTCCCTTCATCGCCGTCAGCGGAGACCTGTCGAGTCCCGAACCGATGGTGGATCGCGGCGGACGGCCCTTCGCCGAGACGGTCTTCCGTTGGCTCGATCCCGAGCTGGAATACTGGAAGGATCGGGGTTTCGCCCTGAAGTCACCGTTCGTCCAGGCGGCGCGCTACATGGCCGAACCCTTCTACTATGCCGACGGCAAGCTCGCGACCTGGCGACCGACCCGGGGACTGGACGCCATCGCCGCCGACCGCGCCAGCCGCGACCATGGCGTGGCCCGCGCCATTATCGCCCCGGCCTATCTGCCTGGCGGGGTGATCGCCGCAGTGGTCTGGGCCAGTCCCGACCCGGCCGTGGAGGTCGCGGAGATCTTCGCCGCCCAGGCGCCGCGGCTCCACGCCGCGGCCCTGCGGTTCATGGGCGCCTATCACGACTCCCGGGGCAAATTGCCCTCGGCCCGCGGCGCCATGCTGACCCGCCGAGAGATCCAGTGCCTGAAGTGGGCGGCGGCCGGCAAGACCGACGCCGTGATCGGCGAGCTGGTGCGCATCTCCGCCCCGACCGTCCGCTTCCACCTGAAGAACGCCGCCGAGAAGCTGCATGTGGTGGGCCGCTCGCAGGCGGTCCGCGAGGCCGCGGCGCTCGGCTACATAGGACTCAACTTCAACCCGGCCCGCCAGGTCCCGGCCGAATAGCCACTATCGGTTCCGATAGCTTGCCTGGCGCGGCGTCAGGTGGCGCAATCCTTCGCAAACCCGGAAGCAATCCGGGACGCGTGGAGGGCCCCCGGATGATCGCTGAACAGGACCGCGAGGAGGCTGTCGACTTCGACGCCATGCCGACCCTCGGCGACGTGGCCCGCTATCACGCCCTCCACCGGCCGGAGGCGACGGCCCTGGTCTTCGAGGGGCGGGAAACCAGCTACTCGGCGTTCAACGCCCACGTGAACCAGGTCGCCCAGGCCCTGCTGGCGGCCGGCCTGAGCCGCGGCGACCGGATCGCCTATCTGGGCAAGAACAGCGACCACTATTTCGAACTGCTGTTCGGGGCGCTGAAGGTCGGGGTGGTCATGGCCCCGATTGGCTGGCGCCTCGCCGCGCCCGAGATCGCCTATGTGCTGGAGGACGCCGGCGCCAGGATGCTGTTCTTCGGTCCCGAGGTCGCCGAGCTGGCGCGCCAGGCCGCCGCGGACCTGGCCGACCTGACCCTCGTACCGATGGAGCCGGGCTTCGAGGCCTGGCGCGACGCCCAGCCCCCCACCGACCCGCAGATGCCGATCGACGAGACCGAGGTCGCCGTCCAGCTCTACACCTCCGGAACAACCGGTCGGCCCAAGGGTGCGATGCTGAGCCACCGCAACATCCTGGGCGGCCGGCGCAAGGCCGCCGAGGCCCAGCTGGCCTGGAACCGCTGGAGCGCCAGCGACATCAGCCTGGTGGCCATGCCCGTCGGCCATATAGGCGGCACCGGCTGGGGGATCGTGGGGCTCGTGAATGGCGCCAAGGGCGTAGTGGCCCGGGAATTCGACCCGTTCAAGGTGCTGGACTACATCGAGAACGACCACATCTCGAAGATGTTCATGGTCCCGGCGGCCTTGCAGATCGTGGTTCGCCAGCCCCGTGCGCGGGAGGTCGACTACAGCCGCCTCAAGTACATCCTCTACGGCGCTTCACCGATCCCGCTGGACCTGCTCCGCGAGTGCATGGAGGTGTTCGGCTGCGGCTTCGTCCAGCAGTACGGCATGACCGAGACCTGTGGCACCATCGTCTATCTGCCGCCCGAGGACCACGATCCGGCCGGAACGCCGCGGATGCGCGCCGCGGGCCTGCCCATGCCGGGGGTGGAGCTGAAGATCGTCGACGAGGCCGGCGCCAGCCTGCCGGTCCATACGGTCGGCGAGGTCGCGGTGCGGTCGATCTCCAACATGGCGGGTTACTGGGGGCTGCCTGAAGCGACGGCGTCCACGGTCGGGGCGGATGGCTGGCTGCGGACCGGCGACGCCGGCTATCTCGACGAGGACGGCTATCTCTTCATCCACGACCGCGTGAAGGACATGATCATCTCCGGGGCGGAGAACATCTATCCGGCCGAGGTGGAGAGCGCCGTCTACGGTCATCCGGACGTGCTCGAGGTCGCGGTGATCGGAGTCCCCGACGACCAGTGGGGCGAGGCGGTGAAGGCCATCGTCGTCCCCAAGCCGGGGACCGCGCCGACGCCGGACGACATCATCGCCTTCGCTCGCGGCCGGATCGCCGGCTTCAAGGCGCCGAAGAGCGTGGACTTCATCGCCGCCCTGCCCCGCAACGCGTCGGGCAAGATCCTGCGCCGGGAGCTACGCGAGCCCTATTGGGCCGGACGGTCGCGTAGGGTGAACTGACGCGCGCCTACCAGGCGCCGGCCTCGCGCAGACGACGGGCCAGGTCGGTGGGGATGTCGCCGTCAGCGGCGTTGGCCAGGTCAGGCGGGGCGTCCTTGGGTTCCAGATAGCGCCAGCCCTGGAAGGCGCGGCGCGGGGTCGGCGCCACGCGGACCAGGTTCGGATCGACCGTCACCTCGCAGCGGGCCGTGACCCCCTCGCCCACCGTGGTCACCGCCAGGATCGGCTGGCGGCAGAGGATCACGCCTCGGAACACCCGATAGAGCGAGCCGCCGTCCAGCAGGTCGGCGGCCCGCTTGGGCGTCTGGCGCGTGCGCATGATCCAGGGCTCGCTCGGGTCCTTATGCCAGTCGAGCAGGTCCTGGATCGTGTCGCAGCCGACCACCAGCTTGATCAGATGCAGGCTCACCGGGTCTCAGACCGCCCAGTTGGGCTTGCGCTTGGCCAGGAACGCCCGGACGCCCTCCTGCCCCTCCTCGCCCACCCGGGCGCGGGCGATGCGCTTGGCGGTCTCCTCCATCACGTCTTCGACGGGACGATGGGCGACATCATCCACCAGTTTCTTCGAGGCTTCGACCGCGCCGGGGGCGCAGGCCATCATCTCGGCCGCGATACGGTCGCGCGCGGCGTCGAGCGCGGCGGTGTCGGCCACCACCTCGGTGACCAGGCCGATCTTGTCGGCATAGGCGGCGTCGAACACCCGGCCGGTGGCGAACAGGCCCCGGGCCTGCCGCGGGCCGATGGCCTCCACCACATAGGGGCTGATGGTCGCCGCGATCAGGCCCAGGCGGACCTCCGAAAAGCTGAACTTGGCGTCGGCCGTGCTGACCGCGAGGTCGCAGGCCGCCGCCAGGCCGGCCCCGCCCCCGAACGCGCCGCCCTCGACCAGGGCCACCGTCAGGGCCGGCATGTCGCGCAGGCTCTTCAGCATCACGGCCATGGCGAGCGCGTCCTCGCGGTTATCGGCCTCGGACCGCTCGATGGCGTCGCGCATCCATTCCAGGTCGGCGCCGGCGCTGAACGTGCCGCCGGCTCCGCGCAGAAACACCACCCGCACGCCCTCGGCGCCCTGCAGGGTCTCGAAGGCCTCGTGCAGGGCGGCGATCAGGTGGTCGTCGAAGGCGTTGCGGCGCGCGGCGCGGTTCAGGGTCACGGTGGCGACGCCCTCCGGGGTGGCCTCGATCAGGACCAGCCCGGAAGCTGCGTCGGTGTCGGGGACCTCGACCAGGGGGTCGGCGATGGGGTTGGTCATGCGGCGCACTCCTATGGCGCTGTTAGAACGCCGAACTGGGCGTGGAGATCAGGCCAAGCCATAGCGGGCGACGGCGACGCAAGCTAGGCTCCCCGCGTGGCCACCCTGCCCGACATCCCGTCCGACTCGGCGCTGGCGCGCCTCTTCAACGAAGAGCGCGCCCAGGGCGACGCCACGTGGTTTTCCCTGCCGGGCGGGGCGACCCTCTACAAGGCCGGGGAACCGGCCGATCACCTCTATCTGGTGCGCGCCGGGCGTCTGGGCGCCTTCCGGCGCGAGGAGGGTGGCGAGACCCAGTTCCTCGGCGTGATCCGGCCCGGCGAGCCGGCCGGGGAGATGTCGCTGATCGCCGGAGCGCCGCACTCGGCCCAGGTGGTGGCCCTGCGCGACTCCGAGATATACGCCTTGCCCCGGGACGTCTTCTTCGAGGCCTGCGACACCGACGGCTCGGTGATGATCGAGTTGGCCAAGCTGATGATCCTGCGGTCGCGCCAGGCCGCCACCAAGGCCTCGGTGGGCGTACCCTCGGTGTTCGGCTTCGTCTGCCTCGGCGAGCCCACGCCGCTGCGGGCCGTCGTGGACAAGATCGCCCGCGAAATTGGCCGGCTCGGCTATACGGTCACCGTGGTCGGCGCCGAGGCCCAGAACGCACCCACCGAATGGTTCTCGGGGGTGGAGCGCGACTATGAGGTGGTGCTCTATGTGGCGGAGGCCGGTGACCAGGGCTGGCGGCAGGTGGTGGGCCGCCAGGTCGATCGGTTGTTCCGGGTCGGCAAGGGCGACACCGCGCCGCCGAAGGACGGCGTCGCCACCGAGCCCCTGCAGGCTCAGCACCTGGTCGACCTGATCCTGATCCAGAAGAAGACCACCCAGACGCCCAGGGGCTCCGAGGCCTGGGTCGCCGCGGCAAAGCCCGCCCGCCTGTTCCACCTGCGGCGCGACAATAGCGAGGACATCAAGCGCATCGCCCGGGTGCTCACCGGCCAATCGGTGGGCCTGGTGCTCTCGGGCGGCGGCGCGCGGGCTTACGCCCACGTGGGTGCGATCAACGCCCTGCGCGAGCGTGGGGTGCCGATCGACTTCGTCGGCGGCTCGTCCATGGGGGCGATCATCGGGGCGGGCCTCGCGCTCGGCTGGCAGAGCGAGGAGATGGACCTCCGCATCCGCGACGCCTTCGTCAACACAAGTCCCCTCGACGACATCGCCCTGCCCCTGTTGGCCATGACCCATGGTGGCAAGGTCAAGGAGCGCCTAGCCCAGCATTTCGGCGACACCCATATCGCCGACCTGTGGCTGCCGTTCTTCTGCGTCTCCTCGGACCTCACCACCGGCACCTATCACCTCCACAAGAGCGGGCTGCTGCGCGACGCCTTGCGCGCCTCGATCGCCCTGCCGGGGGTGATGCCGCCGGCCACGACCGAGGACGACCACGTCCTGGTCGACGGCGCGGTGATGAAGAATTTCCCGGCCGACGTCATGCGCATCTCCCAGATCGGCCCAATCGTCGGCGTCGATGTGAGCCGCGGCCGCTCTATCATGGCCGACGACGTGGCCCGCCCGGCCTCGGTCTGGCGCTGGCTCTGGTCGGGCGACTGGCGAAAGGGGCCGCCGATCGTTTCCTTGCTGATGCGCGCCGCGACGGTTTCCACCGGACGCGACCTGGCCGCGGCGCGGGAGGCCACCGACGTTCTGATCACCCCGGACGTGACCGGGGTCGAGATCCGCGACTGGTCCGCCTACGATCCCGCCGTCGCCGCTGGCTACAAGGCGACCCTGGAAGCGCTGGACAAGCTGACCCTTCCCGTCACGGAGCTGCGTCAACGCGCAAGTGATCGTAACTTTCGCAAGTGACGCAGCCAGGGTTTGCGACTCGGGAATTCCACCCCCATATTAGGGGTCCTGTTCAATCAGCTGAAAGGAGGTGACCAGTGTCTCATTGTCTTCATCCGCAAGTGGAAACCGCGACCTGGGCTTCCGCTTACGAGGTCTCCAAGTAAGCGACTGGGTTTCGGGACCGCGACGCGGTCCGACAATGGAAGGGCCGGCCCCGACAATGGGCCGGCCCTTCGCATGTCTGGAGCCTATTTCCAGCCGGCCTTGCGGGCGGCGACTTCCTGGGGCCGGTCCAGGGGCTCGCCGGCGATCATGGCGTCAACGGTTTCCAGCACTGCCGGCGGGGTCGCCGGGGCGGCCATCCGATAGTCGCCGCTCCCGCCGGCGGGCGCGGCGGGCGCGCCGGTCGCCATCCGCACGCTCCAGCCTCTCTCGCGCCGGCAGGCGACGCCGGCCGTCCGGTCGATCTGGAAGGTCCTGCAGACCTGGCCGCCGCCGTCACGGAAGCTGAGGCCGACCTGCACCAGGCCCGCCTCGCCCGAGAGCTTGCGGTCCAAGGCCACGGTCAGGGCCGCGGACGCGGGCTGGCCCGCCCGGGGCGCGGTTTCGAAGGGCTTGGTCGTGATCATGCCGAAGGCCTGGGCCACAAGCATCCCCACCACCAGGCACGCCGCCGCCGCGGCCCAGGCCGGCAATCGCGAGGGCTTGGGGGCCGCGGGCGCGACGGGTCCGCCTCGCGGCTTCTTGAAGTCGAGCTTGATGATCTCGGCGCTGCGGGCGCTGGCTTCCACGGCCTGGCGCATCCGCTCGGGAACCGGCTCGGTGAGCACGTCGCCCAGGGCCCGGGCCGCGACGGCGCGCAGGTGGCTCTCGCGCACGATCCTGGCGCCCAGGGCTGGGTCGGCCGCCACGGCCGCGTCAACGGCGGCCACGCCTACCGCGTCCAGTTCGCCATCCACATAGCGGGCGATCATCTCGTCGGTGATCCGGCTCATGCCGCGCTCCCCTCGCCGCCCAGGCGGGCCAATATCGCATTACGTTCCCAGACCCGGCAGCTGGTCAGGGCGCCTTTCGGCGTCCCCAACACCGAAGCGGCCTCTCGATAGGATAGTCCCTCGATCAGCACCAGGGCCACAGCGAGGCGTTGGTCTTCCGTCAAGCACATCAGTCGCCGACCGATCGCTGAGGATTGCGGAGCCCTGGAGAGGCTCGCAAGTGCGCGCGACACGGCCCTACTGTGGAGAGGCCGCCGGGGGGGGCGCCCTCGGCGGCCTCTCGCTTGCCCATTACCTGCGAGGTCATGGAGCCTGGAAGCCGGCCTCGGTATGGTCCCGGCATGAGCATGTCATCTGCAGCCGCGGTGGGCGACCACCTCCGGGAGTGGCGCCAGCGCCGCCGGTTGAGCCAACTCGACCTGGCCCTCGACGCCGAGATCTCCACGCGCCACCTGAGCTTCCTCGAGACCGGCCGGGCCCAGCCGAGCCGCGACATGGTCCTGCGCCTGGCCGACCAGCTCGAAATCCCGCTCCGGGAGCGCAATGTGATCCTGGTCGCCGCCGGTTTCGCGCCGGTCTTCCCGCAGCGGGCCCTGGACGACCCGGCGCTGGCCGCCGCTCGCCGGGCTGTGGACATTATCCTGAAGGGCCACGAACCCTTCCCGGCCCTCGCTGTCGACCGCGGCTGGAACCTGGTCAGCGCCAACCGTATGATTCCGATGCTGCTGGACGGGGTCGATCCCGAGTTGCTGGCCGCGCCGACCAACGTCCTGCGCCTGACACTGCACCCCAGGGGCCTCGCGGCGCGGGTGGCCAACCTTCATGAGTGGCGCGCCCATCTGCTGGACCGCCTGCGCCGGGAGGTCGAGCTGACCGCCGATGCGCGCCTGGGCCAGCTGCTGACCGAGCTCCGGGCCTATCCCATCCCCGGCGGCCAGCCGCCGCGCAAGGCCTCGGACGAGTATGGCGGGGTGGCGATCCCCTTCCAGCTCAACACTCCGGCCGGGGTGTTGTCGTTCTTCAGCACCACCACGGTGTTCGGCACGCCTGTGGACGTGACCCTGCAGGAACTGACGCTGGAGACCTTCTTCCCGGCCGACACCGCCACGGCCGAGGCCCTGCGGACCATGGCCGGAGGGTTGGACTAGAACGCCACGCAGGCCGGCTGGGTGACCAGCATCACCGAGTCCTGGTGGAACTTGCGGACATAGGCCCGGCGCGCGGCGTCCAGCTTGTCGCCGGAATCACCCCGCAGGGGCAGGACCAGGACGACCACCTTCGACGCCTCGCGGATCATCTTGTTCTCGTCGCCCTTCCATTGGCCGCCGCCGTCCAGGACGGTGAGGCCTTCCGGGAAGCGCGGGGTCAGCTCCTGGTCGACGAACGCGCGGAAGTCGGCCTCCGACACCCCGGGCTTGTGGCCGATGTTGCGGCCGAAGAAGAGCTGGGCGGTGCGCATGGGCTCCTGGCCCACGGGACAGGCCGGACCGCTCAGGCTCGCGCAGCCGCCGAGCGCCAGCAGGGCCAAACAGCAGGACAGAGGGAGGACTCGCGCCATGGGCGAAGCCCTAGCATGATGCGGCGCCGGTGCGGAACCGGCCCGCTGCTATTGGTCGCGGTCGTCTTCCGCAGCGTCAATTTCGTCGTCGGTTTCGTACGCGAAGGCCTCGTCGGGCTCCACCTGTCCGAGACGGTCCAGCAGCTGATAGACCGCCACGGCGAAGAGGCCGATGCCGATCACGCCGGCGATCCAGGCCAGGGTGTTCATGTTGTTGACGCCGCTCAGGACGCCGCCGCTGAAGATGCCGATCCCGGCCACCGCCAGGACGGCGGGGACCAGCAGCGAAGGCTTGGCCCGCGCCGGCTCCCGCAGCAGAACCATGGGCTCGTCGGCCGCGGTCTCGGCGGTGGGAGCTTCCACCGCGGCCTCCGGCCCGGTGACGGGTTCAGGCTCGGGTTCCGATGCGGCAGGCGCCTCGACGAGATCGTTGGCGACCGTCAGCGGGGGATCGAACAGGCTCGGCTCGGGCTCGTTTGCCGGCTCGGGCGTCTCCGGCGCGACGCGGTTCAACGCCTCGCGGCTGAAGTCCTCCTCGGGCGGGGTGAGCACAAGGGCGTCTTGCGCCTCGGGCCCGGGCGGCTCGGCGGCCTGTGGCTCGGCGAAGATGGTCGACAGTCGCGAGGTGACCGCCTCAGCCGCGCTGAGCGCGGGGCTGGCCTCGCCCTCGTCCGGCTCGACCGGGGGCGGCAGGACTTCGTCGCGCTCGATGAAGGTATGCTCGCCGTCCAGGGGCACGGTCAGGGCGGTGGGAACCTGGCGGGGCACGACCCCTTGCGAATCCATGTCCACATTGGGCGGCAGGATCGGCGTCGGCGCGGGTACGAAGCCGCCCGGCGGGGTCAGGAACAGGGTCTTCTCGACAGACCTGCGACGCACCAGGGCGTCGACCACGATCCGCTCGCCGTCGAAATCAGCCTTGCGCCACAGCTCCATGGCGCAGGCGGCCTGCAGAAGTTGGCCTTCGTTCAGGCGGCGCAGGACCGAGGAACGCTGGAAGTTCTCGACGCCGATATTGAACGCGAAGGCGACCAGGGCATCGAACTGGTTCTGGGTCAGTGGGGCGAAGACGTGCTCATTCACCGCGTGGGCGACGGCGATCAGGTCGTAGAGCAGCAGGGCCTCGGCGTCGCTCTCCGAGACCTCGACGCCTTCGCGGGCCGTCAGGGTGTGGCCATAGCCGATCGTCCAGCCGCCGCCCGGAAGCTGGGCCGACTTGCGGCGGTATCCCTCGAACCGCTTGATCAGATCGATCGCGGCGCGGGATATCCGATGACGCGGTTTCATGGTCGACATGACCCATCCTGACACAGGCGCCGGGGCGCTACCCCCTCGGCCCGCAAGATAGGGGCCGATCAGATCAGGATCAGCGCCGCCAGGCCCAGGAAGGCGAAGAAACCTGTGAAGTCTGTCGCGAAGGTGACGAAGACCGACGACGAGACCGCCGGATCGCGCCCCATCTTCTCCAGGGCGAGCGGCGCCAGGACCCCGGCCAGGGAAGCCACGAACAGGTTGATGACCAGGGCCAGGCCGAAGGTGACGCTGAGCAGGACATTGCCGAACAGGGCGTAGACGACGCCGCCCGTGACCACCGCCAGGGCCGCGCCATTGGCCAGGCCGACCACCATCTCGCGAACGACGACGCGGTAGGCGTTGACGTCCGACAGCTCCTTGCTGGCGAGCGCGCGCACCGCGACCGCCAGGGCCTGGGTCCCGGCGTTGCCGCCCAGCGACGCCACGATGGGCATCAGCACCGCCAGGGTCACCAGCTTGCCGATTTCGCCCTCGAAGGCGCGGATCACGCCGGCGGCCAGGGCGGCGGTGACGGTGTTGACCATCAGCCAGGGCAGCCGGGCGCGGATGATGTCGAGGATGTCGGCGTTGCGGCCGGCGTCGGACACGCCGGCCAGGGCCAGGATGTCCTCTTCGCTCTCGTCCTGGATGACGCCGACGATGTCGTCGACGGTGATCTGGCCCACCAGCCGCCCGCCGGGCTCCACCACGGGGGCCGAGATCAGGTGGTACTTGTCGAAGATGTAGGCCACCTCCTCCTGGTCCATGCCGACCGGGATCTCGGTGACGGGCTCCATGATGCTGGCCAGCGGCGTGTCGCGGCGGGCGCGCAGCAGATGGCTGACCGGACAGGCGCCCACGGGCCGGTAGCTGGGATCGACCACATATACGTCGAAGAACAGCTCCGGCAGGTCGTCGGCCTCCTTGCGGAAGTGGTCGATGGTCTGGCCGACCGTCCAGAACTGCGGGGCCGCCACCACCTCGCGCTGCATCAGGCGCCCAGCGGTCTCGTCCTCGTAGCTGAGCGAGCTCTCGATGGCCGTCCGCTCGTTCTCGGGCATGGCCGCCAGGACCTGGGCGCGCTTGTCGTCCTCCAGGTCGTCGACCACGTCGGCCGCGTCGTCGGAATCGAGCTCCTCCAGCGCCTTGGCCAGCACCCCGGGCGAGACGGTCTCCAGGACCTCCTCGCGGATGTCTGTGTCGAGCTCGGAAAGGATCTCGGCCAGGGCTTCCGGCGCCAGGTGCGCCAAGATCTCCTCGCGGTAGTCGGCCGACAGGAAACCCATCAGATCGGCCACGTCGGCCGGGTGCAGGGCGCCCAGCAGCTCGCGCAGGCGCTCGGCGTCGCCGCGATCGGCGGCGTCCACCACCATCGCGACGAAGTCCGGATTTAGGGCGTAGTCCTCGCCTAACGCGAGGTCTTCCAGGTCTTCTTCCAGATCAGGAGCGATGTCGTCACGGGCTTCGGACAGGTCGGCCGTTTCGCGGCTCATGCGGACCTCCCTGGGCTTTCGGACTGACGGTTTGCTCTATGGCTGTTGAAGACCTTGATTCACTGGTGCGGTCGAGAAGACTCGAACTTCCACGGGTTGCCCCACAGCGACCTCAACGCTGCGCGTCTACCAATTCCGCCACGACCGCTCGTGGTGAGGCGCGGCAGGTAGCAAACCTCCAGCGCTTTGGAAAGCCCTACTGCCCGCCGGCCATGAAGTCGTACACATTGGCCGCACGGGTGACGGCGATCGAGATGCGATCGTCATTGATCTGGATCTCCCCGCGGGCGACGGGATGGTTGTTGGCCAGAATCCAGACTTCCTCGTTCACCCCGGCGTCGAGCGGGATCACCGCGCCGCGGCCCATGCGCAGGAGCTGCTGCATGGGAAGAGTCGAGCGGCCGAGCAGGACCGAGATCTCGACATTGACGGCGTTGACCTGACTCAAGACGGAAAACCTTTGAAACCCTAAGATACAGGGCAGGCTTTGAGTTGGGCCCACCTGCCCCCACATTGAGCCGACATGCTTGACCACGTGTTAAACCCCGCCCCGATTTTCGGACGCCCGGACGGGCTGGCCGCCGGCTGGGCGATCTCGCGCGGGCCGGTCGGCTATCTCGAGGCCGTGGCGGCCATGGAGGCTCGCGCCGCGGCCATCGCGGCCGGGGAAGCGCCGGAACTGATCTGGCTGCTGGAACACCCCCCGCTTTACACCGCCGGGGTCTCGTCGAAGGCCGGCGACCTGCTGGCGCCCGACCGTTTTCCGGTGTTCGAGAGCGGCCGCGGCGGCCAGTACACCTATCATGGGCCGGGCCAGCGGGTGGCCTATGTGATGCTGGACCTGACCAAGCGTGGCCGTGACGTGCGCGCCTTCGTCGCGAGCCTGGAGGCCTGGATCGTCGGCGCCCTCGGCCATTTCAACGTCGAGGGCGAGATTCGCGAGGGCCGGGTCGGGGTCTGGGTGGAGCGCCGGGCCCCCGGCCTTCCGACCCGAGAGGATAAGATCGCCGCCATCGGAGTGAAGCTGCGCCGCTGGGTCTCGTTCCACGGGATTTCGCTGAACGTCGAACCTGATCTCGGCCATTTCGACGGCATCGTGCCCTGTGGCCAGACCCAATACGGGGTGACCAGCCTGGTCGATCTGGGCCTGCCGGTGACCATGGATGAGGCCGACGCGGCCCTGAAGGCGAGTTTTATCGAGGTTTTCGGGCCGGTTACGCCCGCCGAGGCGCCGCTCTAGGCAGTCTTCTAACCCAAGATGCTCCCCTCCTGGGGGAGCTGTCGGCGAAGCCGACTGAGGGGGACTTTGACTCGCTCAATGCGCTTCAACCCCCTCCGTCTCTCCGCTTCGCTCCGAGCCACCTCCCCCAAACCGCGCTGCGCGCTGGGGGAGGATCTGGAAGGCGGTTACGCCCGCCGAGGCGCCGCTCTAGCCGCGGGTTTCGCTGCGGGGGCCGGACGCCGCGGGTTGGGGCCGTAGCGATTCGCCTCTGGATCGCCGGGGAAGACGCAGAGCGCGGCGAACAGCAGCGGCGCTCCGACTCCCGGCAGGAACACCAGCAGGGTCCACATGCCGCTCTGACCCATGTCGTGGAGGCGGCGACTCGAAAGCGCCAGGAAGGACGCGGTGGAACCGGCGAACAGCATCACCGCGGCGAAGCCCAGGATCGACCAGTGCAGGGCCCCGAGCGCCAGGCCTATCGTGGCCTGCGGCTCATGGATCATTCCGCTGAGGCTGCGCATCCACCATCCCGCGCCCATGGCGTAGGTCGACCAGACATAGGCGCCCAGGAACAGGTTCAGGATGCCGAAATAGACCAGGCCCGTCAGGCCATAGATCGCCCGCCGCAGACGGCCGTTCGGGTTAAACAAGAATCTGAACATGTCGTCCCCACGACGAGATCAGGCCAACGCGGCCCTCAACGGATTTGGCCCATAGCGGTTGGTTCCCGCCTCCCCAGCCATCACCCCGAGCTCCACAGCGGCCCAAACCAGCACGAGACCGAACAAAAAGTCAAAGAATCCCACCGGCTGCGGCCAGATGGCCACCGTGCCGAACAGGATCACCGCCGCCCACCAGCCCGAGCGGCCGCGGTCGTGCAGGCGTTTGGAGAGCACGCAGGCGCCGCAATAGAACAGGGCCGGATAGACGAACCAGCCGGTCACCCAGTGCAGGGTTACGGTTACCCCGATCACCGACTCATACAGCGCCGCCAGGCCCAGCAAGACGGCGGCGGCCACCAGGAACGGGGTGCGCGCGACGCGCCCCTGGGCATTGAAGAACAAGGCGCCCCAGTCGGTCTGGCCGTTCATGCCGCAAGGTTCCGTACGTCGAGGCGGTGAATATAGACCGGGCTCACGCGAACTCCACGAGGACTTCGTCGGCCGCCACGCTGGCTCCCGCCACAGCCCCGACAGTCTTGACGGTTCCGTCGCGCTCGGCGCGGATGATGTTCTGCATCTTCATGGCCTCGACGATGGCGACCTGCTCGCCGGTCTTGACCTCCTGGCCGACGGCGACGTCGAGGGAGACCACCAGGCCCGGCATGGGCGACAGGATCATCTTCGACGTGTCGGCGGCCTGTTTCGGCGGCAGCTTCTCGTGCAGCTCGGCCGAGCGGGGGGTGAGCACCAGGACATGGGCTGAGGCGGCGCGATGGCGGACGGCGAAGCCCTCGGCCAGCGGCTTGACCTGGGCGGTGAAGGCGGTTCCATCCAGCCGGCCGCGGAACACCGGCTGGCCGGGCGTCCAGGCGATCTCAGTCAGGGAGAGCCTGCGGTCCTCGCCCAGGAACTCGATCCGGAAGGCGTCGCCGCCATTGGCCAGCCGCACCAGGCGGCGCTCGCCGTTCTCGATCACCACCCACTCGTCGCGCACCAGCTGCGGGGCCGAGCGGGCGGTGAGCGTGGTGTGCATGGCGCAGGCGACGGCGGCCATCAGGTCACGCTGGAAGTCGGTGGGCGAGGTTCCGTGGAAACCCTGCGGGAACTCGTCCTTGATGTAGTTGGTCGACAGCCGGCCCGAGCGGAAGCGGTCCTGGTCCATCACCGCGGCCAGGAACGGGATGTTCTGGCCCGGGCCCTCGATGTGGAAGTCCTCCAGCGCCCGGCCCATGGCGTCGATGGCCGCCAGCCGGGTCGGCGCCCAGGTCGAGAGCTTGGAGATCATCGGGTCGTAGAACATCGAGATCTCGTCGCCCTCGCGCACCCCGGCGTCGTTGCGCACCACGATCTCGCCGAGCTTGCCCTCCTGGGGCGGGGCGTAGCGGACCAGCCGCCCGATCGAGGGCAGGAAGCCGCGATAGGGATCCTCGGCATAGATCCGGCTCTCGATCGCCCAGCCGTTGATCTTCAGGTCCGACTGCTGGAAGGCCAGCTTCTCGCCGTAGGCTACGCGGATCATCTGCTCGACCAGGTCCAGGCCCGTGATCAGCTCGGTGACCGGATGCTCCACCTGCAGCCGGGTGTTCATCTCCAGGAAGTAGAAGCTCTTGTCCTGACCGGCCACGAACTCCACCGTGCCGGCGCTGTCGTAGGCGACCGCCTTGGCCAGGGCCACGGCCTGGGCGCCCATGGCCGCCCGGGTCGCCTCGTCCAGCAGCGGGCTCGGCGCCTCCTCGATGACCTTCTGGTTGCGGCGCTGGATCGAGCACTCGCGCTCGAACAGGTGGACCACGTTCCCGTGCTTGTCGCCCAGCACCTGGATCTCGATGTGCCGGGGACTCTGGATGAACTTCTCGATGAAGATGCGGTCGTCGCCGAAGCTGGACTTGGCCTCCGAGCGCACCGCCGGAAAGCCCTCCTCGACATCCTGGCGGCTCCAGGCCACCCGGATGCCCTTGCCCCCGCCCCCGGCCGAGGCCTTGATCATCACCGGATAGCCGATCTCCTCGGCGATCCTGACCGCATGGTCCGTGTCGTCGATCTCGCCCACATGGCCCGGCACCACCGAGATCCCGGCCTTCACCGCAAACAGCTTGCTCTGGATCTTGTCGCCCATCGCCTCGATGGCGCCCGGGTTGGGACCGATGAACACGATCGCCTCATCGGCCAGCCGCCTGGCGAAGCCCGCGTTCTCGCTCAGGAACCCGAAGCCCGGATGCACCGCCTCGGCCCCGGTCTCGCGGCACGCCGCCACGATCTTGTCGGCCACCAGATAGCTCTCGCTGGCCGCCGCCCCGCCGATGAACACCGCCTCGTCGGCCAGCTCCACCGCCAGCGAATCCGCATCGGCCTCCGAATAGACCACCACCGTCGCGATCCCCAGCCGACGGCACGTCCCAATGATCCGAACCGCGATCTCGCCACGGTTGGCGATCAAAATCTTTGAAAACATAAGATCCTAGCGCAGCTTCACGGCGGTGCCGGCGGCGGTCACCATCAGCATGCCGTTGTCGACGCCGAGGGTCTCATAGTCCAGGTCCACGCCCACCACGGCGTCGGCGCCCAGGCGCTGGGCCTCCTCGCACATCTCTCGGATCGAGATGTCGCGGGCCTCGCGCAGGGCCTTCTCATAGCCCCCGGCCCGGCCGCCGATGATGTTGGTGATGCCGGCGAACAGGTCGCGAAAGATATGGGCGCCGATGATGGCCTCTCCACTGACCACGCCGAGCGTCTCGGCGACCTCGCGGTTGGCGATGGTGGGGGTCGTGCTGGTGATCATGGCTGCATCCTCCGGCGGCGCACTTTCGTATCGAAGCCGGGCAACTTAGATTGGGACCCATGAGCACACCAGCCGCCTCCTCACCCACCGGATTCGACCTCACCGCCCCCGATGCGGCGGAACGCCAGGCCCTCGAGGCCGGCCTCAGCCGCGAGGAGGCCGAGGTGCTGCTGCACCACGGCACGGAGGCCGCCTTCTGCGGCGGCCTGCTCGATAACAAGGAGAACGGGGTCTATTGCTGCCGGCTCTGCGGCCTGCCGCTATTCCAGGCCAAGACCAAGTTCGAGAGCGGCACCGGCTGGCCCAGCTTCTTCGCCCCCTATGACGAAGCCCACGTGGTGGGCGTGCGCGACGTCAGCTACGGCATGGTCCGCATCGAGACCCGCTGCGCCCGCTGCGACAGCCACCAGGGCCACGTGTTCCCGGACGGGCCGCCGCCGACCCGTCTGCGCTACTGCATCAACTCGGTGTCGCTGGAGTTCGTGCAGAACGGCAAGCCCCTGCGCGATCCGCTGGAGCGGGGCGACAACGCCCACCTGACCCCGGCCTGATCCCCCTTGGCGGACTGCGGGGAAACCGCGCTAGACTCCCGGAAAACAACGCCAGGGAGGCGACGCCGTGAAGGACTTTGCAGGTAAGACCGCCGTGATCACCGGCGGCGGCACGGGGATGGGCCGCGAACTGGCCCGCCAGCTGGTCGCCGAGGGCTGCAATGTCGCCATGTGCGACGTCTCGGCCAAGGCCATGGCCGAAACCGTGCGGCTGATCGAGGCTGACGGCCCGCCCCAGGGCACCAAGGTCACGACCCATATCGCCGACGTCTCGCTGGAGGCCGCCCTCATCGCCTTCCGCGAGGAGCTGAAGGAACAGCAGCAGACTGACCGCATCCACCTGCTGTTCAATAATGCGGGCATCGCCGGCGGCGGCAGCATGGTCACCGACAGCCGCGCCGCCTGGGAGAAGACCTTCAATGTCTGCTGGGGCGGGGTCTATCTGGGAGTCCGCACCTTCCTGCCGATGCTGATGGCCGCCGACGAGGGGCACATCATCAACACGTCCAGCGTCAACGGCTTCTGGGCCACCATCGGCCCCAACACATCCCACACCTCCTACGCGGCGGCGAAGTTCGCGGTGAAGGGCTTCACCGAGGCCCTGATCACCGACCTGCGGCTGACCGCCCCGCACATCAAGTGTTCGGTGGTGATGCCGGGCCACATCGGCACCTCCATCGTCGCCAATTCCCGCAAGGTGCAGGCGGGAGTCGATTCCGACGAGATGTCGGCCGAGGACATCGCGGCGGCCCGCGCTCGGGCCGCGGCGGCCGGCATGGACATGACCGAGGTCAGCGACGACGCCATCCGCGCCCTCAGCGTGGAGGCCGCCCGCCGCTTCCTGGAGGACGCTCCCATGACCGCCGCCGCCGCCGCCAAGGTGATCCTGGACGGCGTCAAGGCTGAGCGCTGGCGCATCCTGGTGGGCGACGACGCCCACAAGCTGGATGAATGGGTGCGGCGCGATCCCGAGGCCGCCTACGAACCGAAGTTCTACCAGGACTTCGCCGCGGAGGTCGGCTGGCGGCTGGGCGGCTAGAGGCCGAGCTCGGCGGCGGCGATCTCGGCGATGGACAGCGCGGCCATCGCCTCGTCGCGGCCCTTAGCGGCTTCCAGGGTCCAACTCGCCGACAGGCCGGCATAGGCCAGGATCCACTGCAGCAGCCGGCAGGGTTCCTGGCCGGTGGTTTCGACAACCACTTCCGCCTGTCGGCGCAGCCGCTCCGGCGCCGCGGCGACCAGGGGATCGGGGTTGCAGAAGATGTTGGCGTAGTCGAAGCCGCGCTCGCCGATCAAGCCCTTCGGATCGATGGCAAGCCAGCCCTTCGGCCCGAAATCGAGCACGTTCTCATGGTGGATATCGCCGTGCAGGACCGTAACGTCGCACGGCGCATCCAGCAGGGCCTGCGCCGTCGCGTGGGCCAGGGCGAGTACTCCGCCGTGCCGGTCCGTCCCTGGTCCGAGCGCCGCGAACCATCGGCGCAGAGGGACCAGGCTCGCCGGAGGACTGGCGGCGCGCGGCGCGTGAAGCGCCATGGCCGCGCGACACAGAATCCTGGTGGCGGCGCCATCGTCAGACTTGGCCATCTCGACCAGGGACGCCCGCCCGTGGCCCGCTCCAACAGCAGGGCCTCGCCCTGGCGGGCGAGCACCGGCGCCGCGCCCTGCCCGTCCCACCATTCCATGAGCGCGCCGCCGGCCAGCTCCTCGGGCGCCGTGGCGAGCTTCAGCATCGCCGGCGCGCCCTCGCGGCGCACCGGCAGCAGCCGGCTCCCCGTGTAGGGGGTCGAGAAGGCCTCGCCGTCGGGAACCAGTTCCCAGCGGTCGAGCCAGGGCTGGAAGGCGAACCCCGTCACGCCGCCAATCTAGGAGCGAAACGCGAAGGGGAAAGCGGTCAGTTCGTGCGCTTGGTCGACGCCTCGCCCATCTGGGCGGCGCTGGCGCTGTCGCCGAACCCGCGGCCCGCGTCGGTCAGGGGATTGGCCTTCTGGACCCGCAGATTGTTCTGCACATGGGTCACGCCGGCCAGGTTCTCCACGACCCGCTCGGCCCGGTGCTTGGCCTCGCGTTCCACGACCGTGCCCGACAGCGTCACCTCGCCGGCCGAAACACTGATCACGATGCCGCTGGCGTCGACCCAGGGGTCATCGGTCAGCAGGTCGTGGACCTCCTCGCTGATCCGCTCGTCGGAGCGCTTGTAGCCGGTGGGTCCGCGGCCGCGATGGGCGGCCCGATGGGCCTCCCGCTCGGAGGGCCGGCGATCGTCATCCATTTCGCCGAACCACGAGGCCACCCGCTCGGACGCCCGCTCCCAGAAATTGCGGTCCCTGCCATCGTCGCGCCGGTCGTCGCGGCGGCTGTCATAGCGACCCTCGTCGTCGGGATGACGATCGCCATAGGCGACGCGATAGGCATGTTCATCGTCGCGCGATGGCCGCCGCTCGACCCGTGCCTGGCCGTATCCGTAGAAGCCACCGTAGGGGTTTGCGCCAACGCGGGCTTCAGGGCGATAGACCCGCTCACGCCCATCGTCGCCGTGGACCCGCCCGCCGCGCTCGCGATCGTCCTGCCCGCTATAGCCGGAATAGCCACCGGCGCCGTAGCGGGGTCCGGTGTAGTCCGCCCCGGTCTGGCGCTCGCCGAACACCGGGCCGCGCGTCTGGTCATCGCGCGTGTAACCGGACGGTGTCTGCGAGCCCTCCCGGCCGTAGCCGGACTGCGGCTGGAAGCTGCGATCGCCATAGTCCTGGGATCCATAGTCCTGGGCCCCGTACTCCCCGCGCCGGTATCGTTGCGCTCGTTCCTGCCGTTCGCGCCAGTCCAACGGTTCACGTTCGTCCGTCCAACGGTCCGCCATGGATCATTCTCCCTGTTCTGAAGGCTTGGTGAACCGACAACACCGGGCGCAACGGCCTGTTCCATAACGTTTTCGCGACGCTCGGCGTCTGAGCGCACAAGAAAAACCCCTCCGGAGGGACCGGAGGGGTGACGTGTGCGTGGTTGTCGGCCTGCCTAGCAGGCGTACTCGCGGCGAACGGTCATCCGGCGACCGGAATACGGGTCGTAGACCCGCTCGCGGGTGGTGCAGACGCGATAGCGCGGCTGGGCGTAGGCGTAGGGCTGTGCGTAGCCGTAAGGCTGGGCGTAGCCGTAGGAACTGCCGTACGAGTTGCCGTACCCATAGCCGTACTGGTTGCTGTAGCGGTTGTCATAGCGGTCGTAGCGCGACCTGTCGTTTCGGCTGGAGCTGCCCAGGGCGGCGCCCAGGGCAAGGCCGACGATGCCGGCGACGATGGCGGTCTCGGTCTTGTTGTTGTCGTTGTGACGGCGGTCGTATCGGTTGTCGTAGCGATAGGACTGCGCCTGGGCCGGAACCGCGGCGCCGGCGACAGCGCCGGCGACGGTGAGGGCCGCGACCGCGGCGGTAAGAGTCTTGTTCATCGTGACCTCCTTCCGGCGCGATCCAAAGGCGGGGGGCCGGGTTCAGGAGGCAGACTGGGCCCTGGCGGCTGAATGCAGCCTGAATGGGTTAACGGGCCTTGCGGTCATCCACCTCGCCGCTCAGAGCGGGATATTGTCGTGTTTTTTCCAGGGATTGGAGAGCTGCTTGCCGCGCAGGTTCTTGAGCGCGCGGGCGATGCGGCGTCGGGTGGCGTGGGGCATGATGACGTCGTCGATATAGCCGCGGGAGGCGGCGACGAAGGGGTTGGCGAAGCGGGCCTTGTAGTCGGCCTCGCGCAGCGCGATGGCCTCGGGGCTCTCGTTGCGGAAGATGATCTCCACGGCCCCCTTGGCCCCCATCACCGCGATCTCGGCGGTGGGCCAGGCATAGTTGACGTCGCCGCGGATGTGCTTGGAGCTCATCACGTCATAGGCCCCGCCATAAGCCTTGCGGGTGATCAGCGTGATCTTCGGCACCGTGGCCTCGGCATAGGCGAACAGCAGCTTGGCCCCATGGCGGATCAGCCCGCCCTGCTCCTGCCTGGTGCCCGGCATGAAGCCCGGCACGTCGACGAAGGTCACCAGCGGGACCTCGAAGGCGTCGCAGAACCGCACGAAGCGCGCGGCCTTGCGCGATGAATCGATGTCCAGCACCCCGGCCAGCACCTGCGGCTGGTTGGCGACCACGCCGACCGGCTGGCCGTCGATGCGCCCGAAGCCGCAGATGATGTTCTTGGCGAAGCCGTCGGCGATCTCGAAGAAGTCGGCCTCGTCCACCACCTTCAGGATCAGCTCCTTCATGTCGTAGGGCTTGTTGGGGTTGGCCGGGATCAGGGTGTCGAGGCTGGGCTCCTCGCGCAGCGGATCGTCGTAGCTCTGCCGCACCGGCGGCTTCTCACGGTTGGAGAGCGGCAGGAAGTCCACCAGCCGACGCACCTGGGTCAGGGCTTCCAGGTCGTTCTCGAAGGCCCCGTCGGCCACGCCGGACTTGATGGCGTGCACCCGGTAGCCGCCCAGCTCCTCGTGGGTCACCTCCTCGTGGGTCACGGTCCGGACCACGTCGGGGCCGGTGACGTACATGTAGCTGGTGTCCTTCACCATGAAGATGAAGTCGGTGATCGCCGGGGAATAGACGTCGCCGCCGGCGCAGGGACCCATGATCACGCTGATCTGCGGGATCACCCCTGAGGCCAGGGTGTTCTGCAGGAAGATGTCGGCATAGCCGGCCAGCCCGTCCACCCCTTCCTGGATCCGCGCCCCGCCAGCGTCGAACAGCCCGATGATCGGGGCGCCCACCTTCAGGGCCTGCTCCTGCACCTTGACGATCTTCTGGGCGTGGGCGTTCGACAACGACCCCCCGAACACCGTGAAGTCCTTGGAGAACACGAACACCAGCCGGCCGTTGATGTTGCCCCAGCCGGTCACCACCCCGTCGCCGGCCACCTTCTGCTCGGCCATCCCGAAGTCGCTCGCCCGGTGCTCGACGAACATGTCGAACTCCTCGAACGACCCTTCGTCCAGCAACAGGTCCAGCCGCTCGCGCGCCGTCAGCTTGCCCTTGGCGTGCTGCGACGCAATCCGACGCTCGCCGCCACCAAGACGCGCCTCGGCACGGCGGCGTTCGAGTTCTTCGAGGATCTGCTTCACGCCCGGCCTCCCGCAGTGGAGGCCAAGGGGTAGTCGGACGAATTGGCCGGCGCAACCATGTCGCGCGATCAGGGGCCAGGCCGGATCACCGCCAGGCCGCTCAAGGCCTCCACCGCATGATCCAGGAAGGCGCGGACCTTCCTCGAGACGTGGCGGCTGGGCGCCACCAGCTGCACCGGCAGGGGATCGGGCTCGAACCGCGGCAAGAGGCGCACCAAGGCCCCGGAGGCCAGATCCTCGGCCACCTGGTACGACAGCGGCCGGCCGATGCCGTGGCCGGCGCGCAGGGCGATCAGGGCGGCGTCGACCTCGTTGACGCTCAGCCGGGGCGTCAGCCGCACCGCCTGGTCACGGAACCGCCATTCCGTGCCGCCGGTCAGGACACCGGACAAGACGATCTCGTGATCGGTCAGATCGCTCGGCCTGGCCGGCGTCCCGCGCCGCGCCAGATAGGCCGGCGAGGCCACCAGGATGCGCCGCACCTCCCCCACCCTTCGCGCCACCAAGCCGGAATCTGCCAGGGCGCCGATCCGCAGGGCCAGGTCGATCTGGCCCTCGATCAGGTCGAGATTGCGGTCGTGCAGAACCAGGTCGACGCTGACCTGGGGGTGGAGGTCGAGGAAGCTCGCCACCACCGGCGTCAGGTGCCGGCGGCCGAACACCAGGGGCGCGGTGAGGGTGATCAGCCCCCGCAGCGGGCCGTCGTCCTCCGGGGCCAGCGCCTCCTCATAGGCCGCCAGCAGTCCGCGCGCCTTCTCCGCCAAGATGCGGCCTGCCTCGGTGGGGTTGAGCTTGCGGGTTGTGCGCTCGATCAGCCGCGCCCCGGCGCGGGCCTCCAGACCGGCTACGATCCGGGTCACGGCCGGGGGCGAGCGCCGCAGCTTGCGGGCGGCCGCAGCGAATCCGCCTGTTTCCAGCACGGCCACGAACACCGCGAGTTCATCCAGGCGATCCATCGCATCATTCCGAAAATTGGAATAGTCAATTGCCAATTAGCACCATTCACCCGGAATTCCGCAATGCCTAACCTGTCCGTCGCCATCCCACGGAGACGTCCATGTCCAAGATCCGCCTGCACGGAACACCGCTGTCCGGCCACGCCCATCGCGTAGAGCTCATGCTTCACATCCTCGGTCTCGATTTCGAGTTCCGGGAGGCCTCCGCCGCCGTTCGCGCCACGCCCGAATACGGCAAGCTCAATCCCCTGCGGCAGATTCCCGTGCTGGAGGATGGCGACCTGGTCCTGGCCGACTCCAACGCCATCCTGGTCTATCTCGCCAAGCGCTACGATCCGGACGGCTCCTGGCTGCTGAACGATCCGGTCGGAGCGGCGCGGATGCAGCGATGGCTTTCCATCGCCGCCGGCGAGGTCATGTACGGCCCGGCCACCGCGCGCATGGCCCTGCAATGGAACATGCCGGGCGACCCGGTCCGCGCCAAGGCGATCGCCGAACGGCTGCTGGCCTTCACGGACCAGCACCTGAAGGGCGCGACCTATCTCGCCGCCGACCACCCGACGATCGCTGACCTCGCCTGCTATTCCTACGTGGCCCATGCTCCGGAGGGCGCGATCCCCCTCGAGCCCTACTCCGCCGTCCGCGCCTGGCTGGCCCGTGTCGAGGGTCAGCCCTGGTTCAAGCCGCTGCCGGCCTCGCCGATCCCGGAACCGGCCTGAGCCATGGCCCCCGCCCCGTTCCATGCTGGCGAGCGTGAGGCCCAGCGCCGCGCGGGCCTGGAGGCCCCGCCGATCGGCGCCGGCATCCGCGATTTCATGCCGGATCAGCATCGGACCTTCTTCGAGGGTCTTGCCTATGTGTTCGTGGGAACGGTCGAGGCCGGCGGCTGGCCGGCGGCCACCCTGCTAACCGGTGCGCCCGGCTTCATCACGAGCCCCGACCAGCGGACCCTGCGGCTCGCCGTCCGCCCCGACCCGCAGGACCCTGCCCAGGCCCTGCTCCGGCCGGGCGCACCGGTGGGCCTGCTGGGCCTTGACCTCTCCAACCGCCGCCGTAACCGCGCCAACGGACGCCTCACCACCGTCGACGACGGGATTGCCGTCCATCTGGCCCAGAGTTTCGGCAACTGCCCGCAGTACATCCAGACCCGCGGTGTCGAGGCTGCACCCCGCACGCCCGGCCCGCTGGAGCGCTTCGTGGGCCTGGATGCGGACGCCCGCGCAACGGTCGCGGCGGCCGACACCTTCTTCGTCGCCACCCGCGCCGACGGCGAGAACGGCGGAGCCGACATCTCCCATCGCGGTGGGCGGCCGGGCTTCGTTCGCATCGAGGGCGACGTCCTGACCATCCCCGATTTCCGGGGCAACCGGTTCTTCAACACCCTGGGCAACCTGCTGACCGAACCCCGCGCGGCCCTGCTGTTCCCCGACTTTGAGACCGGCGACCTGACGCAACTCCAGGGCCGCACCGAGGTGCTCTGGGACCAGCGTGCGGGCCTGGAGGGGGCAGAGCGCCTGTGGCGTTTCACCGTCGAGCGCGGCTGGCGCCGTCGCGCGGCCGTCCCGCTGCGCTGGACATTCTGCGACTATTCGCCGACGACCTTGGCCACGGGAACCTGGGGCTAGGCGACATGAACGTGCGGCTGGAACCAGTCCTGCCCGAGCAGGAGCCGGTGCTGCAGAACCTGATGCAGCTCTACATTCACGACTTCTCGGAATTCTGGGCCGGGACGTCGAAGGGCGACCTGCAGGCCGATGGCCGCTTCGACCCCTATCCGCTTGCGGCCTACTGGACCGATCGGACGCGCAGCGCCTGGTTCATCCTGCGGAACGATCTCCTGGCGGGGTTCGCCCTGGTCAACGACCACGCCCATTCCGGCCAGGCCATCGACAACAGCGTCGCGGAGTTCTTCGTCCTGCGGAAGCATCGCGGATCGGGCGTCGCAGCGGCGGCCGCCCATCTGGTCTTCGCCACGCGGTCCGGTCTCTGGGAAGTCGCCGTGGCCCGGAAGAACACCGCCGCCCTGCGGTTCTGGCGCAAGGCTGTCGCCACGACGCCCGGTGCGACCGACACCCGTGAGATCGACGTCAGGACCCCGGCTTGGGACGGCCCGATCATCCTGTTCCGGCGGGACGGCGCCTAGCCCAGCGCCCGGAACCAGCGATCCAGCATCTTGGCTTCCTCGAAGAGCCGCGCGGTGCGTTCGGCGGCCTCTTCGTCGATCCCCCACTTCTCCTGCTGATAGGCTTCGTCCAGGCGGGAAAGCTCGTAGGCCTGCTCGCCGTTGAGCCAACCGCGCTGCAGGGCGAAGGCCAGGACCGCCGAGCCGAACAGCGAGGTTCCGAAGGCCAGACCCGCCAGGGCGAAATCGTCCAGCTCCAGGGCCAGCGCCTTCACACGCTCCAGGGTCTCGCCTGGCTGCGCGCGATGGAGGATGCCCATGGTGCGCAGGAAAACCAGCTCCAGCTCGCGGTCGGCGCGGTCCAGCACCGGGCCCCAGTGCTCCAGCTGACGCGCCGCCAGGGCCTCGGGCTCCTCGGCGTGGTAGCAGAGCAGGTCGGAGCCGGCGAAGTCGGCCACCTGCTGGGCGACACCGTCACGGGCCGGCGGGATCGCCTCCAGGGCGGTGAAGGCCAGGCGGGTGACGTGCATCTCCGCCAGCTCGATCACGTCGATCTGGGCGGTCCATTCGGCGGCCACCAGATCAGCGAGCGCCTGGGTCGGCAGGACCAGCACCCCGCCCTTGGGCGAGCGGACATTGCGCCCATCCAGCCTGACCTGGAACCCACCGGGCTCAGCGACGACCGAGACGTCCTTGTAGAACCGCCTGGGCTTATCGCCGGGCTCGTGAAATCCTTTTTTCAAACGCGCCTCCAACCGCCCGCGACGGAATTCCGCGGGTCGCCCCGTGCAATGGAGACGGAAGTGGAAATGCGCAAGGAGCCAGTTGTGGCCGACCGCGATCTGAGCGCCGCCATCGCCGTCACCCGCTTTGGCCTGGGCGCCAGGCCTGGGGAGATCGCCGCGGCCCGAGGCGATCCGAAAGGCTTCCTCTCCGCCCAGATCCGCCCCTCCGGCGCCGACCAGCCGAGGACCAATGGTGAGACCTCCGCCCAGCGCATCGCCGGCTTCCGCGTCTACCAGCAGGACAAGCGCGGGATGATACGCGCGGCGGGTGACGACACGCCGGTCGCCGACGCCCGCGATCCCGTCAAGATCGCCCAAAAGATGCTGCGCGACGACGTCGGCACGGACTTTCTGGCCCGAGCCCAGCTCGGCGCGGAGACAGAGGCGGGGTTCCGCGAGCGCTGGACCCTGTTCTGGGCCAACCATTTCACCGTCTCGGCCAACAAGCTCGTGACCGCCACCGTGGTCGGGCCGTTCGAGAACGAGGCCATCCGGCCGCACGTGTTCGGCCGCTTCGCCGACCTGCTGTCCACGGCGACCACCCATCCGGCCATGCTGCTCTATCTGGATCAGGCCCAGTCGATCGGGCCGGGCAGTCCGGCGGCGCAATACCTGTCGCGGCCCCGGCGCGGCGCGGGCGCCGGGTCGCCGTCGGCCGGGCGCAAGCCGGCGGGCCTGAACGAGAACCTCGCGCGGGAAATCCTCGAACTGCACACCGTCGGCGTCGACGGCGGTTACAGCCAGGCCGACGTCACCGAATTCGCCCGCGCCATGACCGGCCTCTCCGTCGGCGGTTTCCGCGAAGACCCTGAAATGCTGGGCCGTCCGGTGTTCCGCGCCGTCGCCCACGAGCCCGGCGCCCGCATGGTGATGGGCGTGCGATACGCCCCCGGCGGCAAGGAACAGGCCGGCGCGATCCTGACCGACCTCGCGCGCCACCCTGCCACCGCGCGCTTCATCTGCGCCAAGATCGCCCGGCACTTCGTGGCCGACGATCCGCCGCCGGCCCTGTTGCGTCGGCTGGAATACGCCTGGGCCGAGAGTAGCGGCGAACTCGACCACGTGGCGCGCGCGCTGATCGGCGCGCCCGAGTCCTGGGCGCCGCAGCCGGCCAAGTTCAAGACACCCTATGAGTTCATGATCTCCAGCTGGCGCGCGACAGGCGGCGCGCCTCGCGACATCGGCCGCCTGGCGCCGGTGCTGAACGCCATGGGCCAGAAGGCTTTTTCCGCGCCCTCCCCCAAGGGCTGGCCCGAGGAGACCGCCGCCTGGGCGACCCCCGCGGCGCTGGTCCAGCGGATGAGCTGGGCCCAGGCCTTCTCCGAGGCCATGGTGCGCGATCGTGACCCCAAGTCGCTGGCCGTCGAGGCCCTGGGGGCGCGGCTCTCGCCCGCCACGGCGACCGCAGTCGCCCGCGCCGAGTCCCGTGCCGAAGGCCTCGCCCTGCTGCTGATGAGCCCGGAGTTCCAACGCCGATGACCGCTCACCTCTCCCGCCGCCGGGCGATGCTGGCCGCCGCCGGACTCGGGCTCTCGGTCGACCTCCTGGCGCGCCCGGCCTTGGCGGCCACGGGCGACCTCGCCAACCGCAAGCTGGTGGTGGTGATCTGCCGGGGCGGACTGGACGGCCTCTCCCTCGCCCCACCGGTGGGCGATCCCGACTATCAGGCCCTGCGCGGGAGCCTGGCGCTCGGGGACGACGCCCTGGCCCTGGACGGCGCCTTCGCCCTGCATCCGGCGCTCAAATCGGTCCACGGCCTCGCCAAGGCCGGCCAGGCGCGGATCGCCCCGGCGGTCGCCACCCCGGACCGCGCCCGCTCGCATTTCGAGGCCCAGGACGTGCTGGAGACGGGGGCTGCGGTGGTCTACGGGACCTCCTCCGGCTGGCTGAACCGCGCCGTGGGCAGCCTGAACGCGCGGCGCAAGGTCGAGGCCCTGTCGGTGGGACCAACCGCCCCGCTGATCCTGCGCGGCCCGGCCCCGGCTTCCTCCTGGTCCCCTGGTCGCGGGATTGACGCCCAGGCGCGGCTGCCGAGCCTGCTTCAGGACCTCTACAAGGATGATCCGGTGCTAGGTCCGGCCCTGGCCCGCGGCCTGGCCACCGAGACCATGGCCCAGGCGGCGATAAGCGGTCCGGCCGGAGCTGGCGGAACGTCCGGCATGATGGCGTCAGCCCAGCCCGGCAGCATCGAAGGCTATCTTCGCCAGGGCCAAGAGGCGGCGCGCAAGCTGGGCGGGACCTTGGCCGGCTTCATGCGCGAGCCCGGCGGCCCGCAGATCGCCGCGCTCAGCCTCGACGGCTTCGACACCCACGCCAACCAGGGCGCGGCCAACGGCCAGCTGGCCAATCGCCTGGGCTATCTGGACGCGGTGCTGGACGGCCTCTACACGGGCCTCGGCTCCGAATGGAGCAACACCGTGGTGGTGGTCGCCACCGAATTCGGCCGCACGGCGCGGGTCAACGGCACAGGCGGCACCGACCACGGCACCGCCTCGACGGCGCTCATTCTCGGCGGCTCGCTGAAGCCCGGCGGGATCGTCGGTGACTGGCCCGGGCTGAAGACCGCCGCCCTCTACGAGAACCGCGACCTGGCCCCCTCCCTGGACATGCGCGCCCTGTTCAAGGGCGTGCTGGCCGACCACCTGGGCCTGGACCGCCGGGCGCTGGAGACCACGGTCTTCCCCGACAGCGCCGGCGCGCCGCCGGTGGCGGGGCTGGTCTAGGCCGCGGGCCTCGGCGATCCTTCGCCCATGGCCGACGAGATTCTGACCCCGCGCGACCTCAACCGCATCCTGCCGGCTCGCCAGATGCTGTTCGCGCGGGAGGCGATCTCGCCGGCGGCGGCGATCTCGCGGCTGTTCGCCATTCAGGCCCAGCTGCCGAGGGCTTCATTCATCGGCCTGTGGGCGCGGCCCACCTGGCGCAGGGAGGCCGAAGCGGCGGTGACGTTCGAGACGGCCTGAGCCCCTACTTCCGCCGTTTCTTGAACGGCTCCGGGTTCGCCTCGTGCTCGTCGAAGCCGAAGCGCTTGAAGCCGGCCTTCAGCTCCTTGCCGATGGGCGCCTCGAGGATCAGCGTGCCCCGCGACGGATGCGGCAGGGTCAGGCGTCGGGCGTGGAGCTGCAGCTTCAGGTCTCCCGACAGCTCGCGGGCCGCGTCGTTGGTGTATTTCGGATCGCCCAGGATCGGGTGGCCCATGGCCAGCATATGGGCGCGCAATTGGTGGGTCCGCCCGGTGTGGGGCCGCAGCGCCATCCAGGTCACCCGGTGCGCCGCGCGGCTGATGGTCACGAACTCGGTCTCGGCGGGATCGCCGTTAGGGTCCTTGGGATCGGTCGGCACCACCATCTCGCGGTCGCCGACCCCCTTCTTGACCAGGTGCAGCTCCATCACCCCCTCGGCGGGCTTCGGCGCGCCATGGACCAGGGCCCAGTAGGTCTTTTCCGCCCGGCGCCGGGCGAAGGAGCCCGCGAGCTTGGCCGCCGCCCCGGGGGTCTTGCCCAGCACCAGGACGCCGGAGGTGTCGCGGTCCAGGCGGTGGACCAGGCGTGGCCGTTCCAGACCCTCGCCCCAGGCGCTGAGCAGGCGGTCGATGTGCTTGAGCGTCTTGGTGCCGCCCTGGACGGCGAGGCCGGCGGGCTTGTTCAGCACCAACACCTCCTCGTCCTCGTAGAGCACCAGGGACTTGGCGAAGACCTTCTCCTTGGCGTCGAGGCCAGGCCCCTTGTCGCCGGGCTTGGGGGCGTCGGGCAGCGGCGGGACACGCACGGTCTCGCCGGCGGCCAAGCGCTGGTCGGGCTTGGCGCGGCCGCCATCGACGCGGATCTGACCCGAGCGGGCGAGCTTCTGGACCTGGATCTGGGAGACGTGCGGCCAGCGACGCCGGAACCAGCGGTCCAGCCGCACCCCGTCCTCGCCCGGATCGACCTGGATGTTGCGGACCTCCCTCACGCGAACACCCGTCGCGCCAGCAGGAGGCCCAGGAACAGGGCCGAGATCGACAGCAGCACCGAGGCGGTGGTGTAGGCGAAGGCCTGGCCGTAGAGGCGCTTCCCGATCATCAGCGCCGCCTCCAGCGAGAAGGCCGAGAACGTCGTGAAGCCGCCCAGCACCCCGACCCCGAGCAGCACGCGCAGCCGCTCCTGGTCCGCACCGCCGCGGTGGGCCAGGTAGCCCGCCAGCACGCCCATCAGCAGGCCGCCCAGGACATTGGCCGCGAAGGTCCCGAAGGGCCAGCCGGAGCCCCACAGCCGCAGGGCCTGCACCCCCAGGCCGTAGCGCGCCACCGCGCCCACCGCGCCGCCGGCGGCCACCAGAAGAACCTTTTCCATTCCGCCCTTATGCGACGTGATGTCGCTTCGGAGAAGCCCCCGCCCGCCATTCAACGCCTGGTTAAGCCACGGGCGTCATCATGCGGATCAGGTTCAGCTTTCCAGGTTCGGGGATGGTCGGGAATAACGCCTCTGCGCAAGAAGCGCCGCCCGAGCCCGTGCTCGCCGGTGGCTTTGCCACCTTCGTCACCGCCGAGAAGCAGACCCTTGGGATCGACTTCCTGGTCGAGGACCTCGTGCACTTGCGTCATCAGGCCGTCGCCGCGCGCCGGCTGGAGCCGGTGGTCACCCATCTGAAGAGCGGCGTGGTCATCCCCGCCCGCGCCTTTGCCAGGCTCTCCGACGACGACGTGGAGACCATCGACAAGGCCACTACCGAGTTCGCCGCCACCCTGGTCGGGCCCGACGGCGCTTCGGCCCTGCCGGTGATCCTGCCCTTCTCGTTCCGCACGGCTTCGGGCCGCAGGGGCCGCAGCCATCTGGCGAACGCCACCGAGGGCTCGGCCGCGGCCTTGAAAAAGCGCGTCATCGTCGAGTTGATCGACATCGACCGGGGCACGCCAACCGGTCGCCTGACCGAGGTGGCGGGCCTCCTGAACGCTGTGTGCCGTAGCGTCTTCGCCCGGCTTCAGCCCAGCCGGGACGTGGTCTTTCCGGTGCGCGACGCCCGTTTGCAAGGCGTCACCCTGGACGGTTCGGACCTGGCGACCTCAGACGGCGAGGCCGCCGGCCAGTTGCTGGAGTTCGCCGAACAGGCGCGCGGCCTCTCCCCCCTGCTGGTGGCGCAAGGGCTCCCCGACGAGGGCTATCTGTCGGTGGCCGAGGTGGCGGGTTTCACCCACGGGGCCCTGCGGGTTCCGGCCTAGGTCCGGGCTCCGAGATTTCGGCGAATCTCGCGGGCGTCATAGGCGTCACGATCGTTCGGACGCGGCCCCTTGCCCATCAACACCTCGATGGTCTGGGCCACCGACGGTCCGCCGCCGAGATTGAAGCTGGTGCCGAGCCCGATCCCGACGCCGCTGCGGTGATAGCCGCCGCTGCCGCCGCCAGCCCCGATGGAGACCCGCGGGCCGCTGTCGGATCCGGCCTGCATGGTCACGCGATCGGCGACGCGGAACCAGTCAAAGCCCTCGGCGATGGCCAGGTCGGCGGCGCGCAGCAGGGCGTAGTCGGACACCTGTGCGATCGGCGCGCCCGGTCCGCCGCGGAAGGTGATGCGGTAGCGGCCGGGCTCGATGCGGTACTCCGAGAAGCCGATTGCGTTCGGACCCGAGGCCGGCGCGTAGACCGTAGGAGCCGTGGCGCAGCCGCCCAGAAGGGCGCAGGCGGCCAGCAGGACAAGGGCTCGTTTCATCTCGGGGATCCTCCGCAAGCTATTGGACTTGCAAACCTTGTCGGAAGAACGGCCCAGCTCGGACGGGCGTTCCGTCTAGAGGCCCAGCGCGGCGATCAGGCCGGCCATGTCGGCCGGGACGTCCGCCTCGATCTGTTTGGTCCCGCCCTCGGGATGGGGGAAAGCGAGCGTCTTGGCGTGCAGCATCAGCCGCGGGACCGGCAGGCCCGCCACGGCCAGCGCCCCGCCATAGCGCGCATCCCCGGCGATGGGGCGTCCGATGGAGGCCAGGTGCACCCGGATCTGGTGCATGCGGCCGGTCTCCGGCGCCAGTTCCAGCAACGCCGCCGCCGGGCCCTTCGATACGGTCCGAAAGCGGGTGCGCGCCGTCTCGGCGTCGGGATGGTCGGCCTCGCAGACCCGCATATAGGCCTCGCGGCCTTGCTCGTCGCGGCGCAGCGGAGCCTCGATCGACCCCTGCGCCGGCTCGGGCGCTCCGGGCGTGACAATGGCCCGATAGGTTTTCGAAAAACGCCGTCCCATCATATGCTTGCCGAGGAAACCTGCGGCGGGTTTGGTCTTGGCGGTGAGGATCACGCCGGAGGTGTCGCGGTCCAGGCGGTGGATCAGCCGGGGCCGCGCCTTGCCAGGCTTGGCGAAGGCCCAGAGCATCTCATCCAGGGTATGGACCTGGCCGCGCCCACCCTGGCTGGAGAGGCCCGACGGCTTGTTCAGCGCCAGGATCTGGGCGTCCTCATAGATCACCAGGCCGCGGACAAAGGCGATCTCCTCGGCGCTGAGCGAGACCGGGGTGTCGCCGGGCCTGGGCTTGGGTTGCAGGCGCGGCCTCACCCCTTGCGGTTCCGCTGCTCGGCCCAGCGCTCCAGTCGCTCCTTGATCCGCGCCTCGTTCCCGTCGCCCTTGGGCTGGTAGAAGGTCTGCCGCGCCATGCCGTCCGGGAAGTAGTTCTGGCCCGAGAAACCGCCCTCGACGTCGTGGTCGTAGGCGTAGCCCTTGCCGTAGCCCAGGTCCTTCATCAGCTTGGTGGGCGCGTTGCGGATATGGGCCGGGGGCATCAGCGAGCCGGTCTCCTTGGCCGCGCGCTGGGCGGCCTTGAAGGCCGTGTAGACCGCGTTGGACTTGGGCGCAGCCGCCAGGTGGATCACCAGCTGGGCCAGCGCGATCTCCCCCTCCGGCGAGCCCAGGAAGTCGTAGGTGTCCTTCGCCGCGTTGGCGAGCACCAGGGACATGGGATCGGCCTCGCCGATGTCCTCGGCCGCCGCGCGGATCAGCCGCCGGGCCACGAACAGCGGGTCCTCCCCGCCGGCCAACATCCGCGCCAGCCAATAGAGCGCCGCGTCGGGGTCTGAGCCTCGGATGGACTTATGCAGGGCCGAGATGAGGTTGTAGTGCTCTTCGCGGTCCTTGTCGTAGGCCGGGCTGCGCTTCTGCAGCACTTCGCCCAGCTGTTTGGTCGACAATGGCTTGGCCGAGCCGATGTTGAGCAGGGTCTCGGCCAGGGTCAGCAGGTAGCGCCCGTCGCCGTCGGCGAGCGCGATCAGGGCGTGGCGCGCCTCGTCCTCCAGCGGCAGCTTGCGGCCCTCATGGACCTCGGCCTTGTCCAGCAGCAGGGCCAGGGCCTCGTCGTCCAGGCGCTTCAGCACATAGACCTGGGCGCGGCTGAGAAGCGCCCCGTTCAGCTCAAAGGACGGGTTCTCGGTGGTGGCCCCCACCAGGGTGACGATCCCCTCCTCCACGAAGGGCAGGAAGCCGTCCTGCTGGGCGCGGTTGAAGCGGTGGATTTCATCGACGAACAGCAGGGTGGCCTGGCCGGCCGAACGGCGCATCTTGGCCTGCTCGAAGGCCTTCTTCAGGTCGGCGACCCCGGAGAACACCGCCGAGAGTTGCTGGAACTCGTACCCCGCCTCCTTGGCCAGCAGTCGGGCGATGGTGGTCTTGCCGGTGCCCGGCGGGCCCCAGAGGATCATCGAGGCCAGTCGCTTGGCCTCCGCCATGCGGCGGATCGGACCCTCGGGACCCAGCAGGTGGTCCTGCCCCACCACCTCGTCCAGCCGCTGCGGCCGCAGACGGTCGGCGAGCGGGGATGGGGCGTGGGGCGTCATCCCCGCGGCTTCGAAGAGATCGGCCATGAGGCTGTTCTAGCAAAAGCCGCCGCCGGCCGTGAACGCATTCCGACCGACGCAGCCGTTCAAGTTGCTCCCCCTCTGGGGGAGCTGTCAGCGAAGCTGACTGAGGGGGACTTTGACTCTTGCTTGCGGGCTTCAGCCCCCTCCGTCACGTCGCGAAGAGGCGACGCGCCACCTCCCCCATACGCGCTACGCGCTGGGGGAGGATCTGGGGCGCCTAGGTCCGGAAATTGCCCGTGATCTCCTGGCCGCCGCGCTCGATGGTCACCTGCCACTGGTTGCCCGCGCCGGTGTTGAGGACGCCCATCATCTCGCGCACGGTGCCCACCTCGCGCCCATTGATCTTCTTGACCAGGTCGCCAGGTCGCAGGCCGGCGTTCATCGCAAAGCCACGGCTGATATTGGTCACCAGCACGCCGCGACCCAGGAACGGATCGAGGCCCAGCTCGCCGGCCACCGCCGGCGACAGGTTCACCACCGTGGCGCCGTCGAACGGATTGCGGCCGGAGATCAGCTGCTGGTCCTTGGCGGGGGTGGCGGGCGGCGCCTCGGCCCGCAGTGTCAGGATTTCCTCCCGTGCTCCCCGCCGCACGCCGAGTTTCAGGCTGTCGCCGGGACGGCGCGACGACACCGCGTAGGACACCGCCGCGGCGTCCACCGCCGGGCGGCCGTCCACCGAGACGATCACATCACCCTGGCGCAGGCCGGCGCGGGCCGCGGGTCCGTTCGGCCAGATGTCGGCCACCAGCGCGCCCTGGGGCGTGGAAAGCCCCATGCTGCGGGCGATTTCGCCGGTCACGGTCTGGGTGCGCGCGCCCAGCCAGGGGCGGATCACCGCCACACCGCCGCCGGCCGCGGTCTCAACCACCCGGCGCACGATGGCCGCCGGCACGG